>CAZDDW010000019.1:0-4765 GCA_964504365.1 uncultured Gammaproteobacteria bacterium | reverse complement strand
TCGGAAATCTCCGGATCAAAGGTTGCTTGTCACCTCCCCGAAGCTTATCGCAGACTGCTACGTCCTTCATCGGCGTTTTCTGTCCAGCCATCCACCATATGCCCTTGAGTGATCTACAACCACTTAACAAGAACGCTTCTTGTTAGTGGAACAATATTTTTTTACTCTTAGACACTTCTACCTAATGTTATTTCAGTTGTAACGATCTTCCGGTTCCTTCTGAGCCGGTGTGTTGGTTCAATCTTTGAACTAACGCATCGAGTCACAAGCTATTTAGAGAACACAAAAACCGCCTGCTAGCGGTCCTACGCACATAATCTAAATTGTACGGTCTGAGGATCGCTTTTTTATGGGCTTGGGGTTAATTTTGTCATAAGCATGTTTTTCTCCATAGCTTTCACCTTTCTCCATCCCTCAGTATAGCACTTTTTTGTGCTAAAGTCAAGCTTATTCTTGGGACAAAAAGGTCAAAACGTTTAAAGGTTTTCCACAAACTGACCGCATTTTAACTTAACTAAGAAACCTTGTCAAGAGGCAGATATCCATAGTTGTTCCCCATAAAAAAGACCCGCAAATTGCGGGTTGATGAAGTTATCGAGAAGGTCCGTGGGTCTGCTCACGCTTCTTCTTAGCCGCACCCATCTGAGCGTCAGCGGCTTCTCGCAAATCTTGCATGGACATACCATCCTCGTAGGCAGCCAGGCCGATGTAGAACTCGATACCAATCGTTCCACCGTCAGATGTGGGCGTGGGCATACTGAATTCTGCGGCTGCCTCCGTGATCCGATTGACCACTTCCCAGGCATCTCCTTCGCCACAATCGATCAGGATTAGAGCGAACTCGTCACCGCCAATGCGGTAAGCCAGGTCAGTGTCGCGACAGCAGCCTTCCAACAACCGGCCAACTGCGATCAATAGCTGGTTCCCAAACTCCCAACCGTACTTGTCGTTGGGTGCTTTGAAACCAACCAGATCAGCGTATATCAAACTGAGCTGACCTTGTCTCCCCAGATGATCTCCAAGCTCGCTGACCGTCTCGCCATCGAGACTACCGGAGACGCGGGCCAGGAATTCACCAGAGGAACGATCACCACGAGCGATCAGGCCAAGCTGTCGTTGCAGCTCTTCCTCGAAGCTGCGCACGTTGCGCATGTCAGTGATTGGACAGGTTCTGGAAAGTGTTTCGAGTGTTTCGATCTGTTGGTCTTTGGCAGTAACCTCTGCCTCAAGACCCTCTATCTGTTCCAATAGTTGATCTATGTGCAGTGACAAAGCCTCGTCTGGTGATCCCACACCTCCTCCTTGCTGCTCCTAACAGTGGGTTTGAATTGAAGAACTAGATTTCACCCTAGCAACCATTTTGCTTTCTGTCAAGGGCAGGCCCCAAAGTGATACTTTACTTGACTAAAGTACGGCTGCATGATATCCTTCGTTTATGAACTGGAAAACAACACAATCAAAGGCACTATTTCAAGCAATTTTAAGCCTAGAAACAGAAAAGGAAGCGGAAAACTTTTTCCGTGATTTACTAACCGCTGAAGAAATTATCGAGTTTTCCAAACGTTGGCAAGCAGCTCGCCTACTTCATGATCGAGTACCCTACACTCAGATTCAAAAACAAACCGGCCTGAGCTCGCGGACTATTGCCCGAATTTCCAAATGGCTAAATCAAGGTATGAGTGGATATAAAACAATCATCAATCGTGTAGACCATCATGGCAACCCTTCCCCGCCTGAGAAGAGCTCTGCTTGATATTGTTTAACATCTTGCAAGAAGAACCCTTCTCAGTCGAGGAGGGTTTTTGATTTTGCTCATCACAACAAAAGGACGTGGAACGTCCCAAGGGAGAAAGAAGATGATCCAACTGAATCGTTTCCCGCTCAAGAGCGAGCTGGTTGCCCCAAACATCTACGGCAGATATCTGCACCGAACAACTGACCTGGGTGTCCTGGTTCCTGAAGAACACAGATCCGAGCTGCGTCGATTCTTGCACGAGTTCCTGCGTTTCTCGGGTTATCCCGAGAAAGGTGTTTACTTGCGAGTCGACGCCTTCATGAATCAGGGGCAACTACAGATCATTGAAATCAACGCTCACTTTGTTGATGGTTGGGGTATTGCCCTAAACTTGGCCCGTGCAGCTGGCCGCCCAGTTGAACTTAACGGTGCCAGTTTCCCAGAGATCTGGACCACCAGCAACGAAATCTATCGGCCCGAACTTGAACTGGCTTGCCAAGAGCTTACTCTGCAAGGCTACCGCTGCCGGACCATGCCTTACGACGAAGTGTTGCAACGAACCGACACCGAGGTCTATTGGTACGGCCGCTTCAACAGATACAGAGACTATCCTCTGGTTCGACCGACCTTCGGTCAAGACCTGGACAACAAATACAACCTGGCCCGCTTTTCTTGGCAGTGGGAAAGTGCTCTGGTTGAAATCCCGCTCTACTACAGCCAAGAGGTGACTGACTGGGACGAGCTGCCCAGAAACGTTGTCTTCAAATTCTGTGACAAAGCCGGGCCTGAAGTTGCACGGGCACGATCTAGTGTGCTTTATCGCGACCAGATTGGCAAAGGCAAGTTTGTCCGCCAGTGCTACCGTGCCGAAACTGCAGTAGCCCAAGAAGTGATCCGGCCGACGCGCCTGGATGACGGCTCGTTGACCCAGCTGATCGTCATGGCTGCTGGCAGCGAACCACTGACCGGTTACCTGCAGGTCGTCCCGGCCGGAACACGGATCATCAACGACAACTCTACTCATGGACCCCTGATCTTCGACTGTTAACTCATCGGGGTCGGTCCTACCGACCCTTTTTTCTTAAATTATAATTATATGAAAACCATTATCTTTGACCTTGACGGTACTTTGGTCGACCTAATTCCATCAACCACAACCAAAGAACCCGAGGTTCGACCCCGAACCTCTCGTCAACAATTAGAATCGCTTCGAAAGCGATATTCTTTTGCATTAGTCACTGGCAGCTGTCGACAAGAAGCTCTTTATACCCTGGACCAGATGGCTTGGACTGATTTGTTTGATCAAAACCTAATCATCTGTGCTGATGACATCCCGGCAGAGAAAAAAACTGGAATCCCCTTTTCAACAATCAAACAATGCACTGATGTCTTTTGTGTTATTGGTGATTCAGAAATACATGATCTTGGTGGTGCAAGACGCGCTGGTCTGAAATGTATTCTAGTCAAAACAAAAAAAGAGCTTGAACAGGCTTTGCAGAAACTGTAAATCCAGGTATCCTGAGAACGTATGATGAAAATAAAAATCATTGTAGTCTCAAAACAAAAGGCCGGACCGTGGAAGGAGTTGGCTCAGGAATATCTAAAACGACTTCAGCCATATGCCAAGATCGAAGTAGTTGAAGTTGCTGAGGAAAAATTTCAAAACGTGTCAGATCGCGATCGAGTCAGCCAGATCGAAGCTGAGCGAATTCGTAAAGTGATTCCAGATGACGCTGTGATAATCGCCTGCGACGAACACGGTCGCGAGCTCACTTCTCAGAATTTCTCAGACGAACTTATTCACCTGTCAGAAAACGGCCAACGCGAAATTGTTTTTGTAATAGGTGGCCCGCTTGGACTCGATGAAGATCTAATCAAATCAGCCAATCAAACCCTGGCCCTATCAAAAATGACCCTGCCTCATGACGAGGCCCGGGTCTTCTTGCTCGAACAAATTTATCGAGCATCAACAATAAAGCATGGTAAAACATATCACTATTAATATATGCTTAAAAATTTTATGAGTGAACAACTTGGACATGCCCCTCCTGAAGCAGGGGGTGCACCAGAAATAGTTTCTGGAATAAATATAGAGGTACTCCGTGGAGCTGAATTTGCCAGAGAGGCACCTGCTGATGAACTGGCAGCTGGTGTAGATCTAATAAGCAACACAGCCGGCCAACAAACTGGTGATAATTTATTCGAAGAAGCCCGGGCTGCTCAAGCCGCTTTAAAAAGAGAAGCTAGTGGCGGTTTTTTAACAGATATACGAAACTCTGCTTTTTATCAAAAACTAGTCCGCCTAACACTCGGTGCATCAATTATGCTTTCTTTTGCACTTCCAGCTAAGGCTGAGGTTGGTGAAAGCACTGATCAAGATACCACCGAAGAAACAGAAAGTGCATTGCAAATCCTAACCGAAGCCAGATTAGAAGCCCAGAAAAGCACGCTTGATGAAAAAACATATGATGCATTAAAATTAATCATTGATGATATTCTGAATAGTGATTTGTCTGAACTTGATCAACGTAAAGCTATTGATGCATCTTTCGAAGCCGTCGGAGCAACTGCTACTGGAGGACGTAATCGTTCACACGAAGAGACACGTAGCTCAGCAAGAGAACGATTGAGCAGATCGTCATCAGGATTAAATTTTGAAAGAAGTTCAGAATATGCAAGATTAGCCGAAGAACTTGAACAAAGCCATGATACAAAAATTGAATTAACTCAAAATTACACCGAAGCTGAGACTGAGACAGACCGATTGGCAGCACTTGAAGCGTTGGGAAGATATGCCGTAAACAGTGCAAAAGAAAAGGGGGCAAACACGCCGGTTGGAGAAATTGTTGTCAACTTCAAAACATTTCAATTAACAGCTGAGGTGCTGGACGATGCTGGACGCTATACATTTACTGATGTTGGCAATGGAACTGCGGTAACTTTTGAAATGTAACAACCTTTCAACATGTTCTCTGGAAATGAAACTCCCCGGGTTAACACCCGGGGTATCTTTATATCCACACAAACTTC
>CAZDDW010000018.1:0-14941 GCA_964504365.1 uncultured Gammaproteobacteria bacterium | reverse complement strand
GCTGGATCCACTCCCAGCACACTCTGTTCAACCGGGCAGCCTGGGAGATCATCCGGCGACGGCGAAACGAGATCCTGGCCGCAGCCGAAGCAAAGCTGGCCGAGCTGGGCAAAGAAGACGAAAAAAGAGCCCGGCTTCAGGCTCTGATCAACTTCTTCCTCTGCGCCGAAGAGTACGACTGGCTCATCGGCACGTACAGCGGCTTGGGCCTCCTGCCCTAGCTCTAGCACATCGCTCGTGAGCGATATGCCTGGCGTACGACACGTTCGTGCGCTTTTTTCATTCTAGTGCTCGCCAAACGGCAAGAGCTTCATCAATAACATTAAACTAATCCCGATCAAGAAAACAACAAAATTCAAAGCCATGCGCTTACCACGATCTCCGCGCTTGATCTCTGGCACCAGATCAGATGCAGCGATGTAAATAAATCCACCAGCTGCAATCGGCAACAAATATACCATTAACCCCTCAGTATACTCGGCCAAAAAGAATCCAAACACTCCACCAACAATAGCAATGGCAGCAGAAATAAAATTAAACAATAATGCTTTAGCTCGCTTGAAACCTCCGTAAACCAAGACCCCAAAATCACCAATCTCCTGTGGAATCTCGTGTAAAGCCACAGCTATGGTCGTAATTATTCCAACTGTTGGACTAACCACAAACGAAGCAGCAATAATCAAACCATCAATCAAATTATGAAATCCATCGGCCACCAGAATCAAATATGTGACTGGCTTGTTCTTGCAACACTTCTCGTGCTCATCAGGATGTTCGTGCATGTGATGATGGTGGTGCCAATGCAGGTATTGCTCGATCAACAAAAACAAAACAAAACCAACTATGACAAATAAGAAAACGAAAAGCATCTGGTCATGATCATGGCCGATCTCGTCTATTGCCTCTGGGATCAAATGTAGAAAAGCGCCACCCATCAAGCCGCCACCAGCCAAAGCAACCAAGACCAGTAAAACCTTATCAAGCACCTTTTTCGAAAGTGCAATAGCCAACACGCCAATCAATGAAATCAAACTCACGGCCAAAGTGGCCAAAATAATGTAAATCAGTGTAGTCATACTTTGTGTTTAATCGTTCTAATTATAACAGCGTTTAGGCTTGACAACAAGGGTGGCGACTGCTAATATCGAATCTCAACGGAGGGATGATGAGTTCATTCGAAATGGAACTGGAGCGCAAATTGGAAATTCCAGACCCTGTGACCAATGCAAAGGTCATGGATCTTTTGCTCGAAGGTGTTCTGTCTGGATTCGATCCCAAAAGGATCAACCGCTTTCAGGAGCGTCGTCGTATCCAATACTACGACCTGCCCACACTCTGGTTTGCCATACGGGGCTGGACTGTACGTCGAGTTAGCACATTCGGATCCACACACCCAGCCAATCACCGTTACGATATGAAGATTGGGACTGTGGGCACACCAGAACGTCAAGAAAAGAATTGCTGGCATGATAGACGACTGACACCGTCTCAAGTGGTCAGACTTCTCGAAATACGGCGATACCGCGAAATTATCGAGGCACTCAGGGTCAGGATGCGTTACGACAAGACGCACTTTGGTTTCGAGGGTGCCCATATCGAAGCATCGCTCGATGAGGTGCGCGATGAAACGGACGAACGCGTTCTCATGCGTGAACTCGAGTTTGAACTACTTTCAGGCTCACCTGAAGCACTCGAGGCCTTCATGCTCATCGTCCGCCAGCACTTCCCAGTGAACCAGTTCCCTGCTTCCACCGAACAAAAATACACCAAACTAGCTCGCCTGCTCGGCCTGGTGTAATCTCGTCCCTGCCCTACGCAGGGATTTTTTATTCTACAACTGCCCTAAATATCTGACTCCCGCTTTGAGTGAACGACTCACCAGGGGGCACGCCTTCATATGAAATCGTGTATTCGTATGTGCCCGGATCCGCATACCCATCAAAACAAATATCTTCTGCAAAATCAGTCTCTAGCACCGCCCCATCCGGCAGCTCAATTTGAAAACTGTAATCACCTAAGAACAGAACTGACTGATCCGTTTTCAAACAATACCCTTCACCAGGTGCAAAACTAACATCGCGTCGTGTATATAGCAAAAGCGTGCTCTGGTTCGGATTGTTTTGACTATATACCCGAAAGTCAGGAGAATCTACCACGGTCGGCATCTCACCCATTCGGCTAGGAGGCAAATCAAAATATTCAACAGCCCAGTTCCAGCCAACCAAGACAACGATCGGGAGTGCAATAATAATCGCAATTACAATAATCCACTTTTTCATATTAGTGTTCAGCTTCATCGGCCTCAGCCTTGGTCGCATGCACGGTTCCATCCGCATGTTCTGGTGGTGCGTAGATGGTATACAGTTTCATCTTGTCTGACTCAGAAGTGTTCCAAACGTTATGCTCGGCTCCGGCTGGAATAACGATTGCTGACCCATCCTTAAGATCAAACTCCTCGCCATCAATCGAGGCCTTGCCTACTCCGGCCTCAACACGAATAAACTGATCATGATCATCATGCACTTCCATCCCGATCTCCTCACCAGGAAGAAGCGACATTAAAACTAACTGTGATTTTGGTCCTGTAAACAGAACTTTTCGAAAACTATCGTTCTCGAGCGTGCTTTGCTCAAGCTCTACATGATATCCGCTCATAGTGTTTACTTTCTCATTATATTAATTTGTCCAAGCTCCACGACTTTGAGGATAGAATAAATCCAATGGATCCCTAACATCTTTTCTTGGGTGAAGCCGCTTCCAAATCTCAACATTACCCTCGTGCTGAGCCTTGTGCTCCTCCAGGCCTTCCATTAGTTCTGTTTTAGTTGAACCAAGTTCCTGTAAATGATTGAGCAAAATTGTTAACTCCTGCGATACAGCTCGACCACCCAGGAAACCCGGCTTACTGTCTGACTCAACCAGCTTTTTGGCAAAGTGTTCGTAAACAGCAAGAACCTCTTGATTAACCTGATCGGCCACTGGTGACCCTTCTTCAAGACCCAGGTGTTTAACCATGTTCTTGTGAACCACCTCAGTCATTAACCTGGTCCCACGCGCTTCTGAAACCTGTGTGGCCGCATAGTCTTCACCAGGCCAAAGCGGCTTATCTTCAAGACCTTCAGCCAAAGGGTTATCCTCATCTTTTGGATATCGATAATCAAAAGTGTTTTCAATCATGCACATTGCTTTCTGAGAAGCATCAGGGCTGCTTTCCAAAATTTGCTTAAATGCTTCACCTTTAGTAATGCGCCTTGTTCCGGCTGTACCCAAATCTCCCAAGCCCAACAAAAACATAGTCTCAAAATCAAACCAAAGCTCTTTGATTTCCTCCTCAGAGGCCTGGTCATCCCCTTCTTCAAACGACAGAATCCTATCCTCCATTTCTTCATAAATCGAAGAATCTTCATTAGTGGCGGCTTCATGCTCCTGAATGGCCAGAACCCGCTCCTCTGCCTCCATGCTAATTTTAGGCCTGCTCTCGGCCGCAGCTGCCTGCTGCTCCACCCCTCTTCCTTCTGTCATAGATACACTAATTACTTTTTAAGTAATCACATGTTACCACATAAAATATTTTCACGGAATTATGACTATCCTGGCCGGAATCTGGTTCTTGACACACTGGCCGACGTCACTTGTTGTATTTCAAAAAACACCCTTACAGGTGTCTTTTTCAGATCTAACTTTTCTTTACCCCATTTCGCTTGCGCTCGATGTCAGTTAACCATTTCTTGCGGATGCGAATGTTTTTTGGCGTAGCCTCAACGTACTCGTCCTCTTCTATATACTCCAAGGCACGCTCAAGATTCATGTCTAAAGGTGGAACCAGATTAATCGCATCATCAGCACCACTAGATCGCATGTTAGTCAGATGTTTCCCTTTGATCGGATTAACTGTCATTGTTCCCTTATTACTAATCCCAATCACCTGCCCTTCATAAACATCTTCAGCTGGACCAACAAACAATTCACCACGTTGCTGTAAGTTGTTCAAAGAAAAAGCCAAGGTCTTTCCAGTCTCACCAGAAATCAACGACCCTGTCTGACGTCGTTCAATCTTTCCCTTATGTGGTCCATAGTGAGAAAAAACATGTGACAATGTTCCTTCACCTTTTGTAACCATTGTAAACTTTGTTCGATAACCAAGCAGCCCGCGGGTTGGGATCAGATATTCCAAACGAGTTGAACCCATCTTACTATTCATGTTCTGCATCTCACCTTTTCGTTTCTCCAACTGTTCAATCACGGTCCCAGAACACTCATCAGGCACATCAATCGTGGCTGCCTCATACGGCTCAACCATTTCTCCGTTCTCTTCACGAATAATCGCTTGCGGCTGTGATACCTGAAGCTCATATCCTTCACGACGCATAGTTTCGATTAAAACAGACAAGTGCATTTCTCCACGGCCGCTAATCTGAAACATATCTGCATTGTCTGGAAACTCAACTTCTAATCCAATGTTAGTTTCCAGTTCTCGTTCAAGACGTTCACGGATCTGACGTGATGTTAAATACTGTCCTTCTCGTCCAGCAAACGGCGAGTTGTTCACCAAAAAATTCATTGTCAATGTTGGCGGGTCAATATCAATCGCTGGCAATGCCTCAACATCAGCGTTTTCAGAAATTGTTTCACCAACGTTGATATTCGGAATTCCAGCAATCATAACCACGTCACCAGCATACGCCTCATCCACTTCTGTTTTAACCAAACCTTTGGTCGTCAACAATTGAGTAATCTTGTGATTTTCAACCGTACCATCCAACTTCTTCACCACAACCTTCATTCCTTTTTTGATCGTCCCTTCATAAACTCGCCCCAAAGCCATGCGGCCCATAAAATTATCATAAGCAAGATTCACTGGCTGCATGCGCAAAGGCTTATCAATTTCTGACGAAGCCTGCGGAACAACTTCTAAAATCAAATCAAACAACGGCTGCAAAGTGATACTCTTGTCACCGATCTGATTCATGGCAACACCGCCACGCGCATCAGTATAAATGTGGCGGAAATCAAGTTGCTCTTCTGTAGCACCAAGTTCAGCAAACAGATCAAAGACCATATCAAGCACCTCTTCAGGACGTGCCGATGGCTTATCGATCTTGTTAATCACAACGATCGGTTTCAATCCCAGCTCCAACGACTTGCGTAAAACAAACTTTGTCTGCGGCATTGGCCCCTCGTACGCGTCGACCAGCAAAAGAACAGAATCGACCATACGCAAGACGCGTTCAACTTCAGATCCAAAGTCAGCGTGCCCTGGAGTGTCAATAATATTGATCTTGGTATCGAGCAACTGAATAGCCGTGTTCTTAGCGTAGATAGTAATTCCACGCTCTCGCTCAAGATCATTGCTGTCCATGACCCGCTCAACAATTTCATCACGTTCGTTAAAAGTACCAGACTGCTGGAGCATGGCATCAACGAGAGTTGTCTTCCCGTGGTCAACGTGGGCAATAATGGCAATGTTTCTAAAATCCATAAAATCGTAAATAACTCGCGAAGTATAGTTTAAAATTGAGTTTATGTCAACCCTGCATACTCAAGGCCGGCCACGGAATGACTCAGGGTTTTGATTGTGGTAGCGTTCGGCCTATTCGTCTTGAAATGAAGAAGGGGTGTCGGGCCTCACTCAGCGTCGGCCGGATGATTACCTTTTACAGAATCCTCGAAGAAGATGTTGGCAATCCGCCCTCCGATCGTACCTCAATTCAAAACCCTTCGTCATTTTGCTTCTGACGACAAGGGATGTGGCCGGGCTTAATTTGTTAAAGGCCAGCCGTGTTTAAAAAGCGAGGGCTTTTTGTTTTCGAAGGCATGTGGAGCCGGGTCCCAGGTCACTTTTACTTAACCATTGACTTCTTGGCCCGGCGGAACATCGAGCGAGGCCTTGATATCTTTCTCTCACTTCACTCATGCCTGGCCGAGCGTCCTGAGAAAACAAATACCCGAGCTTCCCACGGCTGGCCTGAGCTTGGCCGGCCAAGAGTGTACCGGGTTGACAAACAACGAATAAGCCTGTAATATTCTATCGTTTATATGACAGAGCAGACAACAGAAGAGCAACCGACTTTTTTTCATCTCGGTATTGCCCCTAAATTACTCGATCAAATCGCTGAACAGCAATTTGACGAACCAACCCCAATCCAATCAAAATCCATCCCGATCGCCATGAAAGGTCAGGATGTAATTGGTATTGCCCAAACAGGAACTGGAAAAACCCTGGCCTTTGCTTTGCCAATGATCCAACAGATTTCACGTCAGGGTGGGATTGGCCTTGTCATGTTGCCAACACGTGAATTAGCCGAGCAGGTTGATGATGAGTTTCGTAAGTTTGGTGGCAAGTTTGGTTTGCGCACTGCAATCTTAATTGGTGGTGCTTCAATGAATCGTCAGATTGATGACCTGCGAGCCAAACCACATGTAATCATTGCTACACCTGGTCGACTAATTGATCACCTGGAACAAAAGCGACTAACCTTGCACGACGTTCGTTACCTGGTTCTTGATGAAGCTGATCGCATGCTGGACATGGGTTTTGAACCACAGATCAGAAAAGTGCTCAGAACCGTTCCAAAAAAACGTCAGACTTTCTTGTTCTCCGCTACCATGCCAGACAAGATTGCTAAAATCACCAAGAAGTACATGAACAATCCTGCACGAGTTGAGGTGGCACCGGCTGGCACAGCAGCAGACCTGGTCAAACAAGTTGGTTATGTTGTTGAAAGACATGACCGACTCCGTCTTCTGGTGCAATTAATGAGTGATCTCGATGGCAAGATCCTTGTCTTTAGTCGAACAAAGCATGGTGCTCGCAGAATCTCAGAAACCCTAAGTCTAGCTGGTTTTGCTTCCGCAGAGTTACACTCGGACCGCTCTCAGTTTCAACGACGTCAGGCATTGCAAGGTTTTAAAACAGATCGTTACCGAATCCTGGTAGCTACGGATATTGCCTCTCGCGGTATTGACGTTTCAAATATTGAATACGTGATCAACTTTGATCTACCAGACAAGATAGAAGATTTCATCCACCGTATCGGCCGAACTGGACGTGCTGGAAAAGAAGGTGTAGCTATTTCATTTGTTTCACAAGATCAAAAAGAAGAACTTGGTGCAATCGAGAACCTGATCCACGATCGACTGGATCTAAAAGACCTTCCAGAACTCCCGAACTTACCAGCAATGCCGAAACGAAAATTTAGCAGACAACCCCGCCGACCTTACGGCAAACAACCATCCCGCGGCCGCAGTAATTCACGACCTCGTTTCAAGCGCTAAAAGACACTATAATTTTTACCTAAACTTAGCCCAGCAGCCTTGACAAAAGGCTGTTTTTGTGATAGATTAGTCAGTCAACATCTTTTTGTTGCATCTAAACGCATCCATGTTTTGGATAGCGTCCTGCCTCTCAGCAAGTTATGCAAGAGAGCGCGTCCTGCCTCAGAAGAAAAAACCAGAACCACAAGAGGACGCCATGGATCCATATCGACGAAAAGTCATGTCAGCCCTTTCCCGAATGACCGAGCAGGAGCTGGGAAACATCAAGCTCCCGGCCGAATTCGTTCTCGGGACGCCTCGCAAACCAAAGCAGTACGGGAGTCGGCGTGAACTACTGATCGCAATCACCCACAGTGCCCTGGCTCGCATGGATAGCAGCCAGATGATGCAATTGCGCATCCCGGCACGACTCCTCAACTAAATCCGACACGCCCAGTGCGGCAGAAAGACGTTCTGCCAAGGGCGTGCTTTCTGTTTATAACCTAAAACAAAAAACCACCGCCCTACGCGGTGATTTTGTTTTTAAAACTAGTCGGCATCTAATTCATCCAACAAAGGATGATCTGGAACCAGATCTTTAATTATCTCTTTCTGAAGTTTAAACCATTCAGTAACAGCTTCTGCTTGAGACAGACCTTCGGATTGGCGTTGTCGAAGGAAGGTAAGCTTTTTCTCAAAGATCTCATGATGTTTTGCTAAACGCTCAGGATCCTCAAGCGTCCAAAATGCTTCTTTCTCTGCAATTGCTTCTTTCCTATCAATAATCTCCTGATCAAGATAACGATTTACTGTGGTATCAAAATCTATTGCTTCTATTATAAATGGTTTGTCTTTAAAGATTTTTTGACCAAGCCTTTGAAGACGGTTCTCCCGAGTCGCTTCACAAAACATGGTAATTGATCCTTTGACGTTATTATCCTTAATAATCTTTTCAGATAAAATAAAATTTTCTAATGTAGATAGCGACTTGTCTTCTAAATATGTTTTCCACTTACTTGTTTGTTTCTTTGTGTCTTCTCGTTCCATTAAATTTTGAAGGTAATCAGACATAGCCTTGGCTTCTGTCCCTTCAAATGGTGGATCGCAAGAAGTTGGGCCACCACTAGGTATCAGCACGGCTTCTTCATTCTTCGAAAGCTCATACATTTTATTAAAAACAACGTTGAGATACGTCAAATAGTTTTGATCGCTATTAATATCCTTTGGAATACCATAGCCGCAAATAACATATATATTCATACTCCCAGATCTTATCATAATCAGCTTCAAACATAAAACCACCGCTCTGTGCGGTGATTTTGTTTTATATATCAATCAAGAATTCACCCCAACTTTTTGTTCGACCAATGATAATCGTTCTTCAAGCCTTTCATACTTACTACGCATAGAAACTAACTCGTGATCCAAAGTTTCATGTAATTTTGCGAAGTGATCTACCTCCGTTAAAATTGTATCTGCCGCCTGTTCAACATCTCCCTTTGTAGCAAACTCCTTTTGTCCTTCCTCAATCTCTACAACTTTAACAACCTTGTTTAGGGTGTTATCCATGCCATCAACTTTAGATAAAATTTTATCAAGTTTTTCTTCACTCATATCAATTTCATATTAACAAACAGTTGTTTAAAATACAAATTCCCGATCAAAAATCAGCTTTTGCTTGGTGAGAGATCTTACGAGGTTTCTGAATGAAATCGAGCACAGCCTGATCAACGATAACATCCTTGGCTGCAAACGGTTTTAAAAGCGTTATGCCTTTAAACTTAGTACAACGACTCAAAGCAACATACATCTGCCCATGAGCAAAAGCTCCCCAACCAATATCAACCAACACTTTATCAAAAGTTTTTCCTTGAGCTTTGTGAATTGTCACGGCCCAGGCCAGAGCGATCGGATACTGCGAATAAGATCCGACAACATTCTCCTCAAAACTTTTCCCATTATATTCATATTCAAATATCTCCCACTTGTGCTGCTCAACCTTGACCCGCTTGCCATCATCGAGATCAACCTCAAGAACCGGGAACTTATCTAAACTATTTTTCCTAACTTTCTTAACCATCCCAAGGCTTCCATTAACCCACCGCTTAGCAGGATCATTGGTAGTAAACATTACCTGGGCCCCTTCTTTTACTTTGATAGTTTTTTCTGAAGGCATTTTACGCGCTCCCAGCTCACCATCTGATCGTGCCTTTAACACCCACTCTTCTGTTTCTAGTTTATTCAATTCAAAATCATTTCGTTTAGCAGCCATCTTGTTTGTTGTTGTCAAATGAACTATACCCTCAGGCTCTTCAGCTGGATTAAAAAATGGATCATGACACTTATTCCAAATCTCGATATCAGTGGCTTGAATTTTTCCAGAGCGAACATTATTCAAAAGCTTAATAAACTTTTCTTCCTTTTGCCGATGAACGGTTTGTAGTTCGATTATATTTATTGGTGTGTTTGCGATCGCTTTGGAAGAAAAGAAGTATGGCGAAACATATTCACTAGTAAATCGATCTTGCTCTTCCCTCATCACGATTGGTTGCAACTGAAATAGATCACCAATAAAAATCATTTGCACTCCACCAAAAGCTTCACCAGGTCGACCACGATTGAGACGCAAGGCTTTATCAACGCAATCAAGCAGATCAGCACGAACCATGGAAATCTCATCAATGATAACCGTATCGAGTTGCCTGAAGAGTTCTAAGTTGCTTTGATGGGCTTTACGAACAAGACGTTCTTCAATCTTAGGATGAAAACCAAAAAATGAATGAACGGTCTGTCCTTTAACATTCAAAGCAGCTACACCAGTCGGGGCTAGAACAACATGATTCTTCTTAGTCTTAGATCGAAAGTATTTGAGCAAAGTGGACTTCCCTGTCCCAGCTCGCCCAGTCAAAAAAATATGATCGCTTGTATTTTCAAAAGCGTTAAAAGCATCCTTGAACTCCTTTGTTATCTTTATTCCTTTCATAAACACAGAAGACATCATAACACAAAAAATTAAAATGAGTCGGGACCCAGCTTGGGTCTACCGACTCAGATGTGCTCAGCGAGCACGTGCACAGGGTTCACCTGTGTTGTCTGATCCAACCTGTTTCTCCGTGAGGTCAGACGACAGCACTGGTGGCCTGCGGCGTGTGGATGAAGCCCACGTTCACCTGGTTGAATCCTCCGCCTGGGTTCCACATGTTGTACTGCGCCTCGTACGTCGCGTCGTCGTCGACAGTCAAATCCAGGCAATGGATCTCGAGAGCCAGCGTGAAGCCGATGTTCGGGACCACCACTTCGCCGGGGCTGTCGTTGGTCGCGTCGCCGAACATGGCGCGCAGTTCGTCCGCGTCCGCAACGGAGACGTATCCGTTGTCGACCGCGTCGTCCATGCCGATCTCGATCTGCGATGTGGCGTCGTCGTCGCCAGGCAGCAGATCTCCGTGCAGGTTCATGTCCGCAGCCGCCGGCTGCGCCATGAACAGGGCCAGGCCCGATCCGATCATGAACAACCAAAGCGGGTTGAGTATATGCATACTCTTCTTCCTCCTCCCCACAAGATGAGCCCCTTGCAGGAATGGGCCGCCCCCCTTAGGAGACGTTTTGTTGTGCATATATTAAACCAAAAAAATAAACCAACGTCAATAGGCTTATTTTTTGCTGATGCTGGTGACAAAATTAGGGATTACCCTTTTAAACAAAAATCCCCGAACGAAAACTCAGAGATCTATGGCAAAGGCTGGTGGAAGAAATTAAGACTCTTTGCCATTATCTGCATCAACATCTTTTTCATAGCTATGCAAACCCATATTTTTAATCCAGTCGTCTAGTGCAGCTCTGTCATCAAACAAGGAGAACAGATCTACCCCACTATCTTCCTTTATCGTTTCTGCTAACATAAAGGCTGCCTGCCACGCTCGTTGTTCAATATTTAAAATTCGACTTTTTTTATCAAGATCCCGCTCTGCTTCATATTCATCGTTATATAAATTTCTTGCCAGCGTGTGCCCCATCTCATGTAGAACAAAAAAGGTTTTTCTTGGGTCTTTAAGATCTGGTCCTGATAAAGAAACGGAATTATCCTCTATGCTTGCCCATTCTCGAACATCTTTGAAGTTAGTGCGAGGTATTTCATGACCACCCCAAAAAGACTTTGGCATTGGTTTATTCCTATCAAACATAGGTTCCATAATTCTGGAAAAATCCAACACAGCTTCGTCAGAACCGTGTTCAACGATAAGTACTGCACAAACGTCAAGCTCTGACTTTGGCTTAGCAAGAACCACCAAATCACACTTCTCATCGATCTGGGTTCTAACCGTCTCTTTCCAATTCTTATATTCTCGAGTATCAACTGCCCTTACCTCTTTTTTCTTATCAACTAAATCTGGATTTTCTGGTCTTGGTGTCTCAGACATAATTTAAGTAAATATTAATCTTCATTCAATTATCTTAACACAATTCATTGACAACAAAAATTCTCCGCTGCACTGAGCGAAGAAAATTTGGCAGGCCTGCCGTGAACCGTGCCGAAGGCTCTGGTTCACGGGGCTCGTAGAGGACGTTGGAACTATTTTTTGTTACTAAATACTTCGATATTCAATTTTTTCTGCTCCAAAAAATTTATGAGTAAAATCAACCGCTTTTTGATTATCGAACTTTTTGCACGTATATATATCTACACTAAAAAATGGGTATGGTTCATCCCAAGTATAGAAATGAGCGCCAGAAGATTCCCAATGTATCCACCCAGCCCAACCGAAATTCTCTGAAAAATGTGTGACAGGATCTAACAATGTTTTCATTTCTAGAACATCTGAAAGCTGAGATAGATACGCTTCAATGTCCTTGTCAAGAATCACTTCACCTATAGTTCCCTCTATGATTAAACGTTGTCGATAAATTGTTGGTGATAAATCTTTCATACCTTCAAATCCTACCACACTGTCATATATTTACAAAAAGATGGTAAAATGGTACCATCGGTTCACAAAACTGAACATAGGGGTGTGGTGAAATGGTATCACAGGGGTCTCCAAAACCTCTCTCGCGGGTTCGATTCCTGCCACCCCTGCCAAAAAATCACTCGGTCCGAGTGATTTTTTGATACCTTGTTACCGCAACAACATGTACCCGATCAGGAATATTGTCCCGTCCACTAGGGCATGGCTAATCCACGGACCGAGCAAGGATCCTGTTTTTTTATACACCCATGACCAAATTATTCCACCAACACCGACCAGGGTTCCAAATAAAATCATGATCCCGATTGGAAAAAACTGGGACAGAACAATATAGTGGTGCATGGCAAAAAACAATGCGCTGAGCAAGATCGCTGAATTCGCACTTAATCTGATCTCTAAACCACTAACAACATACCAGCGCCAAAAGTACTCTTCAAACAATGAGTGTGCCAAACTGAAAATTACTGCTGCGATGAGATAGTATCGAAAAATCCCAAAGTCTTCTGCTTTGATTAAGATATTATCGGCAAACGGTAAAAATACTGACTGGAATAAAAAGAAAACCACTAGTATTAACCCACCAATCAAAGCCCCAGAAAAAACTCCCAAAAAAACTGATCTTGTGATCTGTTGACCAAGATTAAATTTTGGCAGCTTGAAACCGAAACAGAATAGAGCGATCGGCGACACGAGCATGAGCACTTTGGTCACTAAATATATTGGCTGGACCGAGACTGTATCTGCAAAGAGTATGAAATACAAAAAGCTGCCAAGCAACTGAATAAAAATCGTTGCCAAGAACATATACCAGAGTGTTGAACCACCAGATTTCCTCATATTAAAAATATGATACCACGACTGGGTTTTGTGTTATAATCGTTCTATGAAAAAGACATCAAAACCAAGCAAAGAAGAATTACAGAAACTAATCGGTTTTGCGATTGGTTTTTTGGTCATTATTATTGTCATAACTGCTATTACTCTAGCGAATTAATATATTGAAAAACCCCGCACCACACGAAGTTTCGTGATGCGGGGTGAGAGCCCAGCAGTTGCCGGGTAAACCGTCCTTGATCAGGGCGGCTTTTCTATCCGTTGAGGATCTCGTCCTCGAAGCGCTGGATGAACCTCTCCGGATCCTGGTCCTTGGTCTCGCCTGCCAGGATACCGATGCTCATGGCGTGATCTACCTGGTCGTTGTAGTCCAGATCACCCACGCTGCCGTCTGGCTGCCGGAACAGCTCGTCCATCCCGGCCTCGGCCACACCCTTGGGCTGACCCCAGGCGCGACGAACCTGTACCTTGAAGTCCTCTGATGCTGTCAGTTTGGCCATCGTCTTTCTCCTAGGCTGCTGCGGCTGCGGTTTCGATCTGGTTGCGGATCATGGCGATTACCTGACCGGGTCGACGGTACGGTTCGACCGCGTCGCCGTTGACCAGGACCTGGCCACTGAACCCGTCCAGCTCGACCGTCTGCAATTCACGCTCGCCGTCACAGATGGCGAAACGGATCATCGGCAGATCGTTCATGAAGATCGGGTCAGCGACGAGTTCGGCCTTCAGGGTCAGACCCCATCCTTCCACATCGGAACGTAGATCCGGTGGCGTGCACTGCTGCATGATCGGGTCGGCGAAGGACTTGCGTGCCTTGCCCTTCACCCGCGTCAGCTGGGTCAACTCGTGCTTCTCGGGCAGGGACACTCGTTCGATCGCCCTGATCAGCTCCGGAGCTCCACGGAACTCCCAGTCCTGGCCGATGCGCACCTGCACATCACGACCAGCACTACCGAAGCCCCACCCACGACCCTGGATCACGGCCAGCACGGTCATGATGCCATGTGAATCAGCGAACTCAATCGCGTACTGTGGATTGTCATCACACATGTGCAACAACTGTGCCAGACCACGCAGCGCAGTCGTCATGTCTTCGCGGAAGGTGAGGGTGAGCACGGTGTTAGGCGTGACTCGCGCCATCAGCTTTTCGAATACTTCGATTCTCATCGATTTCTCCTCTGAAGGGTTGCTTGAAACATGGAAAGTCCGACCGGACATAGTAGCATAAAATAAGCTCAGTGTCAAGGGTGTGGTACAATGTTTTAGCTATGACTGTGTTTATTATTCAACTACTACTTCTCGCGCTTCTCTTAACCATCGCCTTCGCAGCTAAATCGCTAGCACCCTGGGTTCCGGCTTGGAGTAAGGATCTTAAGCGAATTGCTCGCTTGGCTGATATGAAGCCAGACGAGGTGTTCTATGAAGTCGGCTGTGGTGATGGTCGGGTTTGTGATCATATCCAGAAACGCTTTGGAGTGAAAGCGATCGGGATCGAACTAGCCTTCCCTTTGTACCTGGTCTGCCTGGTGCGCAAACTAAAAAATCGAAAATTGATTTTCAAGTGCCGTGATTTGTTCGGAGTTGATCTATCCAAGGCAGATGTACTCTACTTCTTTGCATTACCCAATTCAATTGAACGTCTTAAAGACAAATTAAAAAAAGAACTCAAGCCTGGAGCTCGAGTTATCTCCTACACCTTCCCTTTGCCTGGCTGGACACCGATCACGATCGACAAACAAGAAGGTGAGACTGACATCTACTTATACCAAATATAAAAAATCCCGAGGCTAGCTCGGAATTTTTTATTTACTCTCTTTGTGCAAGACATGCTTTTTGCACCACTTACAGAACTTTTTTAGTTCTAATCGATCTTTGAGCATTTTTTTGTT
>CAZDDW010000017.1:0-17185 GCA_964504365.1 uncultured Gammaproteobacteria bacterium | reverse complement strand
TGCGCTGCGTACTGCGAACGCTGGATACTTGACTCGACGTTTAGTTGACGTTGCCCAAGATGTAGTTGTTCGTCAGGAAGACTGTGGAGATCGTGGTGGTGTGTTGTTAACCAAGGAAGAATCTGATGAGATTGGTGAGCCATTGCTAGTGCGAATTTTGGGACGAGTCGCTTTGTCTGAAATTAAGAAACCAGGCGGTCGCAAGATTATTGTCAAAGCCAATGAGTTGATTACTGAAGAACACATTCGTGAACTAGAAGAGGCCAAAGAAGAATTACAAGAAGCCCATGTGCGCTCAGTTATGACTTGTCAGGTGCGCCGTGGTGTTTGTCAGCAGTGTTATGGGTATGACTTAGCTCACAACAAGTTGGTCAAGGTGGGAACTGCTGTAGGAATCATGGCTGCTCAATCAATTGGTGAGCCTGGAACTCAGTTGACCATGCGTACCTTCCATACTGGTGGTGTGGCTGGAAAAGATATTACCCAAGGTTTGCCGCGTGTTGAAGAATTGTTTGAGGTTCGAAATCCAAAACAAAAAGCAATCATGGCTGAGGTTTCTGGAAAGGTTGAAGTTGAGCTGATTGAGCGCGAGATTGTTCAGGCCGGAACCGGTAAACAAATTGTTGATACTCGCCCTGGTCAGAAAGTGGTTAAGATCCACCACAGTGGCATGGAAGAAGAATCATATACTATTGGTCGTGGAGGTGAGATCAAAGTGAAAGATGGTGATGAGGTTAAGGTCGGTGATATTCTAGGAATTAAAAAGAAAGATGAAGAAAAGATTCTTAGCACCGTTTCTGGAACCGTTCGTATCGACAAGACCAAAGTGGTGATTATTCATGAAGCACCTAAGATTCGAGAATATATTATTCCGCCAGGTTATTCTTTGCAGGTAAAAGATGGCGATGAAATCGAGGCTGGTGATTCAATTACAGAAGGCCACCTTGATCTGAAACTGCTCTTCCAGTACAAAGGGCGCGATAATCTGCAACGATACTTGTCCAAGGAAATTCAGTTCATTTATTCTTCACAAGGTCAGAAAGTGAACAACAAACACATTGAGGTTATTGTTCGACAAATGTTTAGTCGTGTAACAGTGACTGATCCAGGTGATACTGAACTGTTGCCAGGTGAAGTTTATGAGCGAGCAACATGGTTGGATGAGAATGATCGTATTCGTGAGAAAGATGGAAAGGAAGCTGAGATTACAGAGATGTTCCTAGGAATTACAAAGGTTTCTCTTTCAACTGATTCATGGTTGTCTGCGGCGTCCTTCCAAGAAACAACCCGTGTTCTGGTTAACGCGGCCGTTACTGGTAAAGTTGATCGACTTGAAGGTTTGAAAGAGAACGTGATCATTGGTCGTTTGATTCCTGTGGGAACTGGTTATGGAGATAATGTTGAAGAATTCGAGGGTGAGGTTGAGGAAGAGTTGGACGAAGAGGGTGAAGAAGCAGAGGAAGTATAGATTATGTCCGGGCATTCTAAGTGGAGCAAAGTAAAGCAGAAAAAAGGCGCCATTGACGCCAAGCGTTCTGCTAACTTCACTAAGCTGTCTAAGGCGATTACTATTGCGGCACGTGATGGAGGCGGTGATCCTGACATGAATTTCAAGCTGCGTATGGCTATTGATCGAGGCCGAGCCGGCAACTTGCCCAAGGACAAAATTGAAAAAGCCATCTTGCGCGGGACTGGTGAAGGTGATACTGGTCTGATCGAAGAAGCAGTTTATGAAGCTTATGGGCCAGGCGGTGTAGGAATGTTGATCGAGTGTTTGACTGATAACAAAAATCGCACCGTGGCTGAGGTGAAACACACTGTTGGAAAGTACAACGGGAGCATGGCTGGTCCAGGAAGTGTTATGTGGATGTTCGACCGCAAGGGTGTGGTTCGAGTTGACGATGCCTCTAAGGTGCCCGATCGCGACACACTTGAACTAACTTTGATCGATGCTGGAGCTGAGGATATTAAAGATGAAGACGGTTCAATTGTGGTTGTTACGGATATCTCAGACTTGCAGAAAGTAACTGAGGCCATGAGTTTGCTTGAGATCAAACCAGATTCAGCTGAGCTGGAATATCTGCCAAAAGAACCAGTTGATGTAGAAGACAATGTTGCTGACTCTGTTCTCAAGCTCTGCGAAGCCTTAGACGAAAACGATGATGTAAACAACATCTACACCAACGAAGCCTAAAAGAAATTAAAAAACCACTGCCGTTGATGCGGTGGTTTTTTGGTTGTCAAAGTGTTATCGAGTTTCGAAATCAACTGTCGAAAGCACGGTATCGATTATTGGATACATTGGGTCAATATATTCAGCCCGGCATTCTGGGTATTCATCAGTGTTATAACAGGCAGCAGCAGTGCGTGCTAAAAAGTAAAATGTGAAGTAATGATCAGATGCAGCCAAAGAGTAGTTCATCTGAAGATCTGTTTACAGAATACATGTCCAGAATATGTTTCGTAAGTCCCTGCGTTAGCAAGACAATCGTCGTATGCTTTTTGTAGTGGATCTGTAAGTTCGTGCTCATCCAAACCGTACCAAATATTATAAGCCTTGGTGTAGTAGCCGTTAAAAATCCGACTATCAGGCATTGAGTCAGTTTCGACTCTGCCTGTTGGTTCTGGATATTCAAAACGTATAACTTCGGAATCATTGATGTGGGCAACAAAATCAGAGGACCAATTTTGCCCTTGGGATTCATATAAGTTGCTTAAGGATTTTTCTAAGGCCAGATTGTCATTGTGTTGTCTTGAGGTCAGGACGATAAGATCAGTTTCCAGAGAATCAATTTGATTTTCAAAATTTTGGTTTGTTGTGTTGAACTGAATATAAAAGAGAATAATGATTAACACTAATCCCAACGAACTAATTAAAGAAAATGTTGATACGGTATCTTTTTTCATATTTTGTTTTTTAATATCGAATTGTTGCTGCGCAGATTGCCGTTGCTAAAGCGTCGGCGGCGTCGTCTGGTTTAGGGATTTGGTCGAGTTCGAGTAAACGTTTGACCATGTCTTGTATCTGCGTTTTGTCGGCATTGCCGTCGCCGGTCACAGCTAGTTTTATTTGATTTGGTTTTAGTTCTACGATCGGCAGACCAAGTTCGGCGCAGACTAACTGTGCCACACCACGCGCTTCAGCAACTTTCATTGCTGTGGTCGAACTTTTGCCAAAAAACAGTTCCTCAATAGCGACCTTGTCCGGTTGGTGCTGTTCGAGCAACTGTCGTAAATCCGTAGCGATCACTCGCAATCGTTTGCCGTGCGACAAATCTGTTTCGGTTGTGATACAGCCGGTGTCTATGAGCTCGAACCCATGTCCATCATATTCGATTACTCCAAAACCCATTCGTCCAAACCCAGGATCAATACCAAAGATCTTTGTCATATCAAATCAATTTATCAGCCACAGCGCAGGCGGCGTAGGATTGAGGTTTAATATGAACAGAAAAACCAATCCCTTTTACAAAACCGCAGATTTCTTTGATTAACTCTCGTGTTGGTCCGTTTTCTCCGATGTCGACATGAATCTGTACTTTACGAAAACCATTTCCACGAGCTTGGAATTCATCTAAAATTTGTTTAGCAAGGTCAGTCGACAGCGTTGTCTCCTGCCAAATACGATCGCGCAGCGTAGCTTTGTTCGGCTTAATTTCTCGTGACCAAAAGTAGCGCCCACCTTTACCGTGTCGATGAATAACAATTGCAGTAATGTATTCGGTTTCTTTTGCTCCTTGCTCAGAGTCAGATCCAACAACTACAGAATACGTATTTGCAGGCTCATGCTCAACAAATTCCAAAAGTTCTTCGATTACTTCAGCGAAGCCCAGCCTTCCTTTGCTTGGAGAATGAAAATGTTTCATAGTGATTTTAGCCTATCTTATCTTGGTCAATTTGTCCACGGTTAAGCTCGCACAACAAGCTAAAATAGCGTATAATACAGTAGTTAAGAACAACTATATTATTATGGCGGCAAATACAAAAATTACGAAACTGCTAACTGCGGCAGTAAAAAATAAAGCCAGCGACCTCCACTTGATGGTTGGTTATAAGCCTATTTTAAGAATTGACGGTCAGTTAACAGCAATTAGTGCTGAACCAGCAATTAAAGCTCAGGAGATGCAGACTTTGGTTTTGGGTATGTTGCCTCCGGTCAAACGGGAAGTTTTTAAGAAAAACATGGAAATGGATTTTGCTTTTGAGGTTCCTGGTGTAAGCCGCTTCAGGGTTAATGTTTTTGTTGAGCGAGGTAATTTTGCTTTGGCTGCTCGTGTTATTCCAACAACTATCCCGAGCATGGAAGATTTGGCCATGCCAGAAGTTGTTTATGATCTAACAAAGTTGGACCGCGGACTAGTGATCATGACTGGACCAGCCGGAAGTGGAAAATCAACAAATCTGGCAGCCATGATCGAGCATATCAATAATGAACGAGCCAGCCATATTATTACTTTGGAGGATCCGGTTGAGTTTTTGTTTAAGAGCAAGCAGTGTTTGATTGCTCAACGAGAGCTAGGTAAAGATATGTTAAGTTTTGCTTCTGGTTTGAAATATGCTTTGCGACAAGATCCAAACATTATCATGGTTGGGGAGATGCGTGATTTGGAAACCATAGCTGCTACTTTGACTCTTGCGGAAACTGGACACTTGGTTTTGGCAACCTTGCATACTCCAGATGCGGCGCAGAGCGTTGATCGTATTATTGATGTATTTCCAGAGCACCAGAAAGATCAGATTCGAAGTCAGGTCTCTTTGACCTTGCAAGCAGTAATTGCTCAGCGCTTGTTGCCAAAGAAAGACGGTGGTCGTGTGGCTGCGCGTGAGATTATGATAAATAATCCAGCTATTGGAAACTTGATCCGTGAACAAAAGGTGGAGCAGATTAAGAACGTTATTCAAACTTCATCTAAGGTTGGAATGATCACAATGGATCAGGCTGTTAAACAATTAAAGAAACAAGGTCTGATAGAAAATCAAGAGGTGATTTAGTATGGCAAAGCTGATTAAGAAAAAAAATGAGAAAATTGAGGAAGCATCTGGACAGGAGTCTGGAATTAAGATTGAGAACAGTGAATTGTCAGCTGCTATTCAAAAGATTTTGGATGAGTCCAAATCTGTTTCAAAGGCCGAAGATGTTTCGGTAATTAAAACCGTTGATGCTATTTTAGTTAATGGCTATAACAGTAAGGCTTCAGATATCCATGTTGAACCTTACGAAGAAGAAACATTAATCAGGTTTCGTATTGATGGTATTTTGCATGATATCGTAACTCTGCCAAAGAGCTTGCATGAACTAGTGGTAACTCGAATTAAAATTTTGTCACGTTTGCGCACAGACGAACATCGGGCTGCGCAGGATGGAAAATTACGTTTCAAGATCGAGGATGGTAAAGTCGATGCACGTGTTTCGATTGTTCCGATTGTTTATGGCGAAAAGGTGGTCATGCGATTACTCTCAGAACGAGCGCGTCAGCATGATTTAGAGAATCTAGGTTTTGATGAGGCACAGCAAGTAAAAGTGATCACTAATATCAATAAGCCGTGGGGGATGATTTTGGCCACTGGACCGACCGGATCAGGAAAGACAACCACGTTGTATGGAATTTTAAAAAAATTGAACACGCGTGAGGTAAATATTTCTACTATTGAGGATCCAGTTGAGTACGATATTGAAGGCGTAAATCAGATTCAAGTAAACACAAAAACTAATTTAACTTTTGCCGCAGGTCTACGATCGATCGTTCGTCAGGATCCGGATATAATTATGGTAGGAGAGATTCGTGACGAAGAAACAGCCCGAATTGCTGTTAACTCTGCCATGACCGGACACCTAGTTTTATCAACCCTTCATACCAATGATGCAGCAACCACATTGCCTCGATTGCTAGACATGGGAATTCAACCATTTTTAGTGTCCTCAACTGTTAATCTAGTAATTGCTCAACGATTAGTGCGAAAGATTTGTGAGCAATGTAAGCAGAAAATAAAACTAGACGAAAAAACGATCACCTTAGTTGAGCGGCAGATTTCAAAGGAATTGGTTGCCAAATATAAGCTTGGTAAAACAGTGACGGTTTATAAAGGTGCTGGATGTAAGGATTGCTCATCTACTGGTTATTCCGGTCGAGTTGGTATTTATGAGATATTAGAAATGTCAGAAGAGATAAAAGAATTATTGATGAACAAATCAAATGCAGCTGTGATTCAACAAAAGTCAATTGAGCAAGGAATGGTACCTATGGTGGAGCGTGGAATTATGAAGGTGCTAGAGGGCATTACAACAATCGAAGAAATTCTACGAGTAGCAAAAGAATAAATATATGCCAAAAAAGGAGGAAGTCAAAAAAGTTGAGTTGCCAAAAAAGAAAAAAGGGAAGCTTCAGAAGCTTATGTACATCGGAACAGTTTCGATTAAGGAGCTTTTATTTTTTACAAAAAATTTGTCTGTCATGTTAAAGGCAGGCACAACTCTTTCTGAGGGTCTGGCTGTTTTACGTGATCAGGGGAAAGGGAAACTGAGAATGATTTTAGATGAGGTGGTTGATCAGGTGGAAGGCGGACATCCTTTCAGCGAATCATTGCAAAAACATGAGGGGACTTTTTCCGATATATATGTCAACATTGTTAAGATTGGTGAAGAATCAGGAACGCTTGAAGATAACTTGAGCTATATTGCTGAACAGATTGATAAAAGTTACCAGTTGCGTAAAAAAATAATAGGAGCCATGATTTACCCAGCAATCGTTATTATTGGTGCCTTGGTTTTGGGTCTGGGGATTGTCATGTTTGTTTTGCCAAAGATCACGGTTTTATTTAAGGGGTTTGATGTTGAGTTGCCAATCACAACAAGAACCCTTATTTGGATCTCAGACTTTTTTGAGGCTAATGGTTTTTGGGCAACCATTGGTGGTTTGGCTGGAATGATATTTTTATATATTTTACTTCGACGAGATTTTGTTAAGCCAATCACTCATTGGCTGTTCCTCCATTTCCCAGTGATTAAGAATATTTCTGTTCATGCAAATTTAGCGAGTTTCTGTCGGACCATGGGTATTTTATTGCAAAGCGGCGTGACCATTGATGAGGGTATTAGTATTTGTAGCCGAACAGTATCAAATTATCACTACAAACAGTTTTTAATTGAAACTCATGCCAAGGTCAAAGCAGGGGATACCTTAGCGGCTAGTTTGGCTACGAAGAAAAAATTATTTTCAGGAACAGATGTGCAGATAGTAAAAGTGGGTGAAGAATCAGGTACTCTAAGTGATTCATTACAGTATTGTGCGTCTATCCATGAGCGTGAGGTTGATTCAATTACAAAGAATCTATCAAATGTTCTGGAGCCGCTGCTTTTGATATCTGTAGGTCTCCTAGTCGGCTTCTTGGCGCTGTCAATTATTACACCAATTTATTCTATTACAGGCAGCATAAGATGACATATATTAAACAAGCCGGATTCACTCTTATAGAAGCAGTTGTTACAATTGCTATTATTGTGGTTGTAACGGCTGTTACCATTCCTTTGTATAGTTATTGGCAGAATTTAAGTGTTTTGGACTCGTCACGTTTTGAAGTTTTGCAGGATGTTCGTCTGGCACAAGACAAAGCAATGGCTGGATTAAATGACGAGAGCTTCGGTGTTTATTTTATTTCTAATGGATACACGATATTTCAAGGAGACTCATATGCAACAAGGGACATCGGTCAGGATATTCAGCGCAAAGTTCCAGATACGATTATCCTTTCCGGATTAAGCGATGGTTTTGCCGGTGGGTTTGGTTAAGAGATTCAGATGAGTGCTTTAGCCGCGATTCTGTTTGGTCACTTCGTTGGTGACTTCCTGCTGCAGACCAAAAAAATGGCCCTGAATAAGGCCAATCCGGGATGGGGTGGACGTGGTTGGTGTGCGCTGCACTGTCTGATCTACACCCTTACGATTTGTGCTTTTCTTAGGGACTTTAGTCCCGTCACGTTTATCTTGGTCTGGCTGACTCACTGGCCACTGGACCGCTGGCAGCTAACTAGCAAGTGGCTCAACTTGATCGGTGCGCGAACCCTCGAGTCCGCATACTTGTCCAAAGATCAGTTCCGTGAATTCGATGTTAGCTTCACCTGTATCGTTTACACCACAGCTGACACCACGCTCCACCTCCTTCTCCTCACACTGGTCACGAACAATCTTGAGTTCTTCAAGCATTTGTTCTGACCAGTTTTTTAATAAAAGACCCCAAACGTTATGGTTTGGGGTTTGAGTAAGGGTGGGTTTTTGAGTTTGCCTACACCGGCAGACCATTGAGCTTCGAGTTCAGGAATTCCTTGATCTGATCCAGCTCATCTGGCTTAACCCGATCATCGTCCATGGCTCGAAGCAGAGCCTGGGCCATGAAGTTGTCATGGTCTTCGGCTAGGTCGATCATGTCGGTCACGATTTCAAGAGTCAGGCTCTTAATTCGATTGATGTAATTGGCCATAAAGAAGATGCAAAGATCATCTTCATGCATTGCTTTGACCAGCCTAGGCCAAATTTTATACTGACATTCTGGGAGGAAATTCCCAAGATTAAAGACTACGGCATTGGCAATTTGTTTGGGTCCTTGATCCATGATAAAAATTGCAATTTCTGCTTGATCATCTGCGGTCAGGCGATCAAAGCGCCTTATGTTCTTGGGAATAATGTGCAGGCTGTTGCGCTTTGCTATATAGAGAGCGATTTCCTTTTGGTCAATTTTGTCATAGTCTCCAATGTCTTCAGCTATATTGGAGGCCATGAACAGGGATCGGTTACACCAGGACGCTCCGACAGAGGAGGTCAACACGCGATGTGCCCGGTCAAGCAGGCCTTTTGCCAAAAGCATCTGTCCCTTAGCGGAAAGTGCTTGAATCTGCTCTTTTTTGATTATGCCTGTTTGGTAGTACTGTTCGACCAGTTGTTTTGTGTTTATCCTCTGTGGTTCCAGGTATTGCAGCAAGTACTCTCGGATTTCGGGGTCAGCATCTTCTTGATCAAAGTGTCCGATCAGAATTCTGGCCATGTAGGGACCTTCACCAAGATGATCTTCTTCAGCCAACTCAATCATTTGTTCCACCTGCTCCAATGTTGGGGCATGTAGGGTGTAGAAGAGTCCACCAAGGTAATAAAGATCAATATCATCAGAGCGTGTTAGCTTCACCAGTCTGGGCCAAATTTGCTCCTGGCATTCTGGATGACACTCTCCGAGAATGAAAGTGACCGCTCGACCACCAATGTCAGGGCTGGTATTGATGATCAGTGTCATTATTTCAGTTTGCTCGTCTGCGGTCATGGACGCTATTTGTTCGCCTTGAAGAAGGTTGTATTCGGATCTGGTGATCATTAGTTCGATTCTGTCTCTTGTTTGTTGGTTGGTCATTTTTTTCTCCTTTTGTTGACCAAAAACCCCGCCGTTGGCGGGGTCATTTCTGATAAATAAACTTGAAATTAATTTAGATATCTATTTTTCAGAGAAAACCCAACCAACGCTGATACAGCAGCGCTAACCGAAACAGAAGAACTAGACACAGAACGTGCTTGGGTTTGTTTGAAATTGTTTACAGATACCTTGTTCATATGATTATCCCTTTTTGGAACTTATGTATATTATTATGAATCACGGTTTTTGTCAAGCGATCAACAAAAAACCTCCAAATTCAATTGGAAGTTTTTTGGAGCGGGTAGCGGGGATCGAACCCGCATCGTCTGGTTGGAAGCCAGAAATAATAGCCATTATACGATACCCGCATAGCTTCGCCAGCCGAAGCTTTAGCGAAGGTCTGGTCGGGCTAGCGGGGCTCGAACCCACGACCTCATGGTCCCAAACCATGCGCTCTACCTACTGAGCTATAGCCCGATGTGTGTGAGGATTGTATCAATTATACCTGATTCTGTCAATACAAAAGCGGGACCAATTGATCCCGCTTATTTATTCTTATTCTAATATGGGTATTGGACCGTTGTCACTAGGCCAAGCTCACCTCCGTCGACGTACAGGCTGAAAATATCATCTCCAACTTCAGTGTGATAATCATCAACAAAACGCATGGCTTCGTAAACTGCCCCAGATAAACTGTAATATACACCATTACTCAAATAAATCACTTCGCCGGTTGAGCCCGGGATCAAGATTGTGCCACTTGGATGAACCACACTAGCGATCTGATCTCCAACCTCATAGTTACCCCAGAACCCATCAGCAATATCGACCACACGATCAGCCCACTCATCACCATACAGGTCGCTGGCAATCTCCTCGCTCATAATTTCGCGGAGCACAGCCCCTGGCTCAACAGCATAGACCTTAGGTGAACTCTGTAGTTTAACCAGATGTGTTCCTTGTCGGATAGTAATGTTTCCACCAAGTGAATAATCTGACATCTCTTCAGCACTAATCACCTCAACGTCTTCAAAATCTTCAAACCAGGAAAAGTAAACAGTGTCATTTGGGAAAGCATGACGCTTGTCATCTGAACCAACAAAATATACCGCAGTATCGTACTGGGTGCTTGGGTCACCGTCGTCTGGCAGAGTAATCAGCCGGCCCTGGTCAGTTGGTTCGATCTCAACCTCTTCTACCACAACCTCCTCTGTTTCCTCGACCACCTCCTCAACAACCTCTTCAACCACATTCAATTCCAGCACTTCAATCGCATCCAATCTCCAAGTCTCATCTTCGATCGAATTGACCCGCACATAACGATAAGGCTCTGTTCCAGTGTATTCAGCAGTTAGTTCAGAATCTCCGATCTGGAAAATGTAAGACCACTCATCAAGTAAACCATCGCTAGCGTCATAAAAGTCAACTCGCAGAGCGGCGCCGAAGTTTAATAAAACTGTGTACAGCTTCAAGTTTCCAATCCCTTCCTCACCTTCACCAAGATCAAATTTAATATATTGATCTCGGTCCATGTAATCAGCGTAGGATCCGTCCGGAGCCCCAAGGGCATTGCTGGAAGTTAATACTTCATTAGTAACCTCAACGATGCTGTTGGCATAAGCATCGACCTCTTCGGCGTGTAAACCGGCAAGCGGCATAAGTAGCCAAGCGGCTAGGGTAAAAAAGATAGTGATTTGTCGCATATTGTGTTTATTTAAGTAAGATAAGTATACCTTTTTGACGTGTCTGTTTCAAGGTGATAAGGTTGGGGCCTAGAACCTTCACATGCAACCAAGGAGTGTAGTGTATGTGTGGTGTTGTTGGTTATGTTGGGCCGGCTGGTCGGGACGTCATGTTCCGTGGCTTGGGCGGTGTTCTGCATCGTGGACAGAGTGCAACAGGTATTTCTTCGCTGGATGCCAGTATTGGTAACATTATTCGTACTGCTAAGGTGCACGGCCAAACGCCGTTGTTACTTGATGATGACACTTTTCAGGATATGGGTGGTCAGATCTGGATCGGGCACACGCGTTATCCGACCCAAGGAACTGACACTAAGATGAATATCCAGCCACACTACAAAGCTTCGACCCGAGGCAAGGTGGCTGTGGCTAGTAATGGCGATGTGGTCAACATGGGTGCTTTGGAGCAGATGCTCAGCAAGGACGCCTACAAGATTTACACCGACAACGATGCTGAGATGATTGCGGCAGTGGTCATGTGGTGTGTGATTGAAAAGCGAATGGATCTGCCTGAGGCGATTGTCCAGGCCATGCGTCTGGTCCGTGGTTCGTTCTCGGCTTTGCTCATCTCTGAATGGGACGAGACCCTGTACGCTTTCCGCGACACCCACGGCATCCGTCCGCTCTACTTTGCCCAGATTTCTGACAGTCGCGGCATCTACTACACCGTGGCCTCTGAAACTGTGGCCATTTACGCCATGCTCGAGTACATGGATCTGAATGATCCGTTCGGTGATGTGCGTATCGATCAGCTGCGTGAGGTAATGCCTGGTGAGGTCCTGGCGATCACACCACGCGGCTTCCGTTCGTATATTTACGAAGGGCCAACCGAATCACGACTATGCTTGATGGAGCGTCTTTACCTGATGCGCCCAGATAGTCTGTTTGATCTTGAGCAGCGGACAAGCATTGCTTCGTTCCGTCACGCCTTAGGTGCAGCCGCATATGATCAACACGGGATCAAGCCGGATGTCTTCGGCTGCATTCCGCGTAGCGGGCGCTATGGTTCACTTGGTTACGCTGCCGCCGCTGGGGTGCCTTATGGTGAACCAGTGACGCAGAATCGTGACCTGAGTGCCGCAGATCAGATGACCCGTGATTTCATTGGGAAACGTGGGCGTTTGGAAAAATTCCGGGTGATTGGTGATCTCATCCGCGGTCGACATCTCGGCGTTGGGGACGATTCTGTAGTTGAGGGAATCACTAGTCGACGCATCGTACGCATTCTTCAGGCTAACGGTGTTGATCAACTAGACTATTTTTCCTTTGCACCACAGTACCTGCATCCGTGTTATTACGGGTTACACACCAAGGATCGACACACCTTGGTGGCGGCGTGTAGTGGCTCGGACAGGGAAATCGCCCGCTGGGTTGGTTGCCCGGTGCACTACTTGGATATTGATCGCATCTATGCCATCCCGGGCATGGATCGTGACCACTTCTGTGACGCCTGTTTCACTGGGAATTACCCAATTCCCTTGGACGACGTCATCTAGGCTGCTTGGCAGCCTTTTTTAATTGAAGAGCCCCAGTCCGAGTTCTATTGTCATGTGCTGATAATTTTGCTAACATATATTTGAATATTATTTATCAATAGCATTATGAGTATTGAAGCTGAGAGTGCCAGGAGGGCAGCTGCAAGTGCAGCAGAAGCAGAATCAACTGAAGGAGGGGTGGCAAAGTTTGAGAAAGAGTTTAATCAAGGATTATCCGATCTTAAGGATAAGTTTGATGGAATTTTTACTAAAGCTGAAAAGGGAATGCAGTCAGAGCCTGATCATGATGCAAAACACGAGATTTACGCAAATGCTTTGGCAGAAATGCGGTCGTACTCTATTGAATTCAGTGGAAAAATGGTAAAGGCAAAAAGGAGTATGGGTGATTCTGAGAAATCTGATGCAATGGAAAAGATTAGGGAACTTTCAGGTAATCTAAGAGGTTACATTGATACCTTGGATAATGCTTTACTTGAAAACTTTTGATTAATTGGCTAGTTTGTAAATATCAAAAAACCACCGAAAAGGTGGTTTTTTGAATGGTGCCGAGAGACAGAATTGAACTGTCGACACGTGGATTTTCAGTCCACTGCTCTACCACTGAGCTACCTCGGCATTTTTTCTTTTTCCTCTTCTGAATCAATATTGCGCAGGATAGTTAAAACGATAATGGTTAAAACAGTAGCCATGACTGCCATGCCATACATACCCATACCAATAACCATACCAATTGATGCGGCGACCCAAATCGATGCCGCGGTGGTCAAACCTTTTACAATACTCCGTGACTGCAGAATTGCTCCAAGACCAATCAAACCAATCGCAGCAACTGCATACCCAGCCACACCGTTCGCCTCAGCTTCATTTAGACCAATGGACACGATGGTAAAAATTGCCACCCCCATTCCAATCAAAGCACTTGTTCGAACACTGGCTGTTTTATTTCGGCCTTTGTATTCAAGTCCAATGATTCCACATAAAACTGCCGCCATTATTAGGCGGAGTAAAATTTCTAAATCACCGATTGAAAAAATTGACATAATATGATCTGCTGGCTTGCCATCCGAAGCTCCAGTCAGGACCTCTTCTGAGGCCCTTCTTCGCCAAGGCTTCGAAGGGCATCCTCCGCTCCACCAGCAAAATATCTTGCTGGAGTGTAGGATGGTGGGCGTGCCTGGATTCGAACCAGGGACCCCAGTCTTATCAGGACTGTGCTCTAACCAACTGAGCTACACGCCCGCAAATGTGGGACTATTATATCGATTATAAAGGATTTTGGCAAGGGTTGAAATATGCACGCTTATTTGGCTGAAGGTAAAGAAAAAATCCCCCTTCGCTCGGCAGGCCGAGCTTTGGAGGGACAGGCAGGCCGCCCTGGGGCGGTGTAGAGATCTAGTCGTGTGGTTTGCCACTATCGTAGGCGCCACGGTGTTGATCGAAGATGGGGATGACCACTTCGACGAACTCGCACCGCGGAAGGTTGTCTCGGGCAAATTCCATCAGGGCATCCTTGACCGCAGTAGCCAGGCGCTGCAGCACATTGTGATCGCGTTCGGGCTTGTCGAACAGGCCAACAGACTCGGCGATCAGCTCTTCGCCCAGACCCTGTTTCATCAGGTCGGCCGGATAGAGGACTGTGACCTGCTCGGGTGTGACGCCCAGTTCGGGTACATCAGCCACGTTGTCTTGAATACGTCGGGTCAGTGTGGGAAGACGTGCCAGAACATTGGGAGTGTTCGGTAGTCCGTAGATTTTGAGAATAGGCATCTATTCCTCCTGGTTGCAGAGAACGTGAGATATAAAATTATCAAAAAAGCCGGTCTTAGTCAAGACCCGGCTTTTTCGTTGGTTTAGTTCTTCTGTCCGTCGGTTTTGTGTCTACGGATATCCGGCTTGGGATTGGCGCAGAGCGCCACCTGTTTCTGAGCGCGGATGATTGTCTACATCAAAGTCAAAGTCTAGTTGATCCTCGTAAGTCTCAAAGATATCTGCGATTTCGGTCAGGGTGGCATATTCGACTTCTCTCATCTTGTCGATCTCACTCAAGAATTCGTCCCACCACTCCAATCGGTTCTCCCAGTAGCTATCGTCTTTTTTCGTAGTTGTCCATTGTTCAGGGATTCCCGGGGTTCCGGTTTCTGCCAGCCACTCGCGCGGCTTGGTAAAGACAGCATAGGTATTGATTCGATCGTCGTAGCGATTATCAATTGCGTCTTCAATATAATCTAGATTGTTTAAGTATTCACCATGGCCGATATGGATGTAGCGTCCACTCGGATTATGTTCTAGCCAATTGTCGCGACTTGGTCGCCAGACCCAACCAGACATTTCCTCGCCAGCGGTGTGGTCAGCAATAGCTACACCCCAAAGAATTTTGAATTCTGGATAGTAGCGATCAAAGTAAGTCATCTGATCCTGAATATCATTTTCAGTCATTCCTGAAGCAACGCTTGTAGCAGATCCACCAGCATTTATGATATCTTGTCGCACATCATGGTAAAGATGGTCGTTACAGGATTCATGAGCGTGGGCGTCAATCTCGTGACCCATGGCTTCGAAGTCAGTGTAAAAAGTTGGATCGTATTTTTCAACTGCCTGGGAGAAAGTCCAGTCAGTTCCGTAATTGATCCTGGCTCCGTGACTAGCCACCATTTCTCCGAACTCTCGGAGCACGCTAGTGAAGTGTAAAGTAATAGCTTCACTTCCGTCGTAATCTGGGATCTGTGCTTTTGGAGTCCGGCAGCTACCAACGTCTTCTTCGTTGTGAATAATGATTGTGAAGAATAAATCGTCTGGCGGCGTGTCAACTTGCCCTGGGCCAGGACTAGGCTTAGGATCTGGTTCTGTTGGTTGCTCTTGAAAAACAAAGAAGATGACAACCACGATTAAGGCCAAAGTGGCTAGGCCAGTTATAAAGAGAAGTGTTTTTTTCATATGCAGATATGATACAGAATAGGGAATATATAAGCAAACCAAAAACTCGCTTTTCAGCGAGCCTTTAGTTTTATCTATCTATGCGATCGTAACGTCTACAAGATCAGTCAGAGACTAATCTCGACCTAGAATGTCCCGCCGATGGCGGGATTGTCCTTTAGAAAGGAGGTGATCCACGAACAGCTTCCGCTACCCGTGCCTTGTTACGACTTCGTCCCTATCATCGAATTCACCTTCGGCCGTCCTACAACGACCTTCGGGTGCCCCCGACTCTCTTGACGTGACGGGCGGTGAGTACAAGACCCGAGAACGTATTCACGGCGCCGTGGCTGATGCGCCGTTACTAGCGATTCCAACTTCACGCAGTCGAGTTGCAGACTGCGATCCGAACTGAGACCGGCTTTAAGGGATTAGCTCCACCTCGCGGCTTAGCAACCCGTTGTACCGGCCATTGTATCATGCGTGTCGCCCTGGATGTAAGAGCCATGCTGATTTGACGTCGTCCCCACCTTCCTCCTTCTTACGAAGGCAGTCTCGCGTGACACTTGTAACACACGATAGGGGTTGCGCTCGTTACCCCACTTAAGGGAACAGCTCACGCCACGAGCTGACGACAACCATGCAGCACCTGTCTAGCACCCTCGAAGGAGTCTCTATTTCTAGAGATTTGCAGCTAGATGTCAAACCCAGGTGAGGTTCCTCGCTTAATATCGAATTAAACCGCATGATCCACCGCTTGTGCAGGTCCCCGTCTATTCCTTTAGGTTTTAGCCTTGCGGCCGTACTTCCCAGGCGGGATGCTTAACGCGTTAGCTTGGTTAAACGACACTGAGAGGGTCGAAACTCCCAATGCCTAGCATCCATCGTTTAGGGCGTGGACTACAGGGGTATCTAATCCCTTTCGCTACCCACGCTTTCGTCCCTGAGCGTCAGGATTGTTCCAGCACACTGCCTTCGCCTTTGGTGTTCTAGTCGATATTAACGGATTTTACCCCTACACCGACCATTCCGTGTGCCTCTCCCATCCTCTAGTCTAACAGTTTCAATTGCAGTTGCAGAGTTAAGCCCTGCGATTTGACAATTGACTAATTAGACCGCCTGCGGACCCTTTACGCCCAATAAATCCGGATAACGCTCGAGGTCTCCGTATTACCGCTGCTGCTGGCACGGAGTTAGCAACCTCTTATTCATTAGATACCGTCATTTGTTCTTCTCTAATAAAAGCCATTTACACCCCGAAGGGCTTCATCTGGCACGCGGCATTGCTCCTTCACACTTTCGTGCATTGAGGAAGATTCGTGACTGCAGCCACCCGTAGGTGTCTGGGCAGTGTCTCAGTCCCAGTGAGCCGGGTCATGCTCTCACACCCGGTACCTGTCGTAGCCTTGGTGAGCTTTTACCTCACCAACAAGCTGATAGGACATAGGCCCCTCCCAAGGCGTCGGAACATTTACCCCGCCAAAGGCGGGGACTATCAGGTATTAGTCCAGATTTCTCTGGGTTATCCCTGTCCTTAGGGTAGGTTACCAATGCGTTACTCTCCCGTTTGCCACTCGCAAATAAATTTGCGCGTTCGACTTGCATGCCTTAGACATGCCGCCAGCGTTCATCCTGAGCCAGG
>CAZDDW010000016.1:0-18096 GCA_964504365.1 uncultured Gammaproteobacteria bacterium | reverse complement strand
TTGAAAAAGATATTTGCTTCAATATTTGAAAAATGTAATCAATCTTGATCATTAGATAATTGGTCATTTTCCCGATCATTGTTATTTGGACATTGATCATTCATGTCCTGTGCCTACAAAACCAAGAAAACAACCAGATTGGGTCTTCCTAGGTATCGTGTCCGCTATCATCTTTTTTGGTTTGATCATGCTCACCTCGGCTTCTGGGCCAAATGGATATGAGAAGTTTGGTGATAGTTTTTATTACATCAAACACCAGCTGATCTTTGGATTGATTCCAGGAATTGCTGGTTTGATCTTGTTCATGAAGATTCCATATAAAAAATGGCGTGATCATGCTTTCACGCTTTTGTTGATTTCGGTTGGTTTGTTGCTCTTAGTGTTTATTCCAGGAATTGGATCTGAGTTTGGAACATCACGCAGTTGGATTTCAGTTTTTGGTTTGTTCTCAATTCAGCCAGCGGAGATTGTAAAGCTGACCTTTTTGTTTTACTTAGCCGCTTGGCTTGAGCTTCGTGGTCGATCTCGTGTAAGTGATGTTTACTCCGGCTTTTTGCCGTTTATGTTGGCTTTGGGTTCGATTATGTTATTGATGATCTTGCAGCCAGACATTGGAACCATGTCGATTATCGTAGCCATGTCGTTGGTGGTCTACTTTGTGGCCGGTGCGCCGTTGATTCACCTCGGTGGCCTGGTTGCTGGTGGAGTTGTTCTGTTTGCGCTTTTGATCAAACTGGCTCCATATCGCGCAGCTCGATTCACAACGTTCTTGCATCCAGAACTTGATCCACAAGGAATTGGCTATCATATTAACCAAGCGCTGCTGGCGATCGGGTCAGGTGGGTTTTTCGGACTTGGTTATGGTCACTCACGTCAAAAGTTCCAGTATTTACCTGAGGTGTTCGGTGACTCGATCTTTGCTGTTGTGGCAGAAGAGCTTGGTTTCGTGCTTTCATGTGTGCTGATCTTCTTGTTCTTGGCTTTGCTTTGGCGCGGCCTGCGCATCGCTGTCACAGCACCAGACAAGTTCGGACAATACGTTGTTATCGGAATTATCAGTTGGTTTGTAATTCAGGCCTTTGTAAACATTGGTTCCATGGTCGGCCTCTTGCCAATGACCGGAGTACCACTGCCATTCGTAAGCTACGGCGGAACCGCATTAGCGATATCTATGATCGGAATTGGGGTAATATTGAATATTTCGAGGTATTGTAAAACGTAGGGACCGACAAGCGTAAGCTTGTCAATCAAAATGACAGGCTCACGCCTGTCGATCCCACACCAAGTGCTTGACCAACAAGCGTTTTTTTGATACCTTAAATCCCTGGTCTTTTTAATGGTCTTGGCTAGCAAGAGCTCGAATAGTTCGAGCCGCGGCTGGTAAGACCACCTTCAACCACACGGACTAGGGCCGTGTGGTTAATCACGTTGGTCGTGACCGACGTGACATAGGAGAAGGAAGATGGCGTTGGAAAAAGTGGCTTATCAAGATCTGGTAAATCCGGAAATGCAACCCATGGTCAGTAAGGCGGGTGTAACAAGAGTCGTCCTACTCCTACTGGCAGCACTGCTGCTTTTGGTTGGTGCTTGGGTGCTGATGGAGTACACTTACCCCTGGATTACCTGGATGCAAAAAATTGGTCATGATGTGGTCGGTCCGATGTTCGGGTTGATTGGGATCATTATTATTGCGTTTCTTGTGATTGTGACCTTGATCAATGTACGACGGATCAAGACCAGCCTGATCGGGTACGATGGCTGGCTTTGGCAGTCTGAGTATGGCAGAGTACACCTTGATGCTGATCCACCGCGATTCCGTCGTGAGCCGGATGGGTTGTTGATGGAGCTGACCGAGAACGGTTGGGACCGTTCCCATAAAGTACTATCTGACAACGCACAGGGCAAGGATGTTGTTTCGGTCGGCCCGATCGTGCCTTACAGCGTTGGTCTGTTGCGACGTTGGTATGCCTGGAGAAATCCGAAGCGTTACCAGATGCAGTACTTCAATCCTCGTTTTACGCATGTGATTCAAGTGAGTACTCGTGATGGGATGATGTTCCGAATCGAGGAAAACGGTCAGCAAAAGCCGGTAATCGAAGGATTACCTGATCTGATCATGTCTGTGCTCATGCGCAACATGCATCAGAGCGATACTCAGAAGATGCTCCGCGAACCTGATCGTATGGAAGCCTGGTACGTAGTCATGACTGAGGCGGTTCGTGCCTTGCATGATGTCCTCAAGGATCGTAATCGTGTGCCCAGCGGCAAGGTTTCAGCCGGTGATATCCGACGTTACCTGGCCGAAGTCGACCGAGTACTCAAGGCTGAGAACAAGGGCTGGCAGGGTGTAACCCCAGATGCCAGTACTGGTCCATCGATGAGTTTCTTCGAGGCGCAACTCGACGAGCTTTTCCCGCGTCCGCCTGGTAAGCTCGAAGTCACCGTATCGATTCCGGGTGATCGGGCTGAAGAGCGAGTCTAGGTCAGTAGGACCATAAAATACTTCGAGCACCAACCGGTGCTCATTTTATTTTCTCAAGCTTATCCTGCAACCAAAAGTTATCCGATCGGATATTTTTTGGTCACTGCGTGTGCATTTCATAACCGATCGGTTATGAAATGTTAATGTAATAAGCTTATTGTATTTGATAAATGCCACGACCGTGCGAAAAGCCGAACAGAAGGTTGATAAACAGCCGGTTTTTTAGTTCGATCGCAATTCGTCTTCTTGCCACAACATCATATACAACAAAGCTGAGCGGACCCACATTCCGTTGCGGGCTTGGCGCCAGATCATTACGCGCTCGTCGTTATCACAAGCCGGATCAATCTCGTCACGACGAGGTAAAGGGTGCATCACAAACGCCCATGGACGCAACATGTCCAAGTGGCGTTTTTCAAATCGGAAGCGAGCTGAACTATCTTCTCCGCCCACACCTCCATATTCGTTCTGGCAGCGAGTCATGTAAATTGCGTTTGCTTCAGCTACGGCCGCATCAAAGTCTTCAGTTACTTCGTACTGAATTCCAGCATCATTCAAAAAAGCCAGGATCTCTTGCGGCATACTCAGTTCCGGCGGCGATACAAGAAGCAACTTTACTCCGCGATAATTGCTTAGCAAATGGCAGAGCGAATGGATTGTTCGGCCACGCAACAGATCGCCGACCAAAGCAATCGTCTTCCCATCGATTCCCCCAACCTTACGCATTGAACGATGCAGGGTGTAAATATCAAGCAAAGCCTGAGTCGGGTGGTGTTCGGTTCCAGAGCCAGCGCTGATCACTGGAATCGGGCGCATGGTTGAATCAAAATGGTCGGCTACACGTTGAGCTAGTTCTGCATCTTTGGAACGAATTATGACAACATCAGCGTAAGACGAAAAAGTACGAAAAGCATCCATATCACTTTCGCCTTTTACTGCAGAACTGGTCTGCACGTTACGAATCTCAACTACGTCCATGCCCATGTTCTGCACTGCAGATTCAAAGGATAAAAAAGTACGGGTCGATGGTTGTTCAAAGTAGAGCATTGCGCGTTTACCAACGAGTAAATCGCGAACGTACCTGACACCATCTCTCCCGCTACCATATTTTTTTCTTATGTTATTGGTTAACCGGCAAAGCCGATCAAGGAAGGCTCGGTCAATCTCAGGTTGATCCGAGCGAAGGATATGTAATTTTTGCTTCATAAGTATATTTAATCTTGTACGGATCTTAGCAGATTCTGTGGTTTCGGGCAAAAGGGTTGCTCCCGCGACCTATCATTGATACACTGTGTTTATGAAAATTTTAATGACAGGCGGTGGAACACTTGGCCCAGTAACGCCTTTAATTGCAATCGGAAACGCTGTTGAGAAATCTGCATTTAATGTGGAGATTGTTTGGGTTGGTACGCCGCAAGGTCCTGAGGGTGATTTGCTTAAGAATTTGGGTTATCGTTTTATTTCGTTGAAAACAGCTAAGTTGCCGCGTTACGCATCGGCTTCGATCCTGTCTGCGCCGTTTGTACTCGGTAAGTCATACTTTCAGGCGCGCGAGATCTTGCATCGTGAAAAGCCAGATTTGGTTATGTCAGCTGGTGGCTATGTTTCTGTGCCTTTGATTTGGGCAGCCAAGACCATGAAGATCAAGACTTGGATTCATCAGCTAGATGTTCGGCCAGGGCTGGCTAATAAGATGATGGCTCCGTTTGCTGGGTGGATTACAACGTCGTGGAAGAAATCTGTGGCAGCGTTTCCAAAAGAAAAAACAGAATGGATCGGTTCACCTGTGCGAGATGGTTTTAAAAAAGCGGATAGGGAAGAAGGGGTCAGGTCTTGGGGTGTGAATTCGGATTTGCCAACCGTGTTAGTTGTTGGGGGTGGAACCGGAGCAACTTGGATTAATCAGGTTATACCTGAGATCGCGCCGAGTCTGCTTGAGAAAGCGAACGTGATTCATCAGGTGGGGAAGAATAAAACAAGTTCAGTGCCAAATAAATCAGGTCGTGGTAAGTATATTCGTACCGATTTCATTGTTGAAATGGATAAAGCTTTTGCTGTAGCCGATGTTGTGGTTTGCCGAGCTGGTATGGGTACTTTGTCTGAATTGGCTCTGACTTCTAAACCAGCGATCGTGGTACCAATACCAGGGTCACATCAAGAAGATAATGCCAAGGTTCTGCAAGGTAACAAGGCAGCGATCGTATTCAAAGAGGTACAAGGAGCACAGGAGCTCGAAGATACGATATCGAAATTACTAGCTGACAAGAAACATCAAAAAGAGCTTGGTAAAAAAATATACGATCTACTGCCAACTGAACACGTGGCAGACAAGATCGCAGAACAGATTGTAAAATAAAAAATCCCCGGCCAAGAAGGTCGGGGTTTGACGTTACTCGTCAGTCGGGAAGGGAAGGATGTGGCTTTCTTGGAGCGAGACACTGCCGTCTGGGAAGGTTCGGAGTTCGTATTTGACAATGTCGCCGTGCACAGGCATGCGAGCCGTTTGGTCGAGCATGGCCAGACCAGCCACACTGCGATGAGAGCTCATCAACACATGGCGTACCTGCTCATCATCCTTGCGTGCCAGTCGGTCCTGCTCCTGGGCGACCTGCATCATCAACCCAGTCAGTGCACCACGAATGACCTGGGCGCTGGCAATGCGACCGAGCACATCACCGATCCGCGCTTCCGGCATCTGTTCGAGCAGGCTGGAAACTCTTTCGGAGTGTGATGGGAAGATAGACATTGCCTGCACACTAGACATCCAGGTGCAGCCAAGAGTCCTTTGGAAGACAGATACCAGCCCTTCACGACGAGAATACAGGGCCTGATATATCTGCTGTAGAGCCTGTTTTGCCAATCGATTGTTGTTGGTCTGGATAGACGAAAAATCGATGCCGGTCAAGTGCTGCCTGGCAACGGTCCTGATCCTTGGATCGATTTCTTTGTCACTGATCTGCAGATCCGGGAACGAACAGAACACGTAGAAGTAGATGCTGCGGACGTCGATTCCGCCTTGGATATCACTGGGTTTCACGACTGCTCCTTTTTGTACAAACGAACTAAGGGGAGCTTAGTTCAAAATGGTACTTCTGTCAATAAAAAGACCCCGACTTGGTCGGGGGATATGTCAGTCGTCAGCTCGCAGGACCAGCTCATCGCTGACGATCTGCGGGGCTGCTCGGCTCGCCGTGCCAGCTTCGAGGCGCAGGCAACGGATCTCACCGTCATTCATCAGAGTGACTGGTCCCAGTGGGCGGATGCGTTCGAACACCTCGTCCTCGGCGATGATCAGAACGTTCATCGTGTCGGTGCCCATGATTCGAGCCAGGTCCGCATACACTCGGGCAATCTGCTTGATCTTGTCCCAGGCGCCAGAACCAGTGCTGGAAAAGGTGCTGTCGCTGACGGTTGCACGAAGGGGTGGGCGGATGGTGCCCTGGTAGTTGTGTTGGAGTACATGAGCGGCTCTATTGGCGTTGAGTTCTCCACTGGTGAACAGGCCACCGATCTTGTTCCTGATCTTGGGCATCAGCCCACCAGCAATGCTGACGATAAAGGCCTCTTGATCTCCCGGATTCGTCAGTTGTTTGGGCGGAACCAGAAGGAATACATTGACTGTGATAGTTCCCATCGTTTTCTCCTAATCGATATCTCGATCGGTGTGTAGCTGGCAGTTGACCAGATCGGGGCGGCCGGATTCGGGCACGTCCCAGGTCAGCTCGATAATGTCGCCGTGCTCAAGCATGGTTCCAGCCAGGTGAGGATCGGACCAGAAGGTGTAGATCAGGCCAGGCCAGGTGATGATCACGGACACGTTGCGTCCATCGTTGTTGGGCATACTCAGAGCCGTGGCTTGTGCAATGCCGTGGACTACGTGCGGTAATATGGAGGAGGTCAGACCACCTTCGGCATGGACACGCTTGCCTTCCAAGCACAGTTGCTCGCCAATCACTCGGGCCGCATCTCTGGTCACCAGGACGTCGGCGTAGAACAGGCTTGTGATCCGATCGGTCCCAGGCAGGTACTTGCGCGCTGCTTCGAGAACCACTTCTCGTCTGCGATCAGTCAGCCTGACATGATTCGAAACTGGGCCACTGTTTCCTGCGGCTACCAAATAGGTCGTCACTTGAGTCGGGTCAGACATCCAAGCCTCCTTTATGGTTGAAGGTGCGAAGGAGTTATATTAGGCTAAAGAGCCTGTTTTGTCAAGGTAAAGAAAAAAGACGCGTTTTAGGCGTCTTGAGTTTGTTTGGTTCAGTTCCGATTAGGTCAAGACCGACCAGTCAGCAAGTTCGACTTTGCTAGCACTGCTCGTTCTATAGCTGATATGGACCAGGTCACCAGGACGACGAGGTCCTTGGTCTAGGGGCAAAGCCAGAGAGGCCGTAGCCGGGTTGACGATGAGTAGAAGGTTGCCATCATGGGGCTCATCCAGCAGGGTAGCCATCATCCTGATGCCCGCTTCCAGAGTTGCGGCTGTGTATCCATAGAACATGGCCAGACGAGTGGACAAGGCGACCATGTCGCCCACGGTCAGACTGTCAAGGCTAGGTTCCACTATACCATGTTCATTCACCAGCTGGTTGAAGACAGTGAGAACATCAGAGCTGCCAAAGGGGTCGGAATTCAGGAGTTCCACTGCATCGACAGTCTTGGCCAAAGGGTCATCTTCGTCAATTTCATCCAGGTCTAGATCAGATGCGGCAATGATCTTGGATGCTTCCAGACAAGCGGCAGAATTTTCGACGGTGATTCCATCGAGCCTGGTTTCGCTCAAATGCTGAAAAGCATCGAGTACTGCTTGTTTCCCAGTGTCGGTGTGTCGACCTTGTCCATCCAGTTCGCCATGTACCAACAGGTAATAGCTGAGGGTGCTTTCACTCATCGCGATCTCCTTTTTCCAAGCTCAGGCTTGGTATACGAAAGGTTCGGAAGATATACATTAAACCAGGCTGGTTATTCTGTCAATTTTTTTGGTAAAAGAAAAAAGACGCGTTTTAGGCGTCTTGAGCTTGTTTTGGATCTAGTCCAACGATTCCAGCCGTGGCCGGTGGATCACGGAATAGCCGTAGGACCGGCCGCGCTTGCGTGGGCTTTCGAACAGGTAGCCGACACGAACGATGTCACCTTCGCGCCGCGGTATTTCGTGCATAGGAAGGGCAGCCGAAGCAACGCTTGGATCGACCAGGATGACCACACCGAGATACTCGGCAGGTGGAACATGCTGATACATTTTACTTCTCAGCGTGTGCGCGGCCTGCATCAGGGTGGCTTGCGTGGCACCCCAGAGCATAGCAAAGCGAGTAGATTTCGTGACCATGTCACCGACGGTCAGGTTGCTCCGACCATGGCCGTGTACGATACTACGGAACCTCTCCAGGGCCGTGACGTCGTTGGGAAGATCTGCAGCATCCACAAGTTCAGCCACAGGACCATCTTCTTCGAACCCTAACCGTGCAGGGTATTCAGTATCGATGATTTGGGCCGCTTCACTACAAGCCTGGTTAGGCTCGTTGATTCGTAGGCGGATGTCGAGCGCGTTCAGGTGTTGGAAGGCGCGGAGCAGGATCTGGCGACCTTCGTCCGTATGGCGACCGTCTTCTCCCAGGTCACCGTGGGTAAGCAGGAAGAATTCGACTATCCTTGGATCTTCACTCATCGTGATTTCCTTTCAGATCCTCTAGGCGCCAGACGTTGCTGTCTGGGTAGTGGTCATTTTCTATGGGTTCGAAGGGGAAACGGGTTTCCACTGCTTCGCCTACGCTGAGCAACTGTTGCCAGGTGGGCATGAACATCTCAGCCACTGGCGTGTCTGCCAGAACCAGGATGTTGCCACGGGTCAGGTGCTCCTTGAGCATGAACCGGCGCAGATCATCGACTTGGGATCGGATGAACATCCTGGCCTGCATGATCGCGCCCCAGCTGCGTTGACCGTGGTCAAGTAGATTACGCAGCGTGATTTCCAGACCGAATCGCTCACTCAGTTTGAGGACCTCTTCGTCAGCGAAAGGTGCCCGAGTCTCTTCGACTAGCGGGACATCTCCAAGCCTGTCGAGTGTGTCGACCAGGTGAAAGCCGAGCTCAGCAAAGCCAACCGGACTCATTCGTTCGTGCACCAGGCGCATGGCCTTGAGCTGATCGAGAACAGCCTGGTCAATCTGGTCCATGCCTCCGCGATCGGAAACGGCCAGGGCATTGATCTGACTACCTTGCAAGATAGCTGGATCGCCGAACAGGCACATGACCGTTTCCAGCACCAGATCACGGTCATGGTCAACGACCATGGCGTTATCCTCGGGAGGTCCAACTCGAATAGTGTAAATGGTAATACCTTCGCGCATTACTTTTCTCCATGTTGAAAGGAACAAGGTTGATTAAATTATCAGCTTTAGGCTTATCTGTCAAGATTCAGGCTTGACTTAGTACAAAATGCATGATATAGTTCTGCCACCCCCCGCCGCTAAAGCTATGGGGGGGCACAGCAAAACATGAAAAACATGCGCCGGTAGCTCAGTGGTAGAGCAGAGGCCTTTTAAGCCTAAGGTCGTGGGTTCGATCCCCACCCGGCGTACCACCGAGCTCAGCTCGGTTGGGACAAACAAGCCAAAGCTCAGCTTTGGCTGCACCCCAACTCTCTGATAGCTGAGCGAGGTGACAGACCAGCTTAGCTGGTCCACCTGCGAGATGAGCTCGGTAAGAAAAATCAGCTAGTCATTAGCTGGTTTTTCGTTTACACTAAACTTGTATGAGATATTATGTTTATGTCTTGTTTAGTATCAAAGACAAGAAACTTTACGTTGGTTATACTCAAAATATTCAAAAAAGATTCTCAGAACATGTTCAGGGTAAGGTTCCATCAACTTGGAATCGTCAACCCCTTGAATTGATTTATTACGAGGTGTATACAAATCCAGCAGAAGCCAAACGTCGAGAAAAGTATTTAAAAGGAGGAAACGGCAGAGCCCAGCTTAAGCGACAACTTTATTTAACTTTGAAGAAACTAGGATACAAATATTTATAACCAAGTGGGAAATGAAACTATTGTTGTTTAATGATATAATCGAAAGATATGAAATTAATAGGATCAGGACTAATTGAACAAAACGGCAAATACCTTTTGATTAAGGCTCGGGTAGGAGTTGCTAAAGATTTCTGGAATAACCCAGGGGGCCACCAGGACGAAGGAGAAACCATAGAAGAATCTGCCATTAGAGAAGTAAAGGAGGAGACAGGATATGATGTTGAGGTTGTGCGTCTGATCGGTACATACGCCCGCAAGGCCAGGAAGTATGTGTTTGAAATGAGGGTAATTGGTGGAAATTTAAATTTACCTCCCGAAGAGATTGAAGATGCACGATGGTTTACGGTAGACGAAATAAAAAAACTTAACCCTATAACTTTTGGTGGACGACAATCTGCGATTGATCATGCAGCTGCCATTTTTGAACAAGATTATGTAACGACCGAAATTCCTTAATCTCAGTCCCGATAATCTTCACGATGGAGTACCACGAACCTCTGAGATTTTCTCAGGGTTTTGTGATTGACCGATTGGTTCAACGTGCTATAATTTGGACGTATGGATAATGATGCAAAAAAGGAAATTCTGAGTGCCATTAACGCTTTTTCAACCGCTGTTGATGAACGGTTTGAGGAGGTGGCGACTAAAAGTGATCTTGGTAAGTCAAACCATGATCTCAAGGCTTATATTGATCGCAAGATGGCCGAGTATCATTCAGATGTTTTTAAGAGAATGGAAAAGGAGTTTCAAGAAGACCGGCATTTTCAGAAAAAAGTAATTGAACTTTTCCAAGCTCATCAAATCGGTACTGCTGAGGACTTGGCATATTTGAAAGGTTTGGCTAAGAGTTAGTATTTAGTAGAAAGGAAGCACTGCTTTACGTAGCAGTATTTTTATTTTGGGCTGGCAAAGATAAGCTGGTTTGGTATAATCAATAAACTAAACTTCGCTCCATAAACACTTGATGTATATGTATTTAGAACAAATGAAAACAACGGATTTTAAGAAAGGTAAAAAATATACCTTTGTTATTCCAACCGGGTCAATTGAACAACATGGACCGTTTTTACCAATTGGCACGGATTCATTTATTCAGGAAAAAATGGTGGAAGAAGTTGAAAAGAAATTTCAGGATATAATCTTTTTGCCAACTCTTAAAATAACTTGTTCTGAGGAGCACGAGGGATTTATGGGTTCTGTTTGGATTAGCACGTCCACTATGAATATGGTTATAAAGGATATTTGTGAATCTATTAAACCTTATGCAAAACAGATTATTTTTGTAACAGCCCATGGTGGAAATGTTGATACTTTGAAAAAGTTTGTACAGGAGAATAAAAAAGCATTAAAGGGTATTCGATTAGATTACATAGAGCCTTTTACTGAGAAGATCGAAAAAAAGATGACAGATCTTATTTCTGGCCCTCTTGATGATCATGCTGGTAATTCTGAAATTTCAATGATGCTGGCCATTGATAAAAATCTTGTTCTCGTTCCTCCAAAAGATTATCCTAAGAAAGTAATCGAGCACCCGTTCAAGACAAATAAATTAAAAGATTTTTCTGAAGATGGTGTTGCTGATAGTCATCCTGAATGGATGGTGAGTAAGAAGTTGGGCGAGAAGATGATAAGACTATCTGTCGAAGGATTCTCTCAACAACTAAAGAAAGTTATTAAGAATATCAGAAAGCAATAAAAGCCGCATATGACTAGAGGGTTTCGTGAAGTTCCACCTGAAGAAAGGGGGCAACTACACCGATTAAATAACATAGAAGAGATGATTCGAATTCTTGAAAGCGGGACCGATGAAGAACTTGAAGAATTGCGTCAGTTTAAAAAAGTAGACAAAGAAAAAATCGATTTTGTCAGATACTTTGCTAAAATGAGAAAGGAAGTAATAGAAGCCTTATGGGAAGAGCTGCGTGGGCGTGAAGCAAAGAATCCAAAAGCAACTGAAGAAGAAATGGATATGGGCTGTTATGTTGAGCATCTGGAGCCACAAGTACGCGATGCTGTATTATCAATGCGAAAAAAAGGGTATACAACAACGGGATCTGGTTTTGGTGATTTTGGGGAGTCACAATGGATTAGTTTTGAAGAAAAGACCTTTGGTGATTTTATGCCATCGAAAGAACTGACTGCTTGGTTAGAAGATCAAAAGGTAGAAATGTCCAATGGGCCAGATTTAGTATATTTTGTATCACCACCTAAGGCTACTATTGAACAAATTACTGATATTTGGAATCGTATAGAGGCTGAGATTCCAGATCTGGGTCATCCGGCAGAGCCAAGTGATATACCGGCTGCGGATTCGTTTAGATCGCGACAAAAAAGATTGTTGGAAAAATAAAATTGTAGGGGCACCCCTGTGGGTGCCCTTTTAAAATTGAAAAACCCCGGACGTCGTGTCCGGGGGTTCTTGTTCTGCGTTGGTCTAGTCCTTGCTCAGGACCTCGATCTGGAGCGCACCGTCGCGGTAGTGCAGGCGGGCCCAGTCGCTGAAGTGACGTTCGATGCGCACGTAACCGTCTTCGGTCAGGAAGACCACATCTTCGGGCAGGCTGTCGAAGGCACCTCGGCGACGCACCCGAATCCCTGGGGCCGGTTCCGTGAAGCGAGCACCCTCGATCGGCACCTCACCCTTGGTTTTCCGCCCATGCCCGCAGGCCTGGCAGATCGGGCCGCCACCGAAGCTGTGTCGCTTGTCTGCGCAGGGGTCGTGCACGAACACGTTGTAGTGCAAGTCGTGGGTGTCTCCGGTGGTGTTGTCCACGAATTCCAGCCGGGCCTCACCGTCTTCGGCACCGTCGCGCTCGTCGACCACCTCGACCACTAGCTGACCATCGACCAGGCTGATCCGGAACGAATCGCCCTCGTGGCTTGGCAGGACCACTGGCTCAGGCACGGGCATTGGCGGGTTGGTTGCGTAGAACAGCTGCAGACCAAGATCATCGAGCAGGATGTACTCGCCGTCCGGGTCGTGGGGCTGGACCCAGAACTTCTTGTCTGGAGCATGCATGAACAGCTCGGTGTCCGGGTGCCCATCCAGCTTCTGCTGGTAAGCGTCCCCGTACCGTTCGTGATGTTCGGCTGCCCAAGCCATGTACACGCGATCCACCAGGATCAGTCCACGGACATAGATCGGGCTGAAGTTGTCCTGGTCGCCTGACAGGAGCAGAGTACCGTCGCTGCTCGAAGCCAGCTCATCGTAGAAGCGGAAACCCATGTGACCTTCCGGAATCTCGACACTGGCCAGGTTGCGGTCGTTCACCAGACTTCCGCTACTGAATTCCTCATTGACCACGATCAGACGTGTGGTCTGGACGAAGGTGAGTGTTCTGGGTCCGTTTTCGAACCCACGGTCGTAACTCCTTCCTTTGCTGGACATCGCAATGTCCTCCTTTGATTCCCCAGCTAAGGGGCGAAAGTGCGAACTGCATACTTTAGCACAAATAAGGTGCTTTGTCAAGGTATTTATGGTAAAATAGCTTCAGTATGAAAATTGCCATGATTGGGCAGAAAACCATTGGTGTTAAGGGTGGATTAACCGGAGGGATTGAAATGCATGTGGAAATGTTATCAACTCGGCTCGCAGCCCGCGGGCACGAGGTTTTTGTTTATGCACGCAAAGGGCATCATCAAGGCAAGGTGCCTAAAAAGATTAACGGCGTACGTTTGGTTTATGTTCCAACGATTTATCGTAAGAATCTTGAAGCGATTGTGCACACATTTTTGTCGACCTTGCATGCTATGCTGCGCGGATATGACATTATTCACTACCACGGTGTTGGTCCAGCGACTTTGAGTTGGATTCCGCGTTTGTTAAAACCTCGATGCAAGGTTGTGGTTACTTTTCACTCACAGGATCGATATCATGCCAAGTGGGGCTTGTTTGCCCGTAACTACTTGCACTTTGGTGAATGGTCAGCAGCCTGGTTCCCAAACGTCTGTATCGCTGTTAGTCATGTTATTCAGGTTTACTGTCGCAAAGTGTATCGCCGGCAAGTGGTTTATATTCCAAACGGAGCTGAGCCACAAGTGGTGCGCAAGACCGATGCGCTGGAAAAGTTTGGTTTGAAAAAGGGTGAGTATATCTTGAATGTTGGCCGGGTGGTTGAGCACAAGGGGTTGCACTACTTAATCGAGGCCTTTCAATCAATCAAGACTAATAAGAAACTGGTTATTGTTGGTTCGCCAGCAGCTGGTCAAGAAGAATATTTTGAAGGGTTGAAGAAACGAGCCGCTGGAGATCCGAATATTTTGTTTCTTGGCTTTCAGGCTGGAGAGCCAGTAAAGCAGTTGTTCGCTCACGCATATTTGTACGTACAGCCAAGTGAGTCTGAGGGGCTGGCTGTGGTTGTGTTAGAGGCCATGAGTTTTGGTACGGCTGTATTGGTTTCTGATATTCCAGAGAACTTGGAAGCGATTGATCACGTTGGTTTACGATTTAAGAACAAAAGTGTAAAGAGTCTGGCCAAGCAGCTGCAGGACGCTGAAGATGATCCAGAAATGGTAAAGGATGTGGCCAAGAAGTTAAAGAAATGGATGAGTGAGAATTTTTCTTGGGAAGTGATTACAGATCATGTTGAAGAAACTTATCGAAGTATTAGACATTAATAACCAATGACCAAATTCCAATGACCGAGATAATTACCAAATGAGCCAATAATCAAAAGTTTTGGTCATTTGTTCATTGATTATTTTCTTGATTATTGGTTATTGATTATTGGTCATTCTATGACCCAACACTACCACGAGCTTAGCAAAACTCAAGTACTGCGATCTTTGGGGTCAAGTAAGAATGGGTTGAATGACAAAGAGGTCAAAGCTCGGCAAAAAAAGCATGGAGCAAATGAGTTGCCGCGAGCAAAAACAGCTGGCTGGTTGATTATTTTATTGCGCCAGTTTGCTTCGCCCTTCATGTATATTTTGTTGTTTGCTGCTGGGGTGAGTTTGTTTTTTCATGATTTGGTTGATGCAGGAGTGATCACTGCCGCGGTTGTGGTTAACACACTGGTCGGTTTTGTTCAAGAGTACAAGGCATCAAAAGCGCTGGAGCATTTACGATCATTGGTGCATCCAGTAGTTCGTGTGCGGCGTGACGGATCTGATATGTCGATTGCGGCCCGGGAAGTTGTTCCTGGGGATATTTTGATTCTTGAGGCCGGAGACCATGTGGCCGCGGATGCTCGAATGATTGAATCGGTTTCTTTGGAAAGCAATGAGTCTGCGTTAACTGGTGAGTCAATGCCGATTGTTAAAGATGTTGAAGCCGTATCTGCCGGAACCGTACTGGCTGAGCGCAAATCAATGGTTTATGCTGGGACAGTGATTACTAGCGGGCGGGGTCAGGCCGTGGTTGTAGCCACTGGGGTTGAAACCGAGCTTGGTAAAATTGCTCGCCTGGTTTCTGAAACCAAAGAAGAACAAACGCCATTACAGGTACAGCTGGCGCGACTAGCTAAGTTTTTAACAGTCATTTTTGTGACTGTGTCTTTGCTTATCTTTGTTGTTGGTGTGGTTGGTGGCCGATCTGCTTTTGAAATGTTCTTAACTTCAGTTGCCTTGGCTGTGGCTGCGGTTCCAGAAGGATTGTTGGTGGCCGTAACCGTTATTTTTGCTATTGGTATGCAGCGCATTCTGCGCCGGCGGGCTTTGGTGCGCAAATTGGTGGCCACGGAGACTTTGGGTAGTGTGTCTGTTATTTGTACTGACAAAACCGGAACGATCACTGAAGCGCGAATGGATGCCACGGATTTGGTTGCTGATGACAAAGAACTGGCTCATAAGATCGCGCTGCTCTGTAACGACGCGACTGTAAGTGACGAGAGCAAGGAGTTGGAGAAATTGAAAGTCGAGGGCAGTCCAACCGAATCAGCGCTGTTGCGAGCTGCTTTGTCTTCCGGGTTAGTTAAGTCTGAGGTTGAAAAAGAACACAAGCGCTTGTTTGAAATTCCATTTGATTCTAAGTACAAGTACATGGCAACGTTGAATGAATGGACTGATGAGAAGCAGGCGGTTTTGGTTAAGGGAGCCCCTGAACGCGTACTCGAATTTTGCAGCAAATCTGAACAAGCCAAGTTTTTAAAGCAAGCTCAAGAAATGACTGAGCGCGGTTTAAGAGTACTTGCGGTTGCCTACAAGACAACCAGACAACCAGACAACCAGATAACTAAATCCGATCTCAAGGACCTAACTTGTGTAGGGCTTTATGGTCTTCGTGATCCGATTCGTCCGGATGCTAAGGAAACAATCAAGCGGGCACGGGCTGCCGGAGTGCGTACAGTGATGATTACCGGAGATCATCCGGACACGGCCATTGCTATTGCTCGCGAAGCCGGGGTGTCTTCAGATCATGAACACACAATTACTGGGCCAGAGCTAGATCAGATGTCAGACGAGGAGTTTGCTAAGCAGGTAACTAAGATTGATGTTTACGCTCGGGTAGAGCCAGCGCATAAGGTGCGTATTGTTGACGCTTGGCGTAAGCACGGCGCGGTTGTTTCTATGACCGGTGATGGGGTGAATGATGCGCCAGCGTTGAAGGCAGCGGATATTGGAGTGGCTTTGGGGAATGGGACTGAGGTAGCCAAAGAATCCGCGGACATGGTCTTAATTGATAATGCACTAACCACGATCGTGGCTGCAATTGAACAAGGTCGGGTTATATTTGATAACATTCGCAAAGTAGCGGCATATTTGCTCGTAGACAGCTTTACTGAAATGGTTTTGATTGGTTCAGCAGTTCTGTTTGGTCTACCATTGCCGTTGTTGCCAGCACAAATCCTTTGGATCAACCTGATCACTGATGGTTTTCCAAGCATGGCTCTGACTTTGGAGCCAGGCGAGCCAGACGTTATGGACGAGCCACCACGTCCGCGTAAAGAGCCGATTTTAAATCGTCACATGAAAGAGTTAATTTTCTTGATCGGGATCCTGACTGATATTGGACTTTTGGCGATTTTCCTTTGGTTGCTTGGTGCGCATGATATCGAATACGTACGCACAATCATCTTTACCGCGATTGCTATTGATTCCTTGCTTTACGTCTTTGCTATTAAGAGCTTCCGACGCAGCATTTTTCACACCAACATCTTTTCTAACAAGTGGTTGGTTGCTGGTGTGATTGCTGGTTTCTTGCTTCAGATCCTGGCTGTGACCCACCCGTTCTTCCAACACATCTTTGAGATCGTGCCGTTACATTTCACTGACTGGCTCTTACTGATCGCAATTGGCTGTGTTAAACTAGTAGCAATAGAAATCGCTAAATACTTTATAATTGTAAAAAAACATGCCAAAGAAAAACCCCAACACGCTTAAGGATATCGGAAAAGCTCATGCTACATTTGAAAGAATGAGGCGGGAGATTATTGGTCGATCCAATGCAGCTTTGTCAAAATCCAAGCGAGCGATATTTGCCATGCACCGCAATGATATGAAAGGCGCCACAGCACACCTGAAAGAAGCAAAGAAAATTTTTATTGAAAGCGAAGCTAAGTTTAAGGATTGGCCAGCATTGAAACATATCGGTGCTCACAAGGCAGCGCTGGAAGAATATGCCGAAGCTTTGTTGTTTGAACAGTTTTTAAAGAAAGGGGAGTTTGGTTCGCTTGAGAAGCGAGTGATGGATCATGGGACGTATCTAGCTGCTTTGTCAGATGCAACCGGTGAAGTTGTGCGTTACGCTATTCGTGAAGCAACAGCTGGACGATACGATGCGGTCAAGTCTGCTACGAATACTGTTGAAGGTGTAATTGAATTCCTGCTTGGACTTGATTTATCAGGATATTTACGAACTAAGTTTGATCAAGCAAAAAAGAATCTGCGCAATCTCGAACAGGTGATGTACGAGATCACGATAAGAAAGTAATATGACTCAGCCGTCAGTCGCTGCGATCGTGCCGGCATACAATGAGGAAAAGACCATTGGGGTGATTCTGCGTACCCTTAAGTCTTCGCCGTCGATCGGTGAGGTGATTGTGGTTGCTGATGGTTGTGATGATCAAACAGCAGAGATTGCCAGACTTGGCGGGGCAACCGTGGTTGAGTTGCGTGAGAATGTGGGCAAAGGCAAGGCTATGCTGCAAGGTGTGGCCCAGACCGATGCTGATATTGTTGCTTTCTTTGATGCTGATCTGGTCGGTCTGACTCCAGATCATGTGGAACGGATTGTTTTGCCAGTAGTAAGTGGAGCCAAGGCAATGAATGTTGGTTTGCGCGATCGTGGCAGTTTTTGGACATCGATCGGGGCACAGCTGCCGTTGATCAGTGGTGAGCGAGCAATGCGCCGCTCGATTATTTCCAACATCCCTGAGCGCTACATGAAGGGCTACATGATTGAATCCGCTTTTAATTACTTTTGTCGATCACGCGGCCTGCGCTACGGTTCGGTCAGATTACCTGGCTTGACCTTTGTACGGAAATATGAAAAAGTCGGTTGGACACAAGCCTTGATCCAGTATGTAAAAATGTATTATCAGGTTGGCAAAGCAATGTTTTGGGTTCGGGTCGGGCACCGACTTGGAAAGTTTTAAAAATGACCAATGATCAATAACCAATGATCTAGATAATAATCAATGATAGAATGACC
>CAZDDW010000015.1:0-18729 GCA_964504365.1 uncultured Gammaproteobacteria bacterium | reverse complement strand
TTATTCTCGGGGATATAATGGGGTTGAACTATACTATTGATAAGAGAGTTACAGGGGTGATTACGCTTAGGACAGAGGGGAGATTTTATGATAATGAGTTAATGGATATTGTACAGGCAACTCTGAATATAAATGGTTTCGCTGTAGTTAATGATGGTAATATCTTCCAGGTACTGCCTATACAGGAAGCCAGAAGTGAGGCGAGGATCGTTCAGCTCGACAGCAGCGTTAAGCCCGGAGGTCGGGAAGTAATTACTCAATTAGTGCCATTGAAACATGTGTCGCCTCAGGCTATTATTCCGACACTGAGAGGGCTCTTAACCAAGGCTGGCTTTGTTATCGCACCAAATGATACGCACGCAATTGTCATTTCCGATAAGCCATCGATGTCTTCCTCGTCGTCTGGGAGGTGACCGTTGCAGTTGTCGTCGATCCCGTTACAGATCTCCTCGGCGAACGGGTGGACATTCGGATCGGTGTCGTCGCAGTCGGACTCGCCAGCGTAGCCGTCCCCGTCGTTGTCCTGGGGGCAGTCCGGGTCGTCCTGGCCGATCGCTCCGTCACAGTCGTTGTCGAGCTGGTTGGTGCAGTCCTCGGGCACACCGGGGTTGATGGTGTACTCGTCGTCGTTGCAGTCACCGTCGGCGACCGTGTAGCCGTCGTTGTCCTCGTCCGGCGAAGACTCGGTGTCGTCATCGTCGTCGTCGCCAGTACCATCATCGTCGTCATCGTCCGAGGCACTGTCATCGTCATCGTCCGAGGCACTGTCATCGTCATCGTCGTCGCTGGCGGAATCGTCGTCATCCGCCGTGTCGTCGTCGTCGCTGGCGGAATCGTCGTCATCCGCCGTGTCGTCGTCCGCGGGCTCCTCGGTGGTGTCGTCGTCATCCGCTGTGTCGTCGTCCGCGGGTTCCTCGGTGTCGTCACAGTCCGGCTCGGAGCCGGTCATGTCGACCGTCGGAACCTCGCAGCCGATGGTGAACAGGGCGAACAGGGTCGCAATCATCAGGCTCGAGTTCAGGTAACGCATGGATCCCTCCTATCCCCTTGGTCTTGGGGTTAAATCTGGTTATTCCTGGCGATCCTAGCCAGGCCAGATTTGCCTCCCATGACCTTTGGGGAGACTGAACTTGTTGCGAAACATTGGGTTGGGTTGTGCGCAGTAAGCGCTATATTGGAACGTTCGATTTTGAACCAAAAAGCCCTTAATGAGGGCAAAAAGCCTCTCTCCTCAGAGCTTATTGTGAACATGGAAGTATAGCACAAAAAAGCACTTTTGTCAAGCTTAAGACACAAAAAATAGGCTTATTTTAGCCTAATTAACAGCACAGCAAGCTTATTTTTTAAAAGAAAAGAGAGCGGCCGTTAAGCTCACTCTCGAAGGATCGGCTTCCCGCCGCGCACGCGCAAGCGGTGCGCGCGGCGTGGAGGGTATGAACCGCTCACGCAATGCGCGACGGGAAGCTCGATCACGTTGCTCAGGGTCAGGACGGCGGGATGTAGCTGAGTTCCAGGTCCCAGCCGAAGCCGCAGGGGTTGTTCTGCCCCCACTCATCCCAGGACACCAGGATGAAGTCCGTATTCAGGGTCATCTCGACCCCGTCCACGGTCAACGTCCCGCGATAATCCCCGGTACACCAGTTGTTGAACGCCGCGTAGTCCACGGTGTTTCCGCTGGTATACCCATAGTTCATCAGCAGGTACCCGTTGAACAGGTCCTCCTCGACCAGGTAGCACAGGCCACTGGAACTCCCGAGACTGGCCACGGGCACGGAGTAGTCGTTGTACCCCGTGTCGAGCAACATCCAGACCAAGTTGTACTCGGTCCCGATATCGTGACAGACCTCGACGTAGACCTCTTCGAAGCCCTCGTCGACGTCACCGTCACAGTCGTCGTCGATACCGTTCTCGACTTCGAACATGCCCGGGTTGACGTTGGGATCCGCGTCGTCGCAGTCGGTGTCGCTCAGCGAGTAACCCGTCAGGGGCTCGCAGGAGCTGACCGGCAGCGCCGATTCGTCGCCGTAGCCGTCACCGTCCGCGTCCTCGAAGTAATCGAGGAAGTCCAGGCCGTCGTCGGCCGAACCACTGCAGTCGTTGTCCGCACCGTCGCAGATCTCCAGCGCGTCCGGGTTGACCGTGGCATCGGCGTCGTTGCAATCCCCGTCGCAGACCATGAAGCCGTCGCCGTCAGCGTCGACCTCGTCCGCGTCCGGCGAACCGGAGCAGTCCGTGTCCAGGCCGTCACAGGCCTCGACCGCACCCGGGTTGATCGCCGAGGAAGTGTCGTTGCAGTCCCCGTCCACCAGCGCGGTGTAGGCGCCGTCCGGCGCGCAGAGCATCTCGGAGTAGCCGGTCAGGCCGTAGCCGTCCCCGTCGTAGTCCAGGAAGTACTCGGTCGCGTCGATCGCACCCACGTCGGTCGTGCTGTCGCAGTCGTTGTCGATGCCGTCGCAGATCTCCGGGGCTCCCGGGTTGATCGCCGCGTTGGCATCGTCGCAGTCGACGGTCTCGTCGTACCCGTCCCCGTCGAAGTCGTTCGGCGGGCAGACCGGGTCGATGGTGTCGCAGTTCTGATCGATGCCGTCACCGCAGATCTCGGCCGCGGCCGGGCTGATCCCGGCGTCGGCGTCGTCGCAGTCGGCGGCGTTGGTCACGTGATCGGCGAGCTCCTCGAAACACGAGGAGGTTGGTGTGGCGAACTCGTCGCCGTAGCCGTCACCGTCGACGTCCGGGTAGTAGATGTGCTCCACCAGCCCTTCGTCGACCAGCAGGTCGCAGTCCTGGTCCACGCCGTCGCAGACTTCGGCCGCGCCCGGGTTGATCGCCGGGTCGTTGTCGTCGCAGTCGCCGTCGTTGACCGTGTACCCGTCGCCGTCGAGATCCTCGGGCGGGGGCTCGGTCGTGTCGTCGTCGTCACCCGTGGTATCGTCGTCGTCCGACGTGTCATCGTCGGCGGTATCGTCGTCACCCGTGGTGTCGTCGTCATCGCCGGTCGAATCGTCGTCGTCCGAATCCGTGGTGTCGTCGTCGGCCGGCTCCTCGTCACAGGCCGAATCGTCGTCGTCTGCCATGGGCAGAACCGGTCCACAACCAGGGTAGGCCATCAGGGCGACGGCCAGGGTCAGCAGGGCCATGAAGGTCATCTTGTTGGTCATCGTTCTCTCCAGTGCGCGAAATTGCGCTTTTGAATCTAGCTTTCGAAACTATGTTGACCGCCAGGAAAGCAGGTCTAAACCACGCACTTCCTTGTGACACTGTCACATAACACCGTTTTTGGTGTAAATCCCAGAAATTCGGTTCTCGAATTTCTGGAATTTATCCTCAAAAGAGTATTATGTGACAGCGCCATAAAATGAACACCGCACATCCGATAAATCGGAAAATACGAAAGGAAGTAAGCGCGGATTAGACCCGCTTTTGCTGATTTTTGTCTTATCTGAGCTATGTAAAGAACGGATTAGAATAACATAACCAGCTCATCTTGTCAAGAGCCTAAGTTTAGTCTGTGCAACCAAAAAATCACCGGTCGGTTATATTTTGGTTACATAAGCTTATTTTAAGCTTAAGTAGTAGAAAGTAGAAGGTAGAGAGTAGAAAGAATCAGAATCTTTCTACCGTCAACTCTCTACTTTCTACTTTTCCTAATAAAAGGGGGCCCGCCACGATGACGGACCCCGAAGGAGTCGAATCTAGAACTTGGTCAGAACTTGCCGAGGACCAGTTCGGCCGAACCGCTGATCTGCGGTGCCCAGTAGGTCGAGCTGACCTCGGGGTCGCTCGGATCCACGGCCAGGAAGCCGAGGATGCCCACATCGGCGCGCAGACGCAGACCGAGGTTGGAGCTCCCGAACGGGATCACCACATGCACGGTCGGACCGACGTCGACCTGGTTGCCGTAGCCGTAGCCCAGCAGCCGGTAGTCGAGCATGCGACCTTCGCCCATCAGGCCGACGAAACCGCGGAAGTTGTTCGGCAGCACGCGGTAATACCCACCGCTGACGCGCAACCCCACGCTGGTTCCACCCTTGTCGCTGAGCTCGCCCGCTTCGGCGTCGAAGTGGGTGCTCAGGGCGAACTGCAGGGCGATGTCGGCCAGGAAGCCGTGGGTGAACGTGCGCTCGTTGCGCGCACCCTTGTTGCGGACGATCTCCTGCAGGAAACCACCAGCACCACCGACGGCCAGCATCGGCGCGGCCGGCAGGCTCAACGGCACGGTCACTCCGTCGCCGAAGTCACCGCGCGGTGCACGGTGCAGCAGGATCCCACCACCCACGGTGGCGAGGAAGACCGGCTGCGGTCGTGCCTTGAGCACCTCGACCTCGTCCTGGAGTACCTTGACGTCACCCTCGACGTCATCGATGTCGTCCTCGATCTGGTCGATCGTGCCGCCGTCGCGGGTCAGCTCGTCGACACCATCCTCGACGTTTTCCAGACGCTTCGCAGCACCAGGCTCATCGTCGGCACCACGATGATCACCGATAGCGATTCGACCGTCGATGCGCGAACCGCCCTCGATCCAGTACTCGATTCTCCTCTGACCCTGCTCGGTCTCGGCCAGGCGCCGGTTGGCACCGGGTGTGTCGTGGTCACCGTAGACCCAGTCCTCGAGACCACCGATGCGTCCTTCCGCGCCGTTGTCATGAGGATTGTCCGGATCGCCGTGGATCCACTCCTCGTGACTGGCCAGCTGGTCTTCCAGCTTGCCGAGCACGCCGGTGTCCTCTTCGTCGTCCTCGAGACCGAACAGCTCGTCGCGGAGCGCGTCGGTGCGTCCGGCAGCGGCCCAGCCCATGCGGGTCAGGCGATCCGGACTGCACTTGACCGCAGTCTCGGCGCCGGATTCGTCGGTGGCGTACTCCTCGGGCTCGTAGCCCTCGTTGCATTCACAGAAGACGTTGGCCGGATCCTCCTCGTTGAGCGTCGCGTTGCGCGGGCACTCCGTGTGGATCGTCGGCTCGAACGTGCCGGTCGTGGAAATCTTGGACCCGGCGGTCCCAGGGGCCGGAATGGCCACCGCGACCACGGTCGCCGGAACGATCGGGGCGGTACCACAGGCGGCACAGGAGCCACCGCAGTCGATGTCGGTCTCGTCACCGTCCTGCACCCCGTTGGTGCAGTGTGCCGGCAGCGGAGTGCCACCGGTGGGCGGCGCCGCGGATGCGGGCACGATGATCGTCAGCGCGAAGGTCAGTGCCATCAGGTTCATCAGGATACGTGTCATGTCCATCTCTCCTCCGCCCCGAAATGGGACGACTTGTGAGTCGTCCCCTTTTCAGGGACGCGATTGTAGCTCAGCCGGTCAGAGCCGACTATTCTGGTTTCTAGACTTTGGAAATAACGTTTAGTGCGTCGTTGGACCACCCAAGACGCTGGAGTGGTTTGACATTCGTCGCGGCGAGGAGGAGACGCCACGAACAAACATCAAACCGCTTCAGCATCCTAGAGTTAAGCCTATTTCTAGCACTAATTTGACGCGATAATGTACCATAATCCCATACATCTGTCAAGAGGGGGTAGGTAAAATTTGGCTTAAATATAACAAAAAAGGCGGACTCGAGGTCCGCCCCTACAAAATTTTCAATTAATCCGCATGCACTAGCTGATGACGTCGTCGAACTCGTTCAAACTGAATCATTACATAAACAACCCCTATTAAACCACCTAAAACCAACCCTGAAAAAGCATTGGCTGGAATATTCGGTCGTGCTGGCCAACGAGAGTTTAATGGCTCGTCCACCAAACGCACAGTAATGCTGCCACCAGAGGTATAGGTCCAACCCTCATTCGTCAACACAAAAGCAATTGCACTAGCTATACGCTCAGCTTGGTCAACATCCTGATGATAAGCCTTGATCGTTAACAAACCGGTTCCTCGGGCAACAGTCGTACTAATTGTTTTGTTCCATTGCTTGCGCCGTTTATACTCATCCGCATCAAAATAATCTTCATCAATTCCAAACCCAGCATCCATTACTTTATCGTAAAACGAAGTCGTATATGTAATTGTTGATAAATCCTCAGCAATCCGCTCTGAAGATCGCGCAGCAGTATAGGCATCAACCACACCAACATCCTGAATAATTAACAAACGAACAGTTGAACTATATTCGAGCCGGTTCAAAAAAGACAGGATCACGGCCAGCACCAAACCAAACACAGCAAACAAAACAATAGTGCTCCAACTTTTTAGTAACAAGGTTGTGTATCTTGGTTTGGCCATACAATAATAATTACATTTTACTCTAAGACAACTTTTACTTCAATCTTTTCACCAGCCCGCTCCAGTTTCAGATTAATCTCCTGACCTGGTTCATAGTCAAGTAGAATCTCTGCAAACGGACTATTGGCATTCACAGTCTCGCCGTTGACCTCCAAGATAACATCATCGTTAAGCAGTCCAGCGTCGTCTGCAGGCGAGCCAGGAATGGCTCCAGACACATACCAATTATTTGGATCACGAACGATCATCGCCCCATAATCATTTCCTTGAGTATCCTCATCACTCAGCCCGATAGCTGAAGCAAGATCAATAATCGATGCACCAAAAACCGGACGAACCACTTCCCCATCACGCAGGATCGATTCAATCACTGGTAAGACGTGGTGCAACGGTCGAACTAAATTATTATCACTAACAAAACCGATCAGCTCTCCGGCACTATTGGTTACTGGCGCACCAACTGCATCTGTACTCAACTCATCAGCCAGAACAAAATGTCGAAGTAATGCTTCGGCAGAATGGATCACCCCGTTCTCGTCACGAATACTTTCTATTGAACTAGCAACCAAAGAATCACGCGCTGGCACCACAAAAGCCAAATCCCCTTCCTGAACCTCATCTGCTGCACCAAAGGCCAGCACTGGCAGATTACTAGCATCTACTTTTATTAAAGTCGTTCCGGTTGCTGTATCATCCTTCACTTCGGTGATCGAAAAAACATCTCGACCAATTACAGCTACCAGGGAATTCATGCTGTATAGATCAAATAATTCCGCATCAGTCACTAACCAACCATCAGAGGTTACAATCACACCTGAAGCCAGGGCATCATCTGGTTCATAAACCTTCTGAGCGATTGTGCCGTAAGTGCTAGCGGTTGGATAAATTCGTACCAATGATGGTGCAACCTGATCACGGATCTTTTCCACTGCCTCTTCAAAAGTTCCTGGCAACGGGCGTGGCTTTTCTCCGGCCAGCCGTAATGGAATACTGACTTCCTGTAAATCCTCAGCGTAGCGATACAAATAATTCTCTGTAGCCACGGCCCCGAGTACACCGGCCAAAACTCCAACCACAAGCGCTAGCACACTAACGCGCACTATCTGCTGCAATTCTTTTTTTTCAGGCATCTTCAATTCCATATTAAATCCATCGAGCTGAACCCAAAGCAACTAAAAGTAAAACTGAACCAAGCGTAAGATAGCGGACCAAAACCGTTTTTGTCAACTTCTCTAACACATGTGCTCGAGACAATCCCAGAAAAATATAAACCCCCAAAGCCATCACTGCTGCGTTGGTGTAAAAGCCGGTTGGCAAATATGACGAAGCAAGAAACAATTCGGTTAGCAACACTGCACCTGCCAGGGCATAACTAATTGCTCGCGCGTGTTCAATTTTCGAAACCCAAAACATACTGTAGACAACAAACAAGGTCAGAACAAAAAATATTGGGGCTAAAATAAATAACGGAACTTGCAAGAACAGAATCAAACCATGCGAGACCGCGCTGATAAAAAATATCGACAAGATGTGTAAAACCAAACTGAGATGTTCAAGCGCATAAGTCTTGTAAGCAGCCGGCGTGTGTCGATATGTAAAAACGTGTTCGGTGTACAAAAATACACCAAGAGCAACAACAGCAGCTAAGAGTAATTTCTCAAGCATGTTTTCAAAAAATAAAAAAAGTCCTGCTGAGGAAACGATGAAAACCAGTGGTGTACCAACAAAATTCCAAAACTGAAAATTCCCGATCTCCCAACCAATCAACCGACCAAGCAACAGCACACAAGCCAGGGTCATCAAGACAATCATCACCAGAGCTGTACCTGGCCAAACTGCCATAAACAAAAAGCCTGCGGCCAAGAGCAAGCCTAGAACAAACGGTGTGACACGATGGATCAAAATCATAGCTCTAAGATGTTCACATTTATCTCCCCAATCAGGGTCAATACTTTATCATGAACCTGAACACTTTCCCAAGTGGCATACTGCGACATGTTTTTATTAAGTTGCCAGGTCAGCAAATCCAAAGGACGGTTCAAAATCAAGCCAACGATCCAATTTGGCAGCTTTAGGCTACCCACGTGCAGTGACTGAATCGACAAATCAAGCATTCCCTCTTGATCAATCAATGGCACTAAAGATACTGTAAGCGCACTATCAAGCTCATTGTTTGCCAGCGGCATAAATAGTTCTAACCGATCTGGAGCAACTGAGGCCAACTGAATCTTTGAAGTTTCAAAATATTTATCCTGATTAGAAAGCAAAACTTGCAACGAGGCTGTTAAAACATCTTCTTCAAGATCAAGACTTAACGAGCGATCAATATCTGCCCCACCAATTTGCTGAATCCGTTCATTAACTAACTCAGTCAACTGATCTGACATTGCTTCTTCGAATGTTTGTGTTGGAACAACTTCACGAACCGGCTCTGGCACCTCATAAAACATTTGCGTTAACACTGGCACCTCAACCAAACCCGTCTTAGCCACAAGCGAGCCGGCCCAACCGACAACCAAAACAATTGCCAGGACCAAAACAATTAAACAAGTCAAAACCGGGTGACCTTTTTTGGTCTCCCGTTTTATTTCTGCTGAAAGTTGCTTTTTGGTTTTTTTCAGCTCTTGTTTAACATCTTGTATTTCCTGATTTTTATTCACGCGCATATTTACTTCAGCCACGAATATTGTTCAGTTGCCTTTTTAAACTGCAACCAACCAGAATCAATTTTCGTCTGATCATCATCTGAATATCCTTGGATCATTAAATTTGTAGCAATAACCATTTCTAAGTGAAGCCCTTGATAATCTTCTGGTACTGTTAATTCAAGTAATTTATTCTGGGCTTCTTGAACTACTCCCTGATTGTTCTGATCCTTTTCTAATGAAGCATATAACTCGGTAATCACATCCTGGGCTTGGGATTCGTACTCTTCTGAAATAACCCTTGGCAAAGCATCTGAAACCTCGTCACTAACAAAAGCCGGGCCAAACAAAAACAAAACAACGACCAGCAAGGCCATCGTAATTGTCACGAGGATCAAGGGAAACCAGGTGCGTGGGTGCATACTTATCATATTTGTTTCCACAAACCATCTTCAGAAAAAAAGTCTTCTAGCAATACTGCAACCATTGTTGCAACCGGCACAGCCAATATTGCACCAATGATCCCAGCAATCTTTAAACCAACTAACAAGGCAACGATACTAACAATCGGATTCAAGCCAGTCACCTTTTGCATGATCTTCGGCACTAAAATATTGTTCTCTAGCCACTGAATCAAAATATAAAGCACAGCAACCATTACACCTTTGACTGGATCTTGAAGCAAAGCCAAGATCACAGCTGGGATAGCTGCGGCAACAGGACCGATGTACGGCACAATTTCAAACAGTCCAGCCATGATTGCCAAAACCAAAGCATACTGAACTCCAAGTATTGTTAAACCAACATAAGCAACAATACCAACAATCAGACCAAGTATTAATTGACCGCGCAACCAAGAACCAATCTTGTGTTGCATTTTGTTAAATAGTTGGGCCAGGTGCGGCTGATACTTTGACGGAGCAATGCTCTTAAAGAAATTCCGTGCAGCCTGTTCTTCCACGACCATGTAAAACGCAAGTACGAGCACGATAACCATGGCAGCAATACCACCAATGAATCCAGACAGCGTTGCAAAGACCGAGCGTAGTGAATCTGTGAGCTGACCGAGGTTGTTGGCCACCCCTTCTTCACCGAACGTCAGGGTTTGAAATTTATCAAAGTATTCGGCAACCTGTTCTGAATACCCAAAGTTTGTTAGCAATGCTGTGGTCTGCTCAATCACTGGCGGAATCAACATGAAGATAACAAATGCCAGAATCAAGAGTAAGACGAAATACACCAAAAGCACAGCCAATGAACGTGGAATCTTTTTCTTAGAGAACCAGTCAGCAATTGGATCAATCAGAGCAGCTAGCAACAAAGCTACAAAAATCACGGCCAGAATATCTCGAACAAACCAAACAAACCAAAGAACCACAAAGATTGCAATGATCTTCAGGATCGTCCCGGTTGATATAGAGATAAGCTGCTTTGTTGGCTTACCTGAACCTCCTTTTTGAGCTGTCATATCGCAGAATATTATAACACGAACTCAGGATTGACAAAAGTGGATTTTTGTAGTATCTTTATACCTTCTGTTAATCCAGACTAGGCACTGTCCTAGAGAAAGGTCTTTACACATGAGTGGCTTATCTGTATTCAAGTGCCCCAACTGTGGGTCGTCTGTACTTGATCGCGCGGCCATGGAATGTGCCCACTGCAAGTCAACGGTAACTGAATCACCGGCCCCAATGATGAGGCCCGTGGTTTGCCCAACATCCTTCCGCAAAGCTCAAATGGTCGGTGAGGAGTTGGTTGACCAGAACCTATGCAACGCAGACTTTAGCGGTGCCCAGGCAGCCAGATGTCGGTTCATCAACTGTGATCTGCGTGGTGCCAATATGGCCGGGGCGCAGTTTGTAAACTGCCAGTTCATCGATTGCCAGATGGAAGGCATTGATCGGACTGGAACTCAGTTTGTTCGTTGCCAAGGTCACCAGGGTAGCACCAGAACAACAGATTCCCATGTAGGACAGCCGCCTGCGGCTGGCCTGACTAGAAAACCAACTGGGCCTGGTCGACAAGGCTCAAGACGGGCTCGCTCGGTTGTCGCTAGTGATGGAGCAGTTGTGGTCAACGGATCGCTGCGCAACTCGACCATTCACACTAGTCGTGGACCAGCGGTTATCGTTGATGATGATCAGGGAGATGGTTCCCCGAAAATTACCTGGGGACCTCAGGCCTACAGCGCTCGAGTGCTTCAGGTCGAACGACTGGCTGCCCAGGTTACGATCGAACCTGTCCAAGAGCCGGAAATCAACGTCAAGATGACCGGCCAACAAGCCGAGATCGACTTGATCAAGGTCCGCTTGGACGGTGATACCCTGACTGTGATCGGAGATCCCGCATCTGGTAGCCAAGGCGTGCATCTCGGTGGTGCTCAGATCAGTAGCATCGGCGGAGGCATGATCGTTGGCGGCTCGGTTCATATGCAAGGGGGCTCGATCGTTATCAGTGGTGGTTCAGCAAACGACAGTCTGCCCCAGGTTGTGATCGAGGTACCAGTTGGAACTTCGGTAGTCACCAGAGATATTCAGGGCAGCCTGAAAATGGGAGACACTGACGGACTCCTGGACATCGATCAGGGTGGCGACACCGACCTGCAGATCGGGCGCGTCGGAAACACCCGAATTCACAGGCACGGCAGTGGAGACATCGACATTGATGAAGTCAATGGTAGCCTGGTAATCAACAAGCGTGGTTCTGGCGATGTCTGTGTGGACGATGGTCGTGTAAGCAACCTGTCCGTAGACAAAAGCGGTTCTGGTGACGTAAGTTTCCGAGGCCGAGCGACAGATGCTGATCTTCGTGGATCTGGAAGTGGCGACATCAAGATCAAGCACGTGAAAAACCGCCCGCACACCAGTTCTACCGGCCACGGTGATATCATTGTCAAGAACTGGAGATAAAAACACTCGCGCCCACCTGGGCGCATTTTTCTTTCTCAAAAAGAAAAAGTTGTTCTTAAGGGAGTTACCCTACCAGAACAACCAGTAATCGATCATGAGAGCTAATTTCACAAGAACAATCAAACAAAGAAACGTGAGAATCGTCTTCATGAAGTTCGGTATCGGTAGCCGGATACGAATGAACCGCTCAGCGACTACAATGATCCCGTTCAATAGAAAAAAGATTGCGAAAAAAAGCGATGGGGTGAAATCTTGCTGATCAGTCTGAGATAACATCAGATCCAGGAACAACCAGCCAATGTCATGCAACAACCCCACGACAAAGAAGATAACCAGGAACGTGGGAGCGGTCACGAACCACCTGTCTCCCAACCAACTCTTCACCTCTTCCAACAGCTCGCGCAACGCCACATGAACTACCGGATTCCACCTGGTCCAAAAATCAGCGAGCGAGGTGGCTTTCCAAGAATCCCCAAATACCGTAAAAAGTTCTTTTGTGGGTGTAGAAGGTTCAGACACTTTTCCTCCAGCAACAATTGATTTAATCATTATCTTGCCTTACTGTCAACCATGAAACTTGTAACTTGCAACATGTAACTCTATAATAGACCCACATGCCCAAACTAGCTTTAAACAAACGAGCGCGATTTGATTATGAATTCCTGGATACTTTCGAGGGTGGTTTGGCATTGTCTGGATCTGAAGTGAAATCAATCAAAGAAGGTCACGTTCAGCTTAAAGGTGCCTTTATTACTATCCGCGATGGTGAGCTTTGGTTGCGCAATGCATACGTTGCTCCATATAAACCAGCAGGTGCTCAACCAAGCTACGATCCGTACCGCGATCGTAAAATTCTGATCCATAAGGCAGAGCTGAAACGACTGATCGGAAAATCACAGGAAGCAGGGTTGACAATTGTGCCTATTTCGCTCTATACTAAGGCACGTCTTGTGAAACTTGAATTCGCTTTAGCTCGCGGAAAAAAGAAACATGAAAAGCGAGCAGCGATCAAGAAACGAGAATTAGACAGACAGGTCCGAGAACATTTGAAGACATGAATGTCCAATGACCAAATTCCAATGATCGAAATAATAACCGAGTGATCTAATAATCGAATTGTGTTCATTCGGACATTGATCTTTATCTTGATCATTGATTATTGGTCATTGATCATTTCCCCCATGGGGATGATCGGCTTCGATGGAAGTCCCTTACATTACATGCAAGTCGAGCAGGCAAGCTGAGCTCGTAAATCCCAGTTTGTAGAGAATTCAAATGCCAATCTTTTCTCAAAAGTGAAGAGTGCTTTCAGTGCTCCTAACTTTGCAATGGCTGTCGCTTAACAGCGAGTAAGTTTCGGCTTTGCCGAACCAGTCCACTCCCTTCCTTGATGCTCAATATTGGAAGACCGAGTGTCAACCCCCATTGAGCTGGACCGCTTTGTTGCACGTGCGAACGCGGTTGAGATCTGGCCACGCGCACCGCCTGTTGTTTTTTGTCTTATCTTTATCAACAGACGTAATCAGATGAGTCTACGCTTGTAGAATTGTTTTGTGAAAACTTACCAGACGCGGGTTCGATTCCCGCCATCTCCACCATTCTTCGCTTCATCAAGGTATTCTGCTGATGAAGAGAAGAATGCCCTTCGTAGCTTTAGCGAAGAAGGGCCTCAGAATATAATTGTTGATGAAGCTTCGAATGGCAGGCCACAAATATGTATTATGTCTACATTCTTAGAAGTGTTGATGAACCAGCGAGAATTTATAAAGGGTCTACTCAAAACTTAAAAACAAGAATCGAACAACAATAACGCAGGACAGGTTCCCCACACCTCAAAACACAAACCTTAGAAAATAATTTTCTACTGCACGTTTACTGACAAGAAAAAGGCGATCAATTTCGAAAAATATCTAAAAACTGCTTCAGGTATCGCTTTCATGAGAAAGAGACTAATATAAACACATGCGAATCCATAGACACCGAATTAGAAAACCAAAAATCCAGATCCCTGGCTATAAAGTCAATGATCGAATTAAGTCTCCTGAGGTCCGAGTGATCGGTAAAGAAGGAGAGCAGCTTGGGGTATTAAAAACCGAGGAAGCAATAAAAATTGCTGAGAAAGATGAGCTAGATTTGGTTGAGGTATCACCAAAAGCTGACCCACCAGTTTGTAAAATTCTTGATTGGGGTCAATTTAAATATCAAAAAGAAAAGGAGGTTAAGAAGCAACGAGCTACTTCAAAAGAGGTTGATACTAAAGGAATCCGCCTTTCACCGCGAATCGGGCAGCACGATCGTGATGTTCGTGTTAGTCGAGCCCTTAAGTTTATGGAGCGTGGAGATAAGGTAAGAATTGAGATTGTTATGCGTGGCCGAGAAAAGGCTCACGCTGATGTAGCCAAAGATGTTGTTGCTGATTTTATTGAAAGATTACGTGAAAAATACCCTATCCGAGTTGAGCAGCCAATCACTAAACAGGGTGGACGGTTGACAACTATAGTGGCTAGGGAGTAGAATTAGCCCAGTTTTATGAAACAGAAGACCCACAAAGCGTTTGCAAAACGCGTAACAGTAACCAAGAATAAGAAAGTCCTTAAGCGTCGCAGTGGACAGGACCATTTTAATTCGTCTGATTCTGGTAAAATCACCCGCAAAAAGCGTCGTGATAATAAACTATCAAAATCACACGATAAGGCTGTAAAGACACTATTACCGTATGCCTAGAATTAAACGAGGAACAATTCATACTAAAAAGCGTAAAAGCCTGCTTAAAAAGACTAAAGGGTACATGTGGGGACGTAAGTCAAAACTGCGTTTCGCCCGTGTAGCTGCCCTTAAAGCTGGTGCTTATGCTTTCCGAGACCGTCGAAACAAAAAGCGTGATATGCGCCGCTTGTGGACAGTTAAGATCAATGCTGGAGCCCGATCTTTGGGAACCACTTATAGCAAACTGATCAACGGCCTTGGAAAAGCCAATATTGAGCTTGACCGAAAGATCCTAGCAGATCTAGCAGAAAATAATCCAGACGCCTTTAAAGCAGTGGTAGAAAAGACAAAATAATTGCTAAATTTAGGAAAGCAGCCTTGACAAACGGCTGCTTTTTTGTTATTATTCGCGGTCAGTATTCTGGATGAATCGTACCTATTAACAACCAAGCCGATCGATACTTTTGATCATGATTGGAGGATCGCATGGCGATCACATTCACCACCGGCACTTTGGCTGGTGCCAACCTGGACCTGGGCCAACTGGCTCCAGGAGAACACATCATCGAGCTTAGCGTCACTGGTGACCACCCGAACGTGGACACCGTGATCAGCGCATCCCGTCCCGACCCGCACGTGACCTTCCCTGCTCCGCAGGGAGACACGGTCACCCAACAGAACTCGGCCACGATCGAATTCCGCTTCGTCCTGGACGAGGCCGGACGTGGTTCGAACCAGAGCTTCACGCTCATGGTCGAGAACGCTGACCCGACCAACCCGGTCAACGACGCCTACACGGTCGAGTGCCAGATCGAGGACGTGGCAGTCGTGGATCCGCCGGACCAGACGACCGACACAGACACATCCACAGGTGGCCCGGCAGGTTCGAACACAGCCACGGCAACGGCCACGAACACGGTGCACGTGCATATGCCACCAGCGGCTCAGCCGGCCGCACAACAGCAGCCTCCGCCGAACCAGAACCAGCAGCAGCCACCGCCTCCGCCGGCAGCACCGACCCATCCCAGTCGTGGATGGATCACCCTGCTCATCCTGGCTCTGGCTGTTCCTCTGCTTCTGATCGCCCTGGGCACATGGATCGATGCTTTCGACAGCGAACCGCCCACGCCTGTACCCCCGGCAGATGACGATGTTGCCGACAGCGACGACGATGATGGCGCCGGTAGTCAGTGCTGCCCGGACACGATCATCGGTCCCAAGGACATGGAAGTCAAGATCCTCGAGGATGGCAGTCGTCAGATCGGGATCGACATGTGCTGCGATGACGATGGCTCCACTGACCTCGCGTCTTACCGCCTGTACGGCGAGTACGCCTGCTACGACACGATGAGCCTGGCCGCGATCAGTGCTGCCGGAATCACCATCCCAGCAGCGGACAAGAGCATCAGCGGCTTGACCTGCTTCGGCAGGACCAAGTCAGCGCAGCTCATCGCCGCCTCTGGCTACAAGAAAAACTGAGCCGCTCACGAGCGCTCAGCTGAACCCTTGCTCTGGATTCGTTCCAGGGCCTTTTTTTATTTCAATCGAATATTCGCAAAAAACGCGTCCATTGCTTTTTTCGGTGCCTTACCCCTAAACATAATCGCATACAACATCTCAAGCAATGGCAACTTCAACTTCTTTTTCTTAGCCAGCGACATCATTGCCCGACAAACCTCAATCCCTTCAACAGTCATAATATCCTTTTTACTAGCCCGACACTTTTTCTTACACCCAGCCAAATTAACCCCGTATTGTCGATTGCGTCCTGAACCAAATCCAGAAACCAATAAATCTCCCAAGCCTGCTAACCCATACACCATTTCACGCTCTCCGCCCATCTTTTCAACAAACCGAGTCATCTCATCCAGAGCAACAGCTGCCATCCAAGCCTTAGCGTTTGATTTCATTTTCAAACCCTCACAAATTCCCAAAGCAATAGCATAAGCATTTTTTGATAAACCAGCGTATGTAGCCCCATAAATATCCTCACTAGTAGCCAAACGGAAGCCAGAAGTTCGCAAATACTTTCGCAGTACCGGAAAGACCGTTTTGTCTCGCGAAGCAATCACAGCCGCGGTCGGCACATCCTCAACCAACTCATTGGCCAAAGTCGGCCCAGACAACTCAGTAATCCGCTTATGAAACTTTTTCGGAATCTCTTGCTCAATTACATCAATCATGCACAACTTAGTCCGCGCTTCAATTCCTTTGGCCACATTAACCACAATCGTTTTCGGCTTCAGCGACGGAGCAATCAAGCGAGCCACCTGGCGCACATACGGTGACGATACAGCCAGAATCACCATCTCAGCATGCCGGACAGCATCGTTGATATCGTCCACAGGGATAATATTGTCAGAAAGCTTGACCGCGCGCAGAAACTTACACTTGCGCTCGTCTTCGATTTTGCGCAACACATCTGAATCATAATTCCACAAGGCAACCTTGTGTCTTTTTTCTGCCATGACCTGAGCCAGAGCAACACCCATGTTTCCTGCCCCAATCACTGCAATTTTGTGTTTTGGTTTTCGCATAGAAAATAATGACCTTAATACTTTAAGCCTTCAAGCCTTCATAGCCTTTTTATTATACCAGCTTTAGCTATAAATTAAAAAACGACTCTGTTGAAAGAGTCGTTACGCGTTTACGGATTTACCAGCTGGTGACCTTAGCCAAAGCCTGGTCAAGGTCCCAGAGAATGTCATCAATGTCCTCGTTACCAACCGAGATACGGATCAAGTCTTCAGTGATCCCTAGTTGCTGTTGAGTCTCTGGTGCCACGTCCGAATGGGTATGTGTCATTGGATGTGAGGTCAGGCTGAGCGTGCCACCCAAGCTAACAGAAATCTTGAACACCTGGAAAGCATTGATCACGGCATAGGCCCGTTTCAAACCACCTCTGATCCTGAAGGACATGAACCCAGCACGACCTTCACACTGCTCACGGTAACGCCTCATCTGCTCTGGGTCCTGTTCGAATCCAGGATAGTGAATCTGGGTCACTGCTGAGTGCTCGTTCAAGAACTGAGCCACTCGAATGGCCTGCTTTTCAGCCTTTCCGGAACGATCCAGAAGATCTTCCAGGCTGCGCAACAACAATGAAGCTGTTGCAGGATCGCAGCCAGAACCAAAAATAGTTCTATGATCCTTAATCTGCTGAACCAGGTCAGCTCGCCCCATGACCAGACCAGCGATCAGGTCGTCGTGTCCACCAAGCATCTTGGTTGCCGAAAGAATAGTCAGGTCTGCGCCCAGACCCAACACCTTCTGCGCTGCAAAGGTTAGGACCGTGTTATCAGCAAAGACGATGGTCTCAGGATTCAGATCGTGAGCGATCGTGGCGATCCCCCTGATGTCTGCCAACGTCAGGGTCGGGTTTGCCGGGCTCTCTAAAAAGATCATCTTCGGCTTCAGTCGTTCGATCATGGCTGTAACTTGGCCACTTGTCGGAGCCAAGGAATTGAAGTCGTGTACATTCACGCCCCACTTGGTCAAGATCGATCTGAGAAACAAATCAGTGCCACCGTATACTGGGGCACCAAACAGAACAGTGTCTCTGGGCTGGAGCAGGGCCATCATTGTTGTCACGATCGCTGCCATTCCGCTTCCGAACAAGGCTGCGGCATCTGCGTTCTCAAAAGCGGCACAACGATGCTCGTAGATCTCGCAGTTCGGATTGACCAAACGCGAGTAGACCAGGCCGCTGGGCGGACGTGAATCCATGCCCAGACCATAGGCCTCTCTGAAGTAGTAGGCCAGAGCCTCGGCCGTTGGTGCGATGAAAGTCGAGGTGTTGAACTGTGGCGGCTTGGCCGACCCCTCAGAAAGTTCTGGCTTGTAGAATCCCTGAACTGCGGTAGTCTGCGGATGGAACTGGCGCTCCGTTGTCATCTTGTCGTCCTCCCGTTGAATGAACCGCCCTCACTTAACCAAAGAACTGTTTAAATGTCAAGGTTTGACTTTTTTAAAATCTTTTGCTACAGTCAATTCTTCAAATGTTCTTTTGGGAGGACGTGATGGCACAGACTGTTACCATCAGTGAAAAAGCAGAAGTCACAAAGCCGGTCGAAGTTGTTGGGTTCTTGGCCTTTATCGCCTTAGTCGGCACTATGTTGTTTGTTGAAAACGTTTGGTGCCGTTTGCCCCTGCTCTGCACATTGACCATTCTGGTTCTGATCTTCGGAATCGCTGACCTGTTTGGCAAGGGTGTACGCCTGCGCTGGCGTTTGGCCAATGCTGTGAT
>CAZDDW010000014.1:0-19745 GCA_964504365.1 uncultured Gammaproteobacteria bacterium | reverse complement strand
CGCTCCATCGAAGAGCTCCCGGTCGGGCACGACGATCCGATCCAATACTAGACTGGACCGAAGAACACTCTGCTGCACGATAACACCGTGCGGCTTTTCATTTTCCAGGACATTTTATGTTATAATAGCTCAATATGGCACAGAATATTGCGCTGATCGGAATAAAGTACTTTTTTGTCGACTTGGTCGGTGGAGTTCTTAGTTTTCCAGTTTGGTGGTATACACGCGGGCTAAAACTTGCAGCCCGTTTTTGTTTTGGTTCGATTAAGAATCAGTGGCTTGGTTTGGGGTTAAGTGTTTGGTTGAAGAATCTGTTTGTGCCAATGTACGGCGAGACTGCGATTTCTGGGCGGATTATCAGTTTCTTTATGCGCATTGCCGTGTTGATTGGAAAAGGTGTCTTGTTTATCATTTGGTCGATCGTGATGGTTCTTTTGTTTGTCGTTTATCTACTGGTTCTTCCGTTTGTTGTTCTAAATATCATTTATCATGCTTGGATTTTCACTTAACAACCGATTTTACTTTTGGGGCGAACGGATTGATAAAGCTTCACTGCTTTTGAAACGAGTTCGCGACACTGTGTCCAAGGTAATTAACTTTGGTTCACTTGTGATTAGTATTTTGTTATTAATCTTTTTTGTTTACCAAGCAATGTTGATTGGAAACATCCCCGATCTAATAACTTGGGAATATTGGTTAGAACCAAAGCTTTCGATTGCTGCATTTTGGTTAATGGTTTTAATCGGAATGTTTGTTTGGTATCGGTTAAGTGAAGCAGCTAGACAAAAAGCCAAAGTTGCTGAGCGGCCGTTTGAGGGAGAGCTGCCACAGATTACTAAAGTCGAAACAGCCAAGAGCAAAGTCAACATTGCCCGCGCCTTTAATTTGACGACCATGCGCGCAGTTGAGGATGCGTTTGTTTTGGCTGAGCGTTTTGAGCAAACAGTTGATCCACTGCATTTAATGATTGGTTCACTAAGTACTGGACAGGTTTCAGTTATTTTTGCCCGTCTTGAAATTAATTTTGAAAAAGTTAAAGAACCATTGAATCGGCGTTTGAACTCATTGACTAAGGGCAAGGCCGAGTTTTCAGAAGCTGCACAACGCGTGTTGCTGAATAGTTATATAAACGCATATGATCATCGGCGAGCGCAAGTTAGTCCGATTGAACTTTTTTGGGAAGCCTATTTAGCAGATGAATATATTCAGGAGCTGTTTTATGATCTTGGGATTGAGCAGCAGCAGATTACTAATGTTGTTGCGTGGATCAGAATAAATGAAGAAATGGTTCGACGCTATCACGAGTATTCACAGGCGGCTGCGCGTAAACCTAAGGGCTCAATGAATCGGGCCATGACTTCGTTGGCTACGCCTTTGTTGGATAAGGTTGGTGAAGATCTTACTCGAGCTGCTGCTTTTGGTAACTTGCCGATGTTGGTTGGTCGTAACGAAGATGTTGAAGGAATCTTCCGTGTGATTGAGGGTGGTAATCAAAGTGTGGTTTTGGTTGGTCAGCCTGGGGTGGGGAAGAAAGCGATTGTATATGGAATTGCTCAGCGTATGGTTGAAGAGCAGGTGCCAAAGATTTTGCAGGACAAACGTTTAGTTCGTTTGTCTGTTCCTCATTTGATTTCTGGTGCTTCGCCAGAGCAAGCGCAAGAGCGTTTGTTAACTGTGTTAGATGAGGTGGCTCGCTCACGTAACATTTTGTTGTTTATTGATAACATCCACGAAATAACTGGTATTTCTGCTGGCGGAGAAATGACTGCTAATTTGGCGTCGATTTTAATTGATGCTTTAAATCGCGGCTCTACCTTTGTTCTTTCAACCTCAACACCAGAAGCATATACAGGATCGATTGAGCGATCACCGCTTGGCCAGGTGCTTCAGAAAACAATGATTGTTGAACCAGAAGCTAATGAAGCGATTCAGATTTTAGAAGCCAAGATAAATGCCATTGAATACAAAAATAATATTATCTTTAGCTATGCTGCTCTTGATCAGGCTGTGTCATTGTCTGATCGCTATATGCACGACCAGTACTTGCCAGCTAAGGCAATTGAACTGTGTCAAGAAACAGCGTTGGCAGTTTTCAAACAGCGTGGAAAGAATGCTGTTGTTGGGGCAGAGGACATTGCCAAGATCGTGGCTGAAAAAACCAAGATACCAGTAACCAGAGTTGCTGAGGAGGAAAAAGAAAAGTTATTGAATCTAGAAACTGAAATGCATGAACGGATGATTGGGCAAGATGCAGCTGTTGATGCAGTGGCTGCGGCGTTGCGGCGAGCTCGTGCAGAACTTAGAGAGGGCAATCGACCGATTGCTAACTTTTTGTTCTTGGGTCCAACAGGAGTTGGTAAGACTGAATTAGCCAAAACTACAGCGCAAGCCTACTTCGGTGATGAGGGTTCGATGATTCGTTTTGATATGTCCGAGTATCAGAACCAGACCAGTGTGGCTAAGTTGATTGGTGCAGCAGGGCAGGCTGGTCAGCTGACTGAGGCGGTTCGACAAAAACCATTTGCATTACTTTTGCTAGATGAGTTGGAAAAGGCACATCCAGATATTTTGAATTTATTCTTGCAGGTTATGGATGATGGTCGATTAACAGATGGGGCTGGTCGAACAATTGATTTCACAAATGTAATTCTGATTGCTACTTCAAACGCAGGAACTAGTTATATTCAGGACGAGGTGGTCAAAGAGACTCCGCTGGATCAGATCAAAACACATTTGATCGAAACCGAACTGAAACAAATTTATCGCCCTGAGTTTTTGAACCGTTTTGATGATGTTATTGTTTTCAAGCCATTGAGCATGGATGAAGTAACCCAAATTGCTTACTTGATGATTAATCAGGTAGCTGAGCGTTTAGAAGCTAAGGGAATTAGTTTCCGGGCAGACGATAGTGCTGTTCATGAGCTGGCTGAGTTGGGCTATGATCCAAAGTTTGGCGCACGTCCGCTGCGACGAGTTATTCAAGACCGAGTCGAAAACGTGGTTGCTGATACTTTGCTTCAGAACAAGGCTGGTCGGCGTGATACGTTGGTGCTTAAAGCTGGGGGCAAGGTCGAGGTTGAAAAGGCGGCCGAGTTATAGTAAGGTAGCACCGATAGAAATCTAAAATTTGATCTATGCCTGAGAGCGAAGATAAGCCCAAAAAGAAGGTGGTCAAGAAGACTGCAGCAAAGAAAAAAACAACAACAAAGAAGAAGCCAGTAAAAAAAGCAGCGCCAAAAAAGGCGGCTGTTAAAAAAACTGCTCCAGCCAAGCCGGTTAGTAAGCCAGCTAAAAAGAAAAGCAACCTTGGTGCCGTTATTGTGGTAATCGGGGTATTTTTAATTGTTGCTGCTTTGGCTGTGTTTGAGTTCATGTCACAACCCGTGTTAACGGATCCGGTATACGATGGACCAAACGAACCAGTTGAAGTGCGTCGAGTGCGACCGTCAACAGTGGCTGGTAGCTTTTATCCGGAAAGCAAAAAGATGTTGCGTGAGCAGGTGTTGGGGCAGATGATTGATGCTAGTGATTCTATTCCTGGAGTCGATGTGCAGGCATTGCTGGTACCACATGCAGGGCTTGATTTTTCCGGAGCAGTTGCAGCTAACGCTTATAAGACTATAGTTGATCGTGACATCACACGGGCGATTATTCTTGGTCCAGCGCACCACATTGCTTTTGATGGTGTTGCAGTGTCTTCATACGATGCTTGGCGCACGCCGCTTGGTGAAGCTGTTCTGGCCGAGGCTAATGCCGAGTTGATTAGTGAAGAGGAGTCAGTCTTTGTTGAGAATGATACCGCGTTCATGAATGAGAATTCGATTGAGGTCCAGATTCCGTTTTTACAGGTTTTGTTCCCAGAAGTTGAGATCGTGCCGTTGGCTGTTGGGCAGATGACTGAGGAAACGCGATCGGCTACAGCGAACGCGATCGAAGAGCTGCTTGATGAGAATACTATCTTGTTAGTAAGTTCTGATCTGTCACACTATCTTGAGGCTGAGGAATGTGAAGAGATCGATTTTGAAACAATAGAATTAATCCTTGAGGGCGAACAGGAAGACATGCTAGAGATCGATGCTTGTGGACGTGAACCGATCCTGATTGCCAATTTAATTGCTAATGCTGGAGAATGGAACCGAAACCTGATCGACTACGCAAACACGGGCGATGTGACCGGAGATGATTCACGGGTGGTTGGATATCCAGCGATTGGATATTATGTGGGAGATGTTGCGGAGGTTGCGGAGGTTGCGGGTGTTTCGGAGGAACAGCAGGATTACCTGCTCGAACTTGCGCGCACCACAATCGAAACGTTCATTCTCGAAGGTACAATCTACGAGCCAGAAGTCCCTGAAGACGAGTTCTTGCTGCAGGAATCTGGCGTATTTGTTACTTTGAATCTTGACGAAGAGTTACGCGGTTGTATCGGACACACTGTTGCACAAGAGGCTTTGTATCTAGCAGTGCGTGATAACGCGTTAGCTGCCGCAACTGAAGATGCTCGCTTTGATGCTGTGTCTGAAGAAGAGCTTGAAGACATTGTGATCGAGGTTTCGATTCTGACAGAACCGGAAGAAGTTGAATTGCACAAAATTCAAGCTGGGGTCGATGGAGTCATTCTAAACTTAATGCCAGCTACAGCGACTTTCCTGCCTAGTGTTTGGGATCAGTTCGATAACGCAATCGAGTTTATGGAAGCCTTGTCGGTAAAGACTGGTGGAGAGGACGACGTCTGGTTAGATGAAAATACAACGTTTCAGAGTTACACAACAATCTCGTTTAGTGAATAAAAAATATGCCAGTTGAATGGTTTGGATGGTTTTTCCTTGCACTTGCCACCTCGTGGTTCGCCACGAAGGTGGTTATTGGTTTTGCAAAAAAGTGCGGCCTTGTTGATCTTCCTGGAGCAGAGCGTCGTATTCACGATCATCCAATTCCAAAGCTTGGTGGGTTGGCAGTGTATTTTGTTTTATCTGCCTTGATCCTGATCCTGCTTGATGTCAGTGATGTGCTAACTGCTGGTGCAATAAATCTTGAACATTATTTAGGCTTCATTCTTGGTGGGGCAGTGCTCATGATTGGGGGTTATCTGGATGACCGATATGGTTTGTCACCAAAGATTGCTATTTTGTTTCCAGTTGTTGCTGCGCTACTGCTGATCGGGTTTGGTGTTGAGATTGAGAAGTTGACCAATCCATTTGGTGGAGTGATCGTGCTTGCACCATGGATCTCGGATATACTGGTCTTTGTTTGGTTAATGGGTGTGATGTATACAACTAAGTTACTTGATGGGCTGGATGGGTTGGCAACAAGTGTTTGTTCGATCGGGGCTGTGATGATTATGTTGCTTTCGTTGTCAGCTGCGTATTATCAGCCAGACGTGGCCCTGTTTGCTTTTGTTGTTCTGGGTGTGTTCTTGGGATATCTAATCTGGGCCTGGCATCCAGCGAAAACTTTTTTGGGAGAAGGGGGATCGACGTTTGTTGGATTTACTCTTGGAACCTTGGCTGTGATCTCTGGTGGAAAGCTCGCGACCGCGTTGCTCGTAATCGGAATTCCAGTGCTCGACGTTTGTTGGGTAATCATCCGTCGCTATCGCGCCGGCGGCTTCAGCAACATCTTCAAAGCTGACCGTTTACATTTACATTTCAGATTATTCGACCTTGGCTGGTCCCAACCCCGAATCGTGTTGTTCTACTGCTTCGTTGCCACTGCCTTCGGTGTCACAGCTTTGTTGTTACAAAGCCATCAGAAATTAATTGCTTTGGGATCACTCGGATTATTAATGGTAATAATCATTTACGCTTTCGCTCGAAGAAAGAAAATGGGGTCAGGTTTTGGAGCGTGAATTTAAAAAAGAAAAAAACACCCGAGGGTGTTGAGTGAATAGTGCACGAGCAGCTGGTCTGAGAATCTAGAAAGTGACTTGGGGTTTACCGCCCGGGCAATGGACAGATCCAGCCGCTCGTGACTTGAGGCTGCACCTTCATTCCGTTAGATAGCGGTGATGAGAAAATATCATATTATACATATGGTTGTCAATATGAAAAAAATTGCTAAATCGGTAATACAACAAAAAGGGAAGTATTTGGTTATAAAACGATCGCCGGATGTGCGGGTTTATCCGAACCTTTGGGATTTTCCTGGCGGCAAGTTTGAGCCTGGCGAGACAGCTGAGCAAACAGTGGTTCGGGAAACTAAAGAGGAAGTAGACTTAGACATTGAACCTGGTACAATGATTAAAACAGGGGAGTATCATGATACTGACATGGATTTACTGTTTCATTTTTTTGAGCCAGTGATTTTGTCGGGCGAGATCAAATTAAGCCACGAGCACGTTGAAATGAAATGGGCCACAGAGGAAGAAATTGTTGAACTCGATATCGGCCCGTCATTAAAAACATTTTTTGGAAAACGATAGTTCTTTTACAGAATTTTTTTAAAGGGGTAAACACAAACAGGAGGTTGTCATGCTTTGGGACGGAAAGAAAAAGAAGGGCAAGAAGAAGGGTAAGGGCAAGGGGGAGGAGAAAGCTGCTTTTGAGTGTCGTATCTGTGGACACATAGAGTACGGCGAAGCTCATGGACATAACGGGGTCATGGGCCCTGGGGGTCGATCTTGGAGGAAGCACTGTTACTGCAAAGGCTGTGGAGTGATGTTCGTCAGCCCTGAGATGTTCTCGATTGCTGGTAAGAAACAGGAGGCATGACATGTCAGTTTCGATTATGGAAAGACTTAGCGAGATCACGTTCTCGGTTTATCACAGCCCGAACTGCGCCAGTCCGTATCAGGTGCGGCTAGTCGGGCGTGGGGCATCGCGACTCGACAACATTCATCCCTCAGGTGCTTCGAAAGACATCTGCGGGTATGGAGCTACGCTTGAAGAAGCGGCTGAAGATGCTTGGAACCAAGCCAACGTTGCTCTTTGATCACACTCTCACGGGGAACCGCGTTCCCCTTTCTTTAAAAGTATTTTGTATGAAAAAAACGATATTAATTTCTGCGATCGTATTGCTGGTTATTTTGTTAGTATTATTTTTGAGCTGGCCGGATGCGGTTTCGGGATATGCGGAAGCGACTGTGGTTTTGCCGGATGGGACTGAGATTACGGTTGAGGTGGCAGATACGGACGAAGAGCGTCGGCAAGGACTATCAAATCGGACAGATCTAGGTGAATACGATGGCATGCTGTTTGTTTACGACAAGGCAGATTATCGCTCCGTGTGGATGAAAGACATGCTTTTTAGCCTGGATGTGATTTGGCTTAATCAAGGAGAGATTGTTGGGTGGGCAGCTGGTTTGTCAGCTAGCAGTTCGCATGAGCCGCCACGAAGTGCCTCACCAGCCCCAGCTGATGCCTTTCTAGAGGTGCCTGCTGGCTTTATTCAAGCTTATGGATTACAAACAGGTGACCAGCTTGACATTATTATCCAAGAGTAGTATTATACGGCCACTTAAGCGAAAAACTATGTTTGCAGTGATTAAAACTGGTGGAAAACAATATAAGGTCAAAGAAGGCGAAAAGCTCGATGTTGAGAAGCTGGAGATCGAAGACGGAAAAACAGTTGAATTCGATGCCATGCTAGTATCTGACGACAAGGGTAAAGACGTTAAAGTCGGAACCCCAACAGTGAGCGGAGCCAAGGTAACGGCCAAAGTGATCGAAACTGGAAAAGGTAAAAAGGTTTCAGTGATCAAGTACAAGCCAAAGAGTCGATACCGCAAGAACGTCGGACACCGACAGCCTTTTACCCGAATCGAAATTGAATCCATCAAAGCGTAACAAACCCCGGCCCTGCCGGGTTTTGTGATTGAGCTTCCCCCTCCTTTCGAAGGAGGGGGTTAGGGGGAGGTTCTGGTTACAAAATAGTCTAAGTATAATCATGTGCCCAGAACCCCCCTTGAATCCCCCCTTGGAAAGGGGGGAGAATCTTGATACAGTGCTATTATGCAAGAAGATAAAATAAAAAAAGCAAAACAAATTGCGCAGGCCGTTCACGATGCAGGTGGACGAGCTTTGTTTGTTGGTGGATACGCGCGGGATGAGATGATGCGGCGTGTCGGTGTTGAGGTTGAGTCTAAAGATATTGACCTTGAAGTGTACGGGATCGAAAAGGATGATCTTGAGCAGTTGCTTGGTAAGTTTGGTGTTGTTCAGGAATTCGGGAAGCAGTATGAAGTGTTTAATGTTGATGGGATTGATGTTTCGCTTCCACGACGAGAAAAGCAGGTAGGGCCTGGGCATGGGGACTTGGAAACTGAGTATGATCCTGAAATGAGTTTTGAAGAGGCATTTCGTCGGCGCGATTTTACGATCAATGCTATTGGAATTGATCCGCTAACTGATGAGGTAATTGATTTGTACGGTGGTGTTAATGATATTCAAGATCAAGTGCTGCGTATGGTTGACCCTGGAACCTTTGCTGATGATCCGTTGCGTCCGTTGCGGGCAGCGCAGCTGGCTGGGCGGTTTGGTTTATCAATCGAACCTGAGACATTGGCTTTTGCTCGGACTGTGGACATGACTTCATTGCCTAAGACTCGTATCGGTGAGGAGTGGCATAAGTTGTTGGTTAAGTCTCCAAAGCCAAGTGTTGGACTAAAGGCGATGTTGGGTATTGGGGCGATTAAGCAGTTGCATCCTGAGCTGGAGACTGTAATATCGAATCCAAAAACTTTGGATTTGATTGACCGAGCCGCTAGCGAACTTGATCGAACTCAGCATGATCACATCGAAATCGCAGATCGGTTGCTTATGGTTTTATGTCGGGGTCTTGGTAATAAGGCCTGTGATTTTTTAACTAAGATCGAAATCGCAAAATCTAGAGCCTTTCGCATTGTTTCTGTGGTTCGATCTGTTGGGACCGACAAGCGTGAGCTTGTCAATTCAGACTCTGAGATCAGAAATTTGTCCCGCAACATTGAACCAGGATCAATCCGCGATCTGGCTTGGTTGTTTGAACTTGAAGAACAGGGAAGTGCTACAGACCTTATTAAAGCAGCCAAGCGTTTAGGTGTTCTTGGTCATAAACCAGAACAAATTCTTACTGGTAAACATTTGGTCGAAAGCGGAATGTCTAGTTCGCCTAAGGTTGGCCGCATTCTAAATCGCGTTTACCAAGCCCAGCTGGACGGGGAAGTAAACAATCTAGAAGAAGCAAAAAAGTATGCAGAAACTATTAGATGAACTTGAGAAGTTGAATTTAGCAGCGGATTCATACGTAATTTTTGGAAGTGGACCGATGGTGGTTCGTGGTTTAAAAAAAGCAGGAGATCTTGATATTATTGTGAAAAAAAATGTTTGGGATCGTCTGGCAATCGAGCACGGGGTTTATGATCAGCAAAAGGGGTGGATTGTGATTGGTGATATTGATGTGTTTTATGACTGGGAGCCTTGGTTGCATGATGTTGATTTATTATTTGAAACAGCAGAAATGATTAATGGTCATCCATATGTACGTTTAGAACATGTTTTAGAATGGAAAAAGCTATTTGGTCGTGAAAAGGATTTAAAGGATGTTGAAATAATAAAACATTTCATAACCGATCGGTAATGAAATGTTAAAGTAATAAATTTATTGTGTTCGATAAGTGTCATGATAACTGGAAAAGTGAACGTATTTAATAAAGAAAAGAACGACGCGGTTAAGGCGTCGTTTTGTGTTGGTGAGCAATGAGAATACGAGTTACCAGTGTTTTCAGTGACATGACAAATTCGCGTAGACTGTGCCAGTTGAAGAATTCGACCACACCGTAATCACGAAAAGCAACCTTGTCTGCTTCAGGTATATCAGCGTCAGTTATTATGATCACTGGAATATGTCGTAATGCATCCTGCTGACGGATCCAGATGAATAGTTCGGTGCCTCGCTTGAAATCCATGGGGTGGCCATGTGGGGCAATCATCATGTCTAAAATAATCACCGCAGGATTAGTGTCGATTATTTTATTTGTTGGAGTCACTGGCCAGGTTTTTGTCCCGGCACGATCAGTTTCGAACAGGCTAAACCCGAGAATCGGTACACGCGTTTGTTCAGCCAGAAGCTCTTCAAGTAACGACTTATGTGAACTCGTTTGATGTGTTTGTTGCCACGACGAATCGAAAACAACAATTGAAGGTCTGCTCATTCCCTCCTCCTCGAGTTTTGAGGTTACCTTAATAAGGCCAAATTGTCAATCATAAAGAAAAAGAGCCGCAAGCGGCTCAGACGTCAGTAGTACGTCGGAAAGCTGAATTGGTTCAGGCGGAGCATGAGGCGGGCGCGGCGCGAAGGGAAGTTGCGACGGATGCGGTCCAGCTCGCGGGCAGCCTCGATACGTTCGGAGTGGTCCATCGGTACCAAGCGCAAGGCGGTCAGCCAAACACCTAGTCCAGCCAGCAATATCTGCTTGGCCAGGATGCCGCTGAGAGAATAGTCTTTTCGGTATTGCTCGAATCGGTTTCGAGCATCTTCGATTTCGCGAAGAGCGTTGCTAGCCGGGTGAGCTGGCATGCTCACCTCCTGTCTTGCCAGATGTGCGATTCCGATGGCCTTGCATCTGCTGGCCGAACCAGCTGAAATATCTCTGAGCCAGGTGCTGGCCCAGGATTCGATGGATGTCCCTGGCCGTCAGCAAATCTCGTTCGTCTGCTGCTTCGCAAAGATCAGAATCGGTTTTCTGGGCCACCTCCACAGATTCCATGGTTGCTGTTGTGAGAAACTGTCTGACGTTTGCCAGAGTGTGCATGCGTCCTCCCTTTGATCAAAAAGGTGCTGCATAGGTTTTATCAAATAAAAAACCGCTGGTCAAGTGAACAGCGGAAGTTGTTCTGGATCAGGCCTAGGCCGAACAGGTAATTGACCACCCTGACTCAACCATTTGCGGTAAGCGCGGTATTGGTCGATCAGCTTTTGCTCAGTCGCGTTTGGCTTACGGCCGACCACTGATGGCCAGAACACACCCATCATTCCATTGATCTGGTCTGAGGTGACACCACCCTGCGTTCGCGCCAGGTGAATTGAACCGCGTATGTGTCCCAGATAATCACGTGGCAAGAAAATCCGACCACCCAACTCCAGCTTCAGGCCGTTCAAGTTTACTGGGCCTAGGCGCAAGTCAATCACACGCGACTTGCTATGGTTGGTTAGGAAATAGTTGGCCTCGATGATTCTACGCAGAGACTGTCGATAGCGCGGACCGATCTCCCGATGGTGGCAAGAGAAAATCAAGTCATCCAGGTAACGACTGTAAAAGAATCCAGGCTTCCTACAGTGTCGGTCCAATTCCTGGTCAATCATTGTGTGACAGAACAGGTTGAACAGGAAGACTGAAGACGGTGACCCGGTAACCAATCCGCCATTGTTTGGCAACATGCAATACCGACTCAGGAAAGCAGCCGTCTCCTCGATCATGCCATCCAGTTCAGGATAGTGAATGATCAAGGCCTCGACCATGCCGTATAGATCAGCGTGCTGATATGCACCGGTCAAATCAGTCACGAAAAGATGGTGTGCGTTGCGGTGACGGATAACATTCTTGCGCGGGCTGTTTCCGCGCATGCCGCAAGTAGAAAAAGGCATCTGTGGTGGTCTGCGCATTAGGAAGCGCATGAAACGTTTGTGCACTAGGCGCATGGCCTTGTTCGGTGCGTAGATCCAACGTTTCTTTTCGTAACCACCTAACGGATTCACGTCGTCGTGTAGGCGTCGGTGGAACTGCGGATGGTGAGGCAGCTCCCTGGTGAATTGATCAAAGAGCACCTTTAACCTCCTTGGGACGTTCTACGTCCCTGGACCGATCTTAGCGTAAATAAAAGCGAGCTGCAAGTGCAGCTCGGAGAGAGTTAGCTTGGAGACGACCGGCTCTGACACCATTGAGGTAGCTAAGGGGGCATGCCGTACCCTGGTACTGAGTCCCAGGTGGTTGCTGTGCACGCGGGATGTCCTCGACGGTCCGCTAGTCCAGCACGACACGCTCTGACTCCCATCCATCGCTCTCGAATACTTCGTCCCGAAACGCCTCCAGCACACGCCAGAAACGCCAGGCACGCATGCCAGCGAGAACATGGAAGAGAACCGTAGGGGGTTACCTCCGCATTTGAAGGACCCTCCCGGCTACTTGGGTAACCGGGTCCTGGTTGGTCAAAGACCAGGTGGTATCAAAACTTGAATGACCGTCTCCAATCCTCCGACCGATGGAAGCCGAAGCTTCCAAAAGGCGGCGTCCGGGCGCTACACCGGACCACGGGACGTAGTTTTAGGATAGCAGAAAAGAAAAAGAGCCACAAGGGCTCAGGAGGAGTTCAGGTTTCTTCATCAGGGTCTGGGATCTTTTTGCCAGTCACGTCGCACATGGCCTCGTAGATGTAGTGCTGGATCCGTGGTTCATCCGCGGCCAGTTGCCGGCAGACCTCGAGACGCTCGAAAATGATGTCCTTGATCCGTTTGTGAATACCGTGGTGCTTGATGTATCGTCTCAGCTGTTTCATGATCACTTCGATCGGTATTTCGATCGAAACGATATGGTCCTTTGGTCCGAGTTCGAGTAGCATCAGCTCGGCGGCATTGACAAGGGCCAGGGGTACACGCGGGTAGCTGCCCCACTCGCGTTCGTACTGGGCCAGGCGTCGGATGACCTGCCGCAAACGCTTCTTGGTCTTGTTGTCCCTGGGACCGATCTTACGCGGCAAGAACAGTTCCAGACGGTCGATCAGGTCTTCCAGATGGCGGTAGGGGATGCGTGGCAGACGAGCCATGACTTCGAGTAGTTCGTACATGAAGTGGCTGACACGGAAGAACTCACCGGAACCAAGCTGACCTAGATTGCGATCATGGCCAACATGGACCTCGATTCGACGGACCAGGGACTCACCGAAATGGAAATGGCCCTCAGGGGCACGGCGTGGTTTGGGGTCAGGCATGATACGGGCCTAAGGCTAGGTGTTGTAGGATCAGGAATCCAAGGGATAGTGCAGGTCGAGCGCCCAGTCGATGATCTCCGTTTGGGCGACCACTGGGGTGATTTCCATACCGGCTTGGATTCTGGCTTCGATGATCGTTTCCGCATCGAGCGGATCGGTCATAGCCAAGACCAGATGCCTTTCTCCACCCTTGTCGGTGATGATCGCTGGAACGACCTTGAGCTCACGGGCCAGGTCACCAGGAATCAGGCGAATGGTCTCTGGTCCGATATCGCCCAAGCCAAGGCGAGTGATCGACCTGAACCCGAACGCTTCGGTTGCCCAGTGGGTCCAGGTGCTGTCATTGAGATCTCTTGGCGGAAGGCCGGCTCTGAAGATCGGTGCTGCGGGCAGAGTTGTGTGGCTGCTTACGGTGCTCATCTGTTTCCTCTCTGGGGTTGAAGGAGCGGTGGTTGGGTATATTGCCATGGAAATAAAAAGGTATCAAACGAAATGGAACCCTGAAGGGTTCCGCTACGTTTCTCTTCTGCCTGTGATCGCGTCGCCTAGAGTTATCTCGTCTGCAAATTCCAGATCAGCGCCAAGCGGCAGGCCACGGGCTAGGCGAGTGACGCGTTTGTTCAAAGGTTTGATATGTTTGGTTAAAAACAGGATTGTTGTTTCACCCTGGACGTCTGGAGAAAATGCCAGGATAACTTCTTCGATCTGAGGTGATTTTTTTAGTCGATCGAGCAAAGGCTGTACGTTCAATACTTCTGGAGTGATTCCTTCGATCGGATTTAAAGTGCCGCCGAGAACATGGTAGCGACCATCGTACATATCTGTGGATTCGATTGTTGGGATGTCGCGTGGTTCAGCCACGACGCACAGAGTGTGTTCATGACGTTTGTCGTTGGAACAGATTCGGCAGCGTGATTTTTCAGTGTAAGTAAAACAAGTATCGCAGGTTTTGATTCGTTCTAAATTTGTCAGGGCACGGGCAAAAGCTTCAAGGTCACCCTGTGGTGAACGAAGCATATGAAAAACATAACGTAAGGCCGTTTTGGGCCCCACGCCTGGTAGTCGCGAAAAGTTAGCAACTAGGTTTTGGATTGGTTCTGGAAATCTGCGCATAATACTTGGCCGACCACCGGGAACCTCAGGGTTTTGATTGTGGAAGCGCTCGGCCTATTCATAATTTGGTAAAAGATGGAGTCGGGCCTCGCTCGGCGTCGGCCGGACGATTACCGTTTTCATGTCCTAAAGGAAGGTATTGGCAGTCCGTCCTCCGATCGTTCCACAATTCAAAACCCTTCGGTTCTTTGCTTCTGACGATGGGGAAGGTGGCCGGCCAGCTATTACATCCCAAAATTCTTCAACGCATCCAAACCGCCCATCTCTTTCATCTTCACAGCCATTTTTTTCTGAATTTTTTTGACAGCATCGTTAAATGCTTCTTGCAAAGCCTCTTCGAGTTTGGCCTTGTTATTCATGATCTCATCATCAATAGAAACTTTCAGCACTTGCTGGTTTCCATCGATCTTAACTTTGACTTTACCGTGAGCTGCGCTGCCTTCATCAGTAACTTCTGACAAAGCATTTTGCATTTGTTTGGCTTGTGAACGTAAATCCTTCACAGCCTTGATTTTATTGAACATATTGGTTCTTGTGCTTTAATGACCAATGATCAATAAACAATGACCGAGATAATAATCAATGATCTAATTTTCGAACATTGGTTATTTGGTCATTATCTTGATCATTGTGATTTGGTTATTGGTTATTTTTAAAACGGGACTTCCTTTGTATCCACTGCACCAACAGGCGGAGGTGGGGGTGCGTCTGGAGGAGGTGTGTCGCCTTGCGGGCCAGATCCTGGGGTCGGCGGCATGGTTGCTCCACCTGGAGGTGGGCCAGATCGTCGTTTATCCATATTGCGGAAACAAGCGCAGGTCTTTTGGAATAATACCTTAACTACGCCAGTTGGGCCATTACGATGTTTGGAAATGTGGACTTCTGCCAAGTTACGTTCTTCAGGAGCAAGGTCTTCAATGGCATAGTTTTTGTCCGCTGCTTTTCGATAAATAAACATAACAACGTCTGCATCCTGCTCAATCGAACCGGATTCACGCAAGTGGGCTAGTCGAGGAATTGCTGGCTTATTCATTTCCACCGCACGGTTCAACTGTGACAGGGCTAGAACTGGCACGTCCAGCTCTCGGGCGATTCCTTTTAAGGCACGTGTAATTTCCGACATTTCCTGTACCCGGTTATCTGTTTTTGCACGCGATTCCATTAGTTGAATATAATCGATTACAATCAATCCAAGCCCGTGCTCTGTTTGCAAACGACGAGCCTTGGTTCGAATTTCCATTACATTAGCACCAGGAGTGTCATCGATGAAGATCGGTGCTTCTGACAAAGTTCCCAAGGCTTGTCCGATACGAGGGAAGTCATCATCGCGATCTGACAAACGACCAGTGCGCAGTTTCCAAAGGTCCACATTTGCTTCAGCGCAGATCATGCGATCAACCAGCTGTTCTTTACTCATTTCCAAAGAAAACAAACCAACTGGCACATTGGCCTTTAAAGCCGCAGCTCGTGCCATATCCAAGGCTAGTGATGTTTTTCCAACTGATGGACGGGCAGCCAAGATGACCAGATCTGATTTTTGTAGTCCTCCGAGAATATTATCTAAGTCAGTGAATCCGGTTGAAATTCCACGAAGCTGCCCACGATCTTTGTGTAACTGGTCAATTCGTTCAAACGCATCAGATAAAACATGTCGGACTGATGTGAATGTTTTCTTAATGAATTTTTGTGATACTGCAAAAAGTGTGCGCTCTGCTTTATCAAGTGTGGCTTCAACATCTTCGTTTTCGTCAAAGCCCATGGCTGTAATTTCTGCAGCAGACTGCAACAAGCGACGTAGGGTGGCTTTTTTCTGAACAATGTTTGCATAGTTTTCAACGTGAGCAGCAGTTGGTACAGAGTTTGATAATTCAACTAAGTAAGCTCGTCCACCAACATCTTTTATTTTACTAATTTCTTCAAGTCGGTTACCAACAGTTAGGAGATCAATTGGTTCATGTCTAGCAAACAAATGAAGCACAGCTTCGTAGATAATTCGGTTAGCATCACGATAGAAATCTTCTGGGTGCACTGCATCACCAACCTTGATCATGGCATCCTGGTCAATCAAAATAGAGCCAAGCAAGGATTGCTCAGCCTCTAAGTTTTGCGGTGGAATTCGTTCTGGTGGATTCATAATAGCTGGTTTATCTTACCGCAAGCTTATTAAAGCGTCAAAGGGAAAATATGCGTAAAACATGGGGATTAAAATAGGCCGGCTATCAAGGGTTGTGCAGAAAAGAAAGAAGACCCCAGGTGGGGTCAGTGTTGTGGGGATTCAGGTGCTCAGGGCCTCGAGTGCGGCGTAGACGATGTGCGGAGCGTTGTCCTTGAACAGGACGCCGCTGACGCGCTTGGCTTCCAGACGGCGGGCCACACCGCGCAGAGCATTGATGGTACCCTCGCGAGTCGAAAGGTCCATTCGTTCGATCTGCAGCATGACTGCGCGATCGCCCACGTTCTCGTCGGTCAGGTGGGCGTAGCCGAGTTCGAAGGCCGTTGCGGCCTGGATCATTGGATCCGTGGGATGGTCGGACAATAGACACTCCTTCCGTTGAGAGAATTGTCAGACATCACAGGATAGCCCAAAATCGGGAAAATGTCAACCCCTTAAGCTGGTTTTGTGTTATAATATCCACACTATGAACGAAGGGAATAGGCGCTGGTTGCGATCAGTGGGAACGATGATCGGTGCAATAATTGGAATCGGAGTGTTTGGCTTGCCTTATGCTTTTGCACAGGCTGGTTTTTTGGTTGGCTTGATTCAGTTGGTTGTTATTGGTGCGTTGCTGGTCTTGTTGCAGCAGCTTTACGCTGAGGTAACGATCCAAACGCCTGGACATCGACGAACTGTTGGCTTGGCTTTGAAGTATCTGGGTCCGAAATGGTCGCGTGTAGCAGCACTGGCTTTCTTTGCCATGATGTGGGGCGCCATGATCGCTTATATTATTATTGCCGGCGAGTTCTTGTTTACGTTGCTTGGTCCAACCATTGGTGGTAGTCCATTCATCTATTCGATCGGTTTCTTTATTGTAGAGTCAATCTTTTTGCTTTGGGGGCTAAAGATGATCTCTGGAGTTGAGACTTATGTTGTTGTGATCCTGCTATTGTTGTTTGGGGCAGTAATCTTGCTTGGTTTGCCACATATTGAAGCAATCAATTTGATTGAGATGAATGTCAGTAAAATTTTCGTGCCATACGGTGTGATTCTGTTCGCATTGGGTGGAATGAGTATTGTTCCTGAAATGCACGATATTTTAAAAGAAAAATACGAGCACAAGTTGCGCTCAGCGATTTTTGTGGCTATGGGCCTGATCTCGTTGTTGTATCTGGCATTTGCTGGGGTGGTTGTTGGAGTTTCTGGATCAGCCACAACCGAAGAGGCAATTGCCGGGCTTGGGCAGGCACTTGGGCCAACTGTTGCTGCGATCGGATCGCTGGCTGGAATTGTAACCTTGGTTTCGATCTTTGTTGTGGTCGGACTTCAGATTAAGGATTCTCTTATCTTTGATTTTAAACAGAAGCCAATGCTGGCTTGGTTGCTGACCGTGTCAGTTCCGATAATCTTGTTCCTGCTTGGTGTGCGTGAATTCATTGCTGTGATTTCGTTTACCGGTGCTGTCTTTGGGGCGGTTACCGCGGTAGTTATTTTACGCGTGTTTGAAAAAATGCGACACACGATTTGTACGCGTCGCAAATGTTTCTTGGTTCCAACCTGGGTTTCTGTTTTACTCGGAGTAGTCTTTGTGTCCGGTGCCCTGGTCGAAATTATTTATATGTTTATTGGGTAGCTGCTTTCAAAACATTTACGAGCAAGTAGGCAACAGTCATTGGGCCAACTCCACCGGGAACAGGGGTGAGCCAACCTGCAACTGGATCGACTGTTAAGAAATCTACATCGCCCTTAACTTTGCCATCGATTTTAGTTGTTCCAACGTCAATCACGATCGCACCGCGCTTAACCATGTCACCAGTGATCAAACCTGGATGACCAACAGCGACGATTAAGATATCGGCGTTTTTTGTTTGTTCAGCCAAGTCTGCTGCGTTAGCTCGAACGACCGTGCTTGTTACGCTTCGTTCATCTAGTAGCTGTACGATTGGCTTGGCTAAGAGGTTAGATCCAACAATGGTTGCTTGCAGCCCTTCGATCGGACGGCCAGTGGCTTCAATCAACTTCAAGATTCCTAATGCCAATGGTGGTTTCAGACAAGGATGACCTGCTTCGAATAATTTTATGTTCTCAGGATGAAAGCCATCAACGTCTTTTTTCGGATCAATTGCGGCAACAATTTTGTCTTCATCATGATTCGGCAGCGGTAGCTGAACCAAGATGCCGTGAATATCATCACGACTATTCAACTCTTCAATCTGTTTTAAGATTTTTTCTTCTGGTTCAGTTGCAAAATCTAAATACAGTTCAGAGTTGATCCCAACCTCAACACAAGCCTTTTGCTTCAGACCAACGTAACAATGAGAGGCTGGATCATTCCCAACTAGAATAACCCCAAGTCCAGGTCGGACTCCAAGGTCTTCAATGCGCTGCTTGGTTTCACGACGAATCTCCGCAGCAATAGTTTTTCCATTAATTAGTTCTGCCATAAGTGTGGGGTATTCTATGCTAAAATCAGCTTATTGTCAAGGAGTGACTTTGGTTTTTGATTATTTGGACATTAGTCATTCTGTGATATTCTGAAACCAGAAGGGAGGTGATAAAGTGGCTCTTGATGAGTATGATGCGCTTAAGCAGCAGCGCAATGAACTTAACAGAGCCATTAGTGAAATTGACAGCCAAATTAGGCATGTCCAGCGGCAACTGTCTCGTAGTGGGGCAGGTCGTCGCCAACAAAAAAATCAACTTGAGCGTGTGGGTTTTGGAACTCAGATCAATCAACTGCGTGCCCGTCGCGCTGGATTGAGCGCTCAACTCCGCAGGGTCAAACGTGATCTTAAAGCGTACGATCCTGGATAGTACGTGCTGGTACTCTGACCAGCACTTTTTTTATTCACGAAATCGACGAACGGGTAGACGAAACCGACATAAAGAAAAAAGACCCGAGAGTCGGGTCAGTGAGTTACGCTTCGAAACGGTGGCTGGCGATGGCTCTGCCACAGATGTCTCGGTCGTACATCTCCGGATCATATTCCAGGCTGATTTCGTCTCCATCGAGCTTGATCACGACATTGGCGTCATCGTTTGGGTTTGTGATGCCCAGCGGCTTGAGCAGCCCGTCGCAGAAGAAGGTGCGATCATCGGTGACACCGATAGTCAGGACAGTGCCTGATACATGGGCTTCGCCATTGGCAATGAGGGGCTGAATCGTGCCAACAGATCTGCCGTTGGGAATCAGTCTCCGAGCCTCTTCCAGGGTCAGTACAGGGATAGTGCTTCGATTTGCAGAAAGTGCCATGATTTCCTCCGCGCGTATTTAAACAAAAAAGTTACGCTGTGTCAATAATTAAATAGGCAGGGTCCCTTGACCCTGCCGACTGATCAGTGCGGGGTCAGGGGACCCCACCTATGAAAAATAATTACTAATATTTTAATTCTGGATACAGTGGAAATTTTGCTGTCAGGTCTTTGACCTGAGCACGAATTGACTCGAGCACGCTCGGGTCTTTATGGTTGCTAATCGCTTCATCGATCCAGGCGGCGATCTGTTTCATTTCCGGTTCTTTCATGCCACGAGTAGTAATCGCTGGAGTACCGAGGCGAATTCCTGAAGGATCCAT
>CAZDDW010000013.1:0-29396 GCA_964504365.1 uncultured Gammaproteobacteria bacterium | reverse complement strand
CGGGGGGTCTTGCGACCACTTCACTGCGGGATAGGATGGGGGAAATGTACTTGCTACCAGGGGCGGATGTGGTCCCGCCTGAAGGAGTTCCCGGTCTGGTGCTCCAGCTTGGTGATCATCTCGACCACGGCCGGCTCGACTTCGTCCATGGTCGGCTTGGTCTCGTAGACATCCACGAGAACCACCTCGGGGTCGTCATTCCTGACATACTCCAGGATGCAGCCTCGAACGTCACCGACCTCCTCCACGAAGAAGGAGTAGATGCGCTCGTGGAGGGCATCTGTTTCTGCGTGTTCCAACACTAGCACGAACATGTATACTTTCAATCCGCCACTATGACGGTTCCTATTTTTCGCACAGCCTTTTGCTGACGCCCGGGGTAAGCGCCCCTCCCTTTTTCAAGAGAGTTCGTCTTACTTCACTGCGGGATAGGATGGGGAAATGTACTTTTACTCCACCAGGGATTTCGAATTGCTTCGAAAGCTCTGGTGGAACCCCGGACGAACATGTGTTCGCCCGGGGAAGAGACAGGCTGAGTCGGCAGCCTACCTACCTGCTTCAGTAACCCTGTGGCAGGAAACGGGGGGCTCGGCTCATGGCCGGCCAGAGATTTTAGAACCAGACTTACACGGTGGCCAAGGTGGCCGATGCCTGATCCTTCAGGATCTCCTTTTGCCGAGACTTGCTCGACGTCCTGACGGGTGCGCTCTCCCAATTCTAGCAGCGCTTGCTGATGTGGCTTGATCCACACAATTGAGATTTTGTAGTTTCCTACATGGGTTGCTCGTCCAGCCCAGACATTTTTACCGCGCCGTCGTGGCGCTAAAGTTTCCGCATCTTTCTCCTTTTTGCAGTGTTGGCTCAGGTCGCGTCGATGACCGGAGCCGGGTTGTTCTCGGGAGTCTCCTCGAGTCGGCGGTAGCGCGGTCCCTCGTCGACAGCGACCTTGAACCCGGTCCAGCTGAGCCAGCCGAGCACGGCCTCATCGATCAAGGGGACGAAGTCCGGGATGATCAGATCGACCCCGAACAGTGTACCGACGATGAACAGGAACAGGACCTGGACCGCGCAGGACTGGCGAACCAGCCAACGCTTGACCCAGCCGAGCTCCTCGAGCATCTCTTCGCGGGTCAAGGACTCCTTGCCCTTGGACATCCGCACCTCCTCTCGAATCAGTTCTTCACCGGCAGTGCACCTTGCCGGTGGCGTGGACGAACTTGAAGGCCTCGTTGTAGGCCCGGTTGTTGTCGAAGCCGATGGCCCTCCAGAAGAGGACGGCGGCCACGGCCACGACCGTGATCACACCGAGCTCGACCGCGAACACGACCCAGCTCAGCCCGACGATCATCCACGGGACACTGCCGTACCAGCCGAGAGAGAGGCCGGCCAGGCAGATGTTGACCAGGATGAAGGCCAGGGTGTAGAGCACGAACGAATACTTGCGATCCATTTAAAAACCTGTTTCCGCCACGAGGACGGTTCCTATTTTTCGCACAGCCATTGCTGACGCCCGGGGTAAGCGCCCCTCCCTTTTTCAAGAGAGTTCGTCTTACTTCACTGCGGGATAGGTTTAGGAAAGGTGCAGGGATTATTCCCACCAGGGGCTCCGAGGGGTAGAAAGTAGATAGTAGATGGTAGAAAGGGACTGAATTTATTCCTTTCTACTTTCAACTTTCTACTCTCTACTTTTCTCAGAAACTCTGGTGGGGTCCGCAATCATACGCGGCGATTGCGGTTGAAACTGGTATAAACCAGTTCACGCTTGTCGTGTTGTTGTAAAGATAGAACTAAGTCTCAGCGGCCTGACTACCGATCCACGAGACAGTGTCTCGCGACCAGCATGGCCACGGCGTACACCGCACCCACGAAGGCCGTGAACGCTGCCGTGCCAGCGCAGTGCTGAGCCGACAGGCCCAGAACGAACGCCAGGGTGTAGATCCCGGCCATGGCCAGAACTGTGGCGGAAGCCACGGTGATCAGCAGTCGTGGAACACTCGGCATGATGCCTCCTTTGCCTGACGTCTGCCAGGTCTTTGTTTGAAATATCTGTCTTCCACTAGGGCTCAGCTGGGGGGTGGACGTTCAGGGCCAGGGGTTCTCCTCGCTCGGCTCCTCGATGTCAGCTGGCCCCGGCTCTCCGTACAGTTCCGTGCGGCGAGCGACTCGCCAGGCCAGGGCCTGATGCACGTCGGAGAAGGCCTTGACGTGACAGGTGGTCTTCTGCGAGTCGGTCAGGACCATCTCCTCACCGTCGGTCTCGAGCTTGCCGCCCTTGTTGTCGTGGTGGGTATCCTCGACGAAGACACCGCCCTTGACCAGGGACAACTCGACGTGACTGCGGGCCACACCCCAGTAGAAGAAGGTGCAGCGCCCGTCATCCGTGAGCACGCTCATACCACCGGCACGCTCCTGGATGTCCATCACGTAGACCGTGTCGAGCTTCGTTCTTTCTGCCATCTGAATCTCTGTTTCCGCCACTACGACGGTTCCTATTTTTTGCCAGTTGGTTCTGACCGAAGGCTTTTTGCCAACGCCCGGGGGGTCTTGCGACCACTTCACTGCGGGATAGGTTTAGGAAAGGTGCAGGGATTATTCCCACCAGGGACTCCGAATTGCTTCAGAAACTCTGGTGGGGTGGGGTTGAGTCCTTTGACCCTGCGCTACCCCAGAAGCGCAGGAGGATGAATGAGCGGATGTGGCCGAGACCTAGGCCGCGTTTGCGGCGGCGCGGCGGCGGACGGCGTCGGCATAACCGACGCGTCGGGCGTCGGAACGGCTGGTCCGCAGCTGCGGGATGTCCGCGTCGTACAGGTCGTCCTGCTCGGCCTTGGTCAGCGGCTGCGGCTGCTCCACGATCGCGAGGCGGGTCAGCCAGAAGGCGAGCGCACCGGCCGCGAGCACGGCCACGGCCATCAGCTTGTCACTACCGATCTCGACGGTGACGATGATGTTGACCACGACCAGCAGCAGGGCACCGAACAGTGCCGGGTAGCCGATGGCCAGCGTCTTCCAGCCACCAGGCTGGTTGACGTGCACCCCATACTTCATGAAGTACGTGCCGAAGACGGTCAGGATGACCACGGCGACCATGAAGGCGAAGGGGCTCTGGTTCGCGGCGGAGGCGTGGATGAAATCGATGAGATGCATGGTAACCTTTCGAGGCGATTGAGGTGTTCGAGGCGAATAGTTGACGCTCTGTTCTGGTTCTACGGCTGGATCGTGACCTTGACCAGGGCTGTGCCCTTGCGGTCGCTCCAGTCATCACCGAACGAGAGGTTGACCTCGTCCCCGGCACGAGCCTGGACCAGCGTCCCTCCATCGGCGATGACCAGTTGGCTCATCCAGTAGTTCGGGCAGGGATCGTCCATGAAGGACGACATCGTTGCCCCGTCGATGAGCACGGCCGACCCAAGACCACTCTGGTGGAGGTAGACATCGATGCTGAGCACCATGTCCTCCTCGACCTCGAAGGTCAGCTTGCGCTCCTGGTTGGCCGGGATCGGGATGCGGTAGGTGTACTCCGCAACCACTTCGGTCGGCTCCAGGTAGGCCGTCATGTCCGATTCGACCGGATAGGCCTGGTCGAACTGGCTGGTCACGGCCTGGTCGCACCAGAGGCAGACCTCGAGGTGCCACAGGGCCGAGTGCAGGCTGTCCACGATCATCCAACTGAGGATGAAAGCGAGAATCTGTGCGAACATGATGTCCTTTCGTGTGTTTTGATTTGATGTACTGCTTTGTCCCACCCGAACTTACGATCTTTATCGTAGACTCAGGTGGGATGGGGTGAAGATCCTTTTTTATTCTACACCACCCCAGAGGTGTAGAAGGATGCCGACTAAAGAGTCGGGCTAGGAGGCCATGGCGCGGCAGAGGCCGATCGTGAGAACGGCGATGCCGACCAGGTCGGCGCCGAGGAACAGACTGACGGTGAAGATAGCGATGTTGCGCTTCACTTGCTCTCCGAGCTGAAGGTTCAGATGGTCGAGGCCCAGACGGCCACGAAGGTGAACAGGGCGACGGGCGGACAGATGCTGAGCCAGAAATTCATGGTGATCCTTTCAGATCATTCCCGGGCGGATTCAGACCAACCCGGGGTTGTGGGTTGCGGCGTTTAGGCCGCGGCGGCCTTCAGCGTTGGCCAGTCCTGACGGACCTGGCGCTTGACCAGGATGCCGGCGTAGGCCAGAGCCAGGACGATCAGGCTGGCGCCGTAGGTGTAGGGCGCCAGGATCATGCTCGCCTGCATGATGACCGCGTACTCGCGGGCCTGCACCCGGCTGATCTCCTTGGCCCGGTCGGTCGCCCCCGGGCTGACCAGGTCGATCATCCGGTCCTGGAAGACCTCCGTGATGACCAGGGCCATGCCGATGCTGGCGCTGACCACCCAGGCGTAGGCGAACAGACCCAGCCAGGTGCTGATGAACAGCCAGTAGGCCTGCGCGGTGTTGAGCAGGTCGGCGATGAGCAGGTTGATGATTTCGGCCACGAATACCTCCGGGTTGAAATTTACGTTCTTGATTCTATCCAGAAATCTGGGAGCTAGTGTGAGCATAGTGACCGCTGCAAGCGGCAGGTATAAGCTCGTGAGATATCTCTACTATAGAGTGAGCCGGAGCCCAGTCTTATTAAGCAGATTAACCTCCCCGCACCCCTCAGGCATAAGCCCTACTGGTAACGGTTTACTCTCCCCCCAGATTCCTGGGTAAAAAAAGCGGATCTGTTTACCTCGAAGAGATCAACAAATCCGCTTATTTAAGCTTAGCTGTCATAACAAACCAAGTTTGTCATTCGAACACAAGCTTAATGGCCTTATCCCCGGCCTAGGGCTCTCTCACAAGTATATATTTGAATCGTCTACATACAGTATAACACCGAATTAGGTATTTGTCAAGAGTTGACAAACATACAATTTAACTAAAATAAGCCCAAATTCAGGGCTTGTTTTTAACTAATTCTAGCCAAGTTTACAAAAATTCTTTTATATCTTCAATGTCCAACCGCTTGCTCTCTTCTTCATTATCATAACCCCAGTTCTTGTCTCCCCCAAACATGAACCCACCAAACTTCTCATACAGATCAAGAGCACGATCAGATTCTTGTACGTACAAACGTTTGTTTGCCCGCTCGGAAATAATTACTGGTGTTCGTTTCTTGTATCGCTTAGCAGCCAGGCGTGAAACAGAAGACCTAATATGTGCCTTGTTGTCAGCTGATACCATTATCATGAAACCATTCCACTCTACCCTATCTTTCCAAGCTCGCTCAGCAGCCTGCCGCGACTCATCGCTTATCCCAGCCAGACCAAGTTTTTTCTCGATAATTTCTTTGTGTTCCTCAAAAGCCTCGATCTCTTTATTTGTATATCCGTTCTCAATTAAAGCCCAAATGTACCCAGCATCCCATAAACCAGTAGCCCGAACCATGCGCGGGTTATATCCTAGTTTGTCTAGTTCATCATCAGTCAGTTCTGTAATATCTAAGAATTGTTCCAACGAACTTGGAAGTGTGTGCCCTTCTGCATTATGTGCGCGATCTAAATCTGTGTAACGATGATGGTCTATGATTATTAACTCTTTACCAAGCTTGCGAATCTGTTCTTCTGTTTCTGGTCCTGGCATTTCAACAACAAGCACGCGATCGCATTCTGAATCTTTGATCAGATTCAAAACATTCGGTTCGTCTTCAAGTTTGGCACCGTGCGGTTGATTTGATCGATGTGCTTGCATGTTGATTGCATCAGCTAGTTCGGCAATCATAAAAGCCTCCTCATCATTTACAGGAACAATTAGAAGGCTTTTTTGTCGTTGTTCTTTTGTCATTTCTTTATGATTCCAATCCAGACTTTCTGGCCATCAAGTTTGATCTCAGCCGAATGCTCCAGATCAGTTTTTTCTTGTTTGAGCTCATCAGCCAAAGTGCCGCGCAGAATTTCTTCACCATGCTCTTCCAGCGTTTTCTTAACCTCGTCAGCATCGCTGACCAAATACAGTTCAATCCGATCCTCGATAGTCAGATCCGCACCCTTGCGCAAACCGTTAACCTTGCGTACGATCTCACGGACAAACCCTTCGCGTTTGAGTTCTGGTGTTAGCTTAGTGTCGAGCACGACACTAAATTCTTTATCAGGCGCCGCTGTTCCACTTTTGACGTTCACCTCACTATATATTATCGGCAATAGTTGATCGTATTTAAAAACCTTAATACCTGTAATACCCATATGGGCCAGTGGTTGTTTTACTGGAATACCGGCTTCTTCTCGTTGCTTAAGGGCTAAAGACACAACCTCGCGGGCTTTTTCCATTTCATCGATCAATTCCTGATTAACCGCCTTTTTATCAATTACAGGCCAATCCTCTAGATGAACTGATTTCTGCTCACCACCAAGCTGCTGATAAATATCTTCGGCAATAAACGGTGTAAATGGTGCCATGACTTTTGATAGCTCAAGCAACACATGTCGCAACATGGTCAGCGCTGCCTGCTGATCTTTGTCATCGTTCTTGAATCGATCACGTGAACGACGAACATACCAAGTAGACAAATCATTGATAAATTCTCGGATCGGACGAGAGGCACCAACCAAGTCATACTCTTCCATGCCCTTAGTCGAATCTGCGATCAGCTGGTTCAGTCGGGCCAGGATCCAAGCGTCCAAAACATTGTCTGTATTCAATTTCTTTAATAACCGATCCTGATCCTCATATTGCTTATAGAATCGTAAGACGTTGGAAACCAAATTCATAACTTTCTTGACCACCTCATCAACCTCAGCTTCAGAAAACAACAGAATGTCAGCCTTCATCACGGGTGAAGTACACAAATAGTATCGCAAAGCATCAGCACCGTATTTATTGATCAGCTCCATTGGATCAGGATAGTTCTGCAACTTCTTTGACATTTTCTTTCCGTCCTCAGCCAAAACAATTCCGTTAACAATTACATTTTTAAAGGCATTAACATCAAACAATCCGGTGGACAAGACATGCATGTAGTAGAACCAACAACGAGTTTGATCAGCTCCCTCAGCAATATACTCTGCTGGAAAATTGGCTTCAAATTTTTCTTTATTAGCAAATGGGTAATGGATCTGGGCGTATGGCATTGATCCAGACTCGAACCAACAATCCAATACATCTTCCACTCGACGCATTTCTTTACCACATTTACAGGCCCATGTAATCTCATCGACAATGTGTTTGTGTAGATCATCAACTTTCTGACCAGACAGTTTTTCCAGTTCTTCAACCGAACCAACAACAACCTGCTCCCCACACTCACATTTCCAAATCGGAATGACAGAGGCCCAGTAACGCTGACGTGAAATTGACCAATCACGAGCCCCTTCAAGCCACTTACCAAAACGCCCTTCTTTTATATGTGCTGGTGACCAGTTAATCTTCTTGGCATTCTTAAGTAAATCTTTTTTCATCTTAGTAACATCAACAAACAGCGATGAGGTGGCATAATTCAACAGCGGTGTATCACAACGCCAGCAATGCGGATAGCTGTGCTCGTACTTTTCCTTAGCAAATAAAGTGCCTTGCTTAGCCAAATATTTTAGAATCTCAACGTCAGTCTTGGAATGATCGTCCTTGGGTTTAACATGTAGGCCAGCAAAATCCTTGGCCTGATCTTTGATCACTCCATCCATACCCAAGTGCTGAACAAATGGCAGATCATTTTCCTGACCAAGCTTCATGTCATCTTCACCAAAAGCAGGGGCAACATGAACCACGCCAGTTCCCTCTTCAGTTGAAACAAAGTCAGCCGCAAAAATCTTCCAACCGTTTTCGCGATTAGCCAACTTTTCATCAGCTGCGTAATAATCAAACAATGGCTTGTAAGCTTTGCCCACCAACTTAGATCCAAGATAAGTTTCAACTACTTTATATTTATCGTCAGCAAAAATCTTCTCAACGAGATCCTTAGCCAAGACGAATCTCACCAAGTCACCTGAACTCTGATCTTTTTTCTCAACTACGGCGTACTCGATATCAGAACCAACAGCCAAAGCAACGTTTCCAATCAGTGTCCATGGTGTGGTTGTCCAAGCCAAAACAAAAGTACCAGGCTCATCGACCAGTTCAAACTCAGCTGTAACAGACAAGTCTTTAATATCACGATAACCTTCCGTGACTTCAGACTGTGACAAGGTGGTCTCACAACGCGGACAAATGTGCATTGAACGATGACCTTCATAAATCAAACCTTTGTCGTGCAAACTCTTAAAAACCCACCAAACTGATTCCATAAACTCTTTGTCCATTGTCTTGTAGGCATTCTTCATGTCGGCCCAACGCCCAAGCTTGCGCACTACCTGCTCCCAATCCTCAACATAACCCAAAACTTTTGAACGACACATTTCATTGAACTTAGCCACACCAGTTTCTTCAATATCTTTCTTGCTTTTAGAGCCCAGTTCCTTTTCAACAATATTTTCAATTGGCAAACCATGACAATCCCAACCCCAAACACGATCAACATGATAACCGCGCATGGTCCAGAATCGAGGAACAACATCTTTTAATATACTAGCTACAACGTGCCCGTAATGTGGCAATCCAGTGGCAAATGGCGGGCCATCATAAAAAACATAATCACCTTCAGGTGCATCTTTCTCCAAAGTCTTCTCAAAAATCTTTTCCTTTTCCCAGAATTCAAGTATCTCTGACTCTTTCTCAGGAAAATTAGCTCTTCCTATTGACATAGTTATATATTATAGTAACGATTGTCATGCTACCAATAATTTTAGGCTAAATCAAGTCTGTTTGATATAATATCGATGTATGAGCAAAAAACCAACAATTTACCTGGGTGCTGATCACGCCGGGTGGGAGGCTAAAGAAAAAGTAAAAAAAGTCTTGGAGGACAATAAATATAAGGTTGTTGACATGGGTAACCGCGATTTAGTTGAAGATGATGACTATCCTGATTTCGGACATGCCGTGGCTAAACGAGTTACTGCTGACCCTGGTAGCGTTGGCATTGTTTCCTGTGGCAATGCCCAAGGAATCTGTATTGTTGCTAATAAAGTCAAAGGTGTACGAGCTGCGGTTGGCTTTTCTAAAGAAGCGGCTGAAACCAGTAAAACTGATGACGATGCAAATATACTTTGTTTGCCTGGCCGACTATTGTCTGAAAAGAAGCTGACTGAGGTGGTTATAAAATGGCTAGAGACAGAATTCAGCGGCGCAGATCGCCACAAGCGTCGTTTAGAAAAAGTAAGCAAGATTGAAAACGAGGAATATGAGTGCGAGCATTGAAATAGTGCCAGCGATCTTAGTTGATTCTCAAGAAGAGTTTGAGAAACGCTTGAAGTTGGTTGAAAACGAAGTTGAAACAATACAGGTCGATATCTTAGATGGATCAAAGTTCAATTCGACTAGTTGGTTTGATGCTGAGGTTGTTGGTACTTACGACACACCCGTACAATTTGAATTACATCTGATGGTTGAGAATCCTTTACCAATTATCGATGCCTGGGCCAAGCACGTACCAAACACTGTCCGCGCAATCATTCACGCAGAACTAGATCGACCCCTTGGTTCCCTGATTGAACTGATCCACCAAAACGCCAAACTCGAAGCTGGTATTTCCCTGAACCCAGAAACACCGATTGATGAAATTCATCACGTGGTCCATCAGATCGACGAAATTCTAGTCATGGGAGTGCACCCAGGAGCTAGTGGGCAGGGTCTAGGAGATAGCAAATGCGGCATCAGTGGTCAGGCGATTTTGGAAAAACTAGAACGTATCCATGATCGCTATCCTGAAATCATTCTTGGTGTAGACGGAGGCGCTGATCTGAAGACAATACCGGAGTTTGTTCGCCGTGGATGTTCTAGAATAAGTGTGGGTAGTGCCATCTTTAATGCGGACAATCCTGTGGATGCCTTACACAAGTTGCAAGAATTAGCCAAAAAATCAGTCTAGATTACAGAATCATTCTGTGATATAATTACCAACGAATAAAATTTTCAATTAAAAAAGGTTATATGACTAAGCGTCTATTTATCGCTTTACTTGTTGCCGGTGTGGCCCTCGGATTCGGCCTATCTAATTTAAATGCAGTAAAAGCCAACTCTTTGGTCGGTGTAGATGACCTGGAGGCAGGTGATTTGATTCGCGGGGAAACTTTTCCGGCGGTTTATTATTACTCAGTCGATGGGTTCCGCTATGTTTTTCCAAATGACAAAACTTTCTTTACTTGGTATGACAACTTTGACGATGTAAAATGGATTTCTGACGCTGACCTGACCACAGTTCAGATTGGTGGTAATGCCACTTACAAACCAGGTTCAAAGATGATTAAGATTCTTAGTGATCCTAAGACATATGCAGTTGGCGCAGGCGGTTCACTTTATCACGTAGCTTCTGAGTCTGCTGCGGTTTCACTTTATGGATCAGACTGGAACACTAAAATCGATGACGTACCAGATGGTTTCTTTGGAAACTATGTTCAGACCAGTGAAGAAGTAACTGGTACAGCTGACTTCGATATTGATGCGATCACAGTAGCTGCTACTGACATTGATACAGACAAAGGCTTGGTTGCTCCGGCTGACGTGACTGTTACTGACGCTGCTTATGGAACTGCTGCTGTAACAATTAGTGTTGGTGGTAATGTTCGCTGGGAGAACACTGGAACAGAGTCACACACAGTTACTTCAGATGATTTGACCTGGGGAAGCGGAACAATGGCTCCTGGAGTGAAGTACATCAAGAAGTTTGAAGAAGCAGGAACCTACACTTACTTTGACAGCTACGACCCAACCTTGACCGGTACGATTTTTGTGGAGTAATTTGTGAGAATGACACCCGCAAGGGTGTCGCAATCAGAAAGAAAATAGGCGGGGTTCCTTGACCCCGCTTTTTGATATTGAAAATCCCCTCGCAGAACACGAGGGGATGAGAGACCGACGGTACGCGTTCTAGGACGAACGCTGTCGGTGAAAAAGATAGAGGGGCTCGAGCCCGAGCATCTCGAGCATCTCGAGATCGATTCGCAGCTCGACTCCGTGGATCTCGGAGTGCCTGCAAGCGCCCGCGACCAGGGAGCGGATGAACAGACCTAGCTCCGGATCGGCGGCCATGGCCTGGCGCATGACCACGGCGTGGCTGGCCTTGCGGACGATGTCAGTGGGCAGATCGTCGTCCTCATATTTGAGGCCGAGCTTATAGAAAACGTTCTCCAGCAAGTTGCCCTCGATGCCACCGGCCAGGCTGAACTTGTCCCGGGGGTAGACACCACCGTAGCGGTGCTCGTTTCTTGAGCCGATCTGCTCGGCGACTGCCTGCATCTCGGCCTTGAACTCGCCCGAGTCGCCGAAGCAGGCTCGGATCTTGGCGAAGTGCTCGAGTACGGTCTTGACCTGGGTCTGGGTGGCCGTGGTCAGCAGAGTGATCTCCGAAGCGGTCAGGGTGATCTGGGAAGTGGTCATGATTCCTCCAAGTGGAATGTAGTTGAATGTGCTTACTTCGGCTTTGTTTGACCAACGCTTATCGTTGGTCAAGCCAAGGGAAGTGCCGACGGTACGTACTCGAGGATGAGTACTGTCGGCAAGAGAGTGGGGGTTCAGATATTAAGCATCTGAACCATCTCGGTGTCCAAGCGCAGTCTGACGCCGCGGATTGCGGAATGCTCGTAGGCGCCGACGATCATGGAACGAATGAACATCAGCAGATCCGGGTCAGCGGCCATAGCCCGACGCATGACCAGGGCATGGACAGCCTTGCGGGCAATATCCACGGACAGGTCGCTGTTGTACTTCAGGCCGAAGTGGTAGAAAATGTTCGGGAGCAGGCTGCCCTCGATACCACCAGCCAGCCTGAACTTGTCCCGGGGATAGACACCACCGTAGCGGTGCTCTGGCCCCGAACCGATCTGTCCGGACACCTTCCTCATCTCGGCTCTGAATTCCTCTGGGCTGCCGAAGCGGGCTCGGATCTGAGCGAAGCGCTCGAGGACTTCCTGAGCCTGGGTCTCGATGGCGGCGGTGATCAGGGCGGTCTCCCTAGTGTTTAGATTCATGTGACTGGGCATGGTTTCCTCCAGGAAAAAAGTTGGACGTACTAACTTCGGCTTTGTTTGATCAGCAGAATTGCTGATCAAGCCAAGGGAAGTGCCGACGGTACGCGTTCGAAGGAGTGAACGCTGTCGGCAAGAGAAGGGCGAGCTAATGCTCGGAACGATACTGGTGAACACCCTGGACGAACAGGGTCATGCTGGCACCGAGAAGAGCGGAACCAATGAAGATCTGAGCGAACTGAACGATGGAGATGTCCATGATGTACCCCTTTTTATGTGTTGGCATAAAAAACGGATCTATTTTACTCGTGAGAGAAAAACAAATCCGTTGTTTTGACCTTAACCCTGGTCTGGGCTCTCTCCTTTATATGTTTCAATGTTCTAGATGATCCTGGGCTTCGACTCCCTGTCTCATCTTTATCGTGACTACATAATACCATGAAATGTCAAGATTGTCAACGATTAGACACAAAATATTGTGTCTTTTTTCATAGTTTAAGCCTAACATATGATGAATGTTGTCAGAATACTTGACAGGTTGGGGCATTTTTGATATGATATAAGCGTATGCTACCTGGATTAACTGAAAAAGAAACCCAAGTTTATGAGACCCTTCTCTATTTGGGCACAACCTCTATTCTTAAAGCATCTGAACATTCTGGCCTTAAACGCCCTACTGTTTATCTTCAAATCGATGAGCTTAATAAGAAGGGTCTGGTTATTCAAGTGCCCCAGGGAAACAAGATGCTATACAAGGCAGCTGATCCAACACGCCTGGAAGAGATAGCCAAAAATCAACTTAAGGCAGTTCAAGAATCCATGCCCAAGCTGCGCCACCTGAAAGAACGTCAAGCCGGGCGCCCTAAATTTTCAATCCTTGAAGGAAAGGCTGGGCTGGAAACGATCTATAAAGAAATCATGAATGCGCCGGATATATATTTCTGGGCAAAACTGGAGGCTGTGTCAGACCTGTTTGCAGACAACTTTGAAGAAATTGGTCGAAACGCAAAACAAAAAAAAATTCCGGTGCGAGAAATTATCAATGACACTGCGGCAGATAAAAAATCTTCTCGACAGTTCGCCAAATGGGCTGGTAAGCAGTACTCGGCTCGCATTGCTCCTGAATCAGGGATTGAAAATGATAACGTTATCTACGGTAACGTCCTGGCCATGTTCCGCCTTGAAGAGAACAATATGTACGTTATCCGGATCGAGGATCCGTCTGTAGCCAAAACCTACAAAGCTATATTTGAAATGTCCTGGAAATCTGCTAAGCCGTTTATTTAATACAAAACCATAAGGTGCGTGGAATGACAGCCGGAAGGCTGTCATTTTGTTGACGCCCTTCCGGGCGTCATTCCAAGCTATGCTGAAATATGCTAAAATGGGATTATTATGACCAGACGAAAACCCCTTCATCTTCACGATAAAAAGCTTAAACAACTTGAGGTTAAAGCTTACGAGGTACGTGAAGACTTAATCAAGATGTTAACTAAAGCTAAAAGTGGTCACTCAGCCGGGCCTTTAGGCTCAGCTGACATTTGGACCGCTTTTTATTTTCATATTCTTAACCATGACCCAAAAAAGCCAAACTGGGCTGAGCGAGACCGGCTCTTTTTATCAGCTGGTCATTACTGCCCAGTACAGTACGCTTGCATGGCTCATGCCGGTTATTTCCCGATCAAGGAACTAAACACTTTGCGACAGCTTGGATCGCGCCTACAAGGACATCCGGAAAACACCAAGCTACCAGGAATCGAAAACACTTCCGGTCCGCTTGGCGATGGTATTGCCCAGGCTGCTGGCTGTGCTTACGCCGCCAAGCTGGACAAGGCTCGCTGGCGCACCTATTGCTTTATTAGTGATGGAGAGCTGGAAACCGGAATTGAATGGGAGGCCTTTATGTTTGCTGGTGCATTTAATCTAAACAACCTGACTGTTATCCTTGATCGAAATAATATTCAGATCGATGGGTTCACTGAAGATGTTTCCCCACTTGAACCTTTGCGTGATAAATTCGAAGCATTCAACTGGCATGTGATTGAAGTTGATGGACACAACATTCGTGAACTGGTAAATGCGATTGCTGAAGCTCAATCAATTCAAGAAAAGCCGACTATTATTATAGCCCACACCACCCCAGGTAAAGGTGTAGATTTTATGGAAAATGATCCAGGATGGCATGGTCGGCCACCTGCACCAGGTCAAGAAACACAGAAAGCTTTAAAATCAATCAGAGAAAATTTGGAACGAATCAAAAAGGAACACTAATATGCTTGTCAAAAAACTATTCAATCCAAAAATTAAAATGGTTCCCACGCGTAATGGCTACGGCGAAGGATTAGTTGAAGCTGGCAAACGAAATCCAAATGTTGTTGTACTTTGTTGTGACCTGACCGAATCAACTCGTAGTTCATATTTTAAAGAAGTATATCCTGATCGGTTTGTTCAACTTGGGATCTACGAACAAGGTATGGCCGCAATCGCTGCTGGAATGGCCTTGGCTGGAAAAGTGCCTTTTATTTCTAGCTACGCCGCATTCAGTCCTGGTCGCAACTACGAACAGATTCGAACTTGTGCTGCTTTGTCAGAAACAAATGTAAAAATCGCTGGAGCCCATGCTGGTGTTTCAGTTGGGCCTGATGGAGCGACTCACCAGATGATCGAAGACATTGCTCTGATGCGTGTATTGCCGAATATGACCGTACTAGTTCCTTGCGATTCTGTTGAAACCAAAAAAGCCACAATTGCAGCAGCAAAAATCAAAGGTCCGGTTTACGTGCGTTTTGCTCGTGAAAAAACTCCTGTCTTCACTACCGGCTCAACTCCATTCAAAGTTGGCAAAGCTGAGGTGTTTAGAAAAGGCAAAGATGTCAGTATTGTTGCCTGTGGCCCACTGGTGTACGAGGCTTTAAAAGCAGCCGAGGAATTAAAAAAAGACAAGATCAACGCCCGAGTGATCAACTGCCACACGATTAAGCCGATTGACAAACAGATTTTGGTCAAAGCCGCTCGTGAAACCGGAGCCATTGTTACCGTCGAAGAGCACCAGATCGCTGGAGGTTTGGGCAGTGCAGTGGCTGAAGTACTCAGTGAATCACGACCCGTGCCAATCGAACGTGTTGGAATCAAAGACCGTTTTGGCGAATCTGGCCCACCAGAAAAACTCCTCAATCATTTTGGACTAACTGCGCCACACATTGTAAAAGCAGTTCAGCGTGTAATAAAAAAGAAATAATCTATGTACGACCTGATCACTATTGGCGATATTAAACTTGATACCTTTGTCACCATTCCTCCAAGCAAAAAAACTAAACTAATGAAAAAAGAGGGTTGGCTTTGTTTGGCCTATGGATCAAAAATTCCCGTAACCAGTTTTGAAGAACAGATTGCCGGTAGTGCCCCCAATGTTGCTGTTGGTGTGTCGCGCTTAGGATATAAAACGGGTATTTACAGCGTCATGGGCGAAGACAACACTAAAGACATGGCTTTGATCAAACTGAAAGACGAGAAGGTAGATACAAAATATATCGAGGCTGTCACTGGCAAGCCATCAAGTTACTCTGCTGTGGTCAATTACCTAGGAGAAAGCACAATCATTGCTAGTCACCAGCCATACCAATATCACTTACCAAAAATCAGTAAGCCAAAATGGATATATATTGGTGAGCTCGGCGATCGTTATGAAGGAATGTATCGACAAGTAATGAAATATATCAAGAATGATGGTGTCAAGGTTGCCATAAATCCAGGGGCGATCCAGTTGACCGAAGGGAAAAAAGTCTTATTTGACCTAATCGCAGCCAGCGATGTTTTAATGGTCAACAAGCGAGAGGCCAAAGTTTTGGCCAACAATACCTGCAAGGATGGGATTGAATATTTAATTCATCGCCTCTGGAAACTCGGGCCTGAGGTGGCGGTAATTACTGATGGACCAAATGGAACATACGTTTTTGATGGGACCCATGTTACTCATTGCCGAGTCTTCCCAGCTAATCCAAAAGAAATGACTGGTGCCGGAGATGCTTTTTCAGCCGGTTTTATAGGAGCTTTGGTGGCTGGAAAAAAAGTTGAAGACGCTGTCCGGTGGGGTAACGCTGACTCGGCTTCTGTGATTCAAAAAGTTGGGCCACAACCAGGCCTGCTTACTCGTGGACAAATGAATGCTCGATTAACAAAACACAAAACAATAAAACCAAAAAAAATCTAGATATGAAAGGATACGTCTGCCCACTATATATTTTACCTTTTGATCATCGTTCAACTTTTGCTAAAAAGTTGTTGGATTTGGGATATCCAGTGAAACCAGGTGACAAGCTGCAAGTTACACGTTACAAGAAGATTGTTTTTGAGGCTTTTGAGTTAGCAATGAAAAAAGGCAGCTGCTCCCCATGTATGGGAATGTTGATCGATGAGGAGTTTGGTGCCCCAATCATCGCTGCGGCAAAAAAGAAGCAATATAACTTTGCTGTGCCGGTTGAAAAAAGTGGGCTTACTGTTTTTAACTATGAGTTTGGAAACAAATTTGGTGAGCACATTGACAAGAGTAATCCGGCTTTTGTTAAAGCCTTGGTTCGTTATAACCCTTCAAACAAAAAAGGCAACCAAATTCAACTCAAACGACTAAAGCGCTTGAACGATTATTGTGAAAAGAATGGCTATCGCTTTATGCTCGAACCGCTGGTGCCACCAACCAAAACCCAGTTGAAACAGGTCAAAGGCGATCAACGTAAATTCGACAAAAAACTAAAGCCTGGATTAACCGTACGTATGGTTCAAGAGATCCACAAAGCTGGAATTGATCCTGATGTTTGGAAAGTGGAGGCGGTTGAGAGCAAAAAAGCTTGGGCTGAAGTTGCTAGCACAATACGCAACAACCGATCTAGACGAGCAGTAAACATAATTGTTCTTGGTCGTGGTGAAGATGCAAAGCTGGTTGATAAATGGATCAAGACAGCTGCCTCAACAGGATTAGTAAATGGCTTTGCTGTGGGACGAACAGTTTTCTTTAAGTCGTTAGAACAATATCGTGACCGTGAGATTAAACGAGCCGAGGCCGTTGAGCAGATTGCTGATAACTATCTACGCATGATCGAGCTTTGGCGCAAAAATGCAAAAGTAAAACACAGCTGTGTATGCCCAATGTAATTACCATAGGAGCCGCAACTCGAGACGTTTTCATGGTTTCCAAAAATTTTAAAATCATGCCTTCGGCAAAATCTAAAACTGGTGCTTACGAGTGTGTGGCTTTGGGCTCAAAAATCGAGGTCGACCAAATGGTGCTAACCACGGGTGGTGGTGCAACAAATGCAGCTGCGACTTTTGCTTCACTGGGTCTAGATACAGCGACCGTAGCTCGTGCTGGTGACGACTCGCCTGGTCGCGGTCTAATTGAGGAACTGCAAAAAAACAAAATCAACACTGATCTGATCAAGACTGTCCGCAACGGAGAAACAGCATACTCAGTTATTCTTACTGCACCGACTGGCGAAAGAACAGTGCTCGTGCGCCGTGGTGTTTCTTCAACCTTTTCTGAAAAAGATATTCCTTGGAACAAACTCAAGGCAGACTGGTTGTATTTAACCTCGCTTGGTGGCAACCTTGCTTTGGCAAAAAAAATTATCAAAAAAGCTCACGAAAAAAATATCCAAGTCGCTTACAATCCAGGAATGAAGGAAATCGAGAAAGGGTATCGTGCTTTTGCTCCCCTGCTACCAATGCTCTCTGTTTTGAATATGAATCGAGAAGAGGCCACGGCACTAACTGGAAAGGAACAAAAAAATCTAGAAGGAATCTTTAAGACTTTTTACAAACACAATTTAATCTTAATTATCACAGATGGTAATCAAGGTAGTTATGCTTGCCTTGGTGATGAACAATGGTTTGCCAAACCAGCTAACGTAAAAGTGGTTTCACGAACCGGGGCTGGTGATGCGTTTGGTTCAGGTCTTGTTACTTCACTAATAAAGGACACGGATATTCCTAAAGCACTGCAAGTTGGCACGCTGAATGCTCAATCAGTAATCGGTTCGATAGGAGCCAAGACTGGTATCTTAAAACGAATCCCGGCAGTCAAAGATTTAAACAAAATAAAAATACACAAAATATGACCAAGGTTTTTGTTAGTCGAGACATTCCCGACAAGGGCTTAAAGATGTTAAAGAATCGCAAAGATGTTCGATTAAGTGTTTACAAAGAAGACAAGAAAATTCCACGCAAGGAGCTACTACGTCGGGTCAAAGGGGCTGACGTTATTTTATCTCTGCTAACTGAACGAATTGATGGTAAGGTTTTTGACGCTGCTGGTCCACAACTGAAGATGGTGGCAAACTACGCGGTTGGTTTTAATAATGTTGATGTTGAAGAGGCTAAGAAGCGCAGCATCTCTGTTTCAAACACGCCAAGCACTATGGTTGCTGAATCTGTTGCTGAACATTCTGTAATGATGATCTTTGCATTGGCTCACCGGTTGCTTGAAACTGACAAATTCACTCGCGCTGGCAAATATAAAGGATGGGGACCAAAAATGTTTTTAGGGACAGACGTGGCTGGCAAGACCTTGGGTGTGATCGGCACCGGCATGATTGGAACAAACCTGATCCAGCGCTTGCATGATGGGTTCGGACTGAAAATTTTATACAACGACATTAAACGCAATCCAAAGCTTGAAAAAAAATATGGGGCGCAGTATCGCAGCAAGATGCAACTGCTCAAACAATCTGATTTTGTTTCACTGCACGTACCTTTACTGCCTTCGACAAAGCACCTAATCTCAACCAAAGAACTTAAAGCAATGAAGAAGACTGCTTTCTTGATCAACACGTCGCGTGGACCTGTTGTTGACGAGCTGGCCTTGACTAAAGCTCTTGAGAAAAATCAGATTGGTGGTGCCGGACTTGATGTTTACGAATGTGAGCCAGCGATTGACTGTGACCTCTCAGACACTCACGAACTACGAAAACTAGACAACGTTATCTTGACCCCACACACAGCTTCGGCTACTATCGAAGCGCGGCAAGAAATGAGTCGGATTGCTGCAGAAAATATTATCGCTTTCTTAGACGGAAAAAAACCACCTAATCAAGTAAAGTAAACTTATGACTGAGATGTATAGCTACACCCCTCAGGAGGAATCAGCACCTGGACCAGAAGAAGTAAAAATAAAAGAACCGCGCAGCTCGCGTTCGGTCTTTATCGGCTTGACTGTGCTCATCCTAGTTATCCTGACCATTCTCTTTTTGACCATGAGTGAATCAGAGCCAGAAACAGATGACCTGTACCAAGACACAGATGAAATAGAGCAAGGTGGAGAAACAACAGGATTAATAAATTTTAATGGAGTAAATCCACCAGACTGGGAAGATTATGACCGGGCAATGAATAATATTCAGACGCTTGGGGCAAATCAATTCATTGGTGGACAGGTCATAACAAATCCAATAAATAGTAATGTTGTATATTTTGCCGCTTATTCCTTTAACACGGATAGCAGTGAGGTAAGTGTCTACCGCTACCACATGGAAAATCACAACTTTGAAAGACTTTATCGTGGTGAATATGAATCTGGGGAATTTTCATTTCTTGGGGAGGGAGTACCGGCTTTCCATGTTGTTGGAATCGACAACAGAAATCTAATCATTCTGGCTAAAATTATTGGTGCTAGCCCAGGGCCTTGTACCGAGTCGTTGCTACTTGGCACTGAGAACAGAAACGAGGCAATGAGTTTACTAAGTATGTCAATCGAAGATCCGTACGCTGGATTTGAAGAATATACACCACCTAACGAAGTGCTGGAAGCAGCACGGGCCAGGCAGACCGAATGCCAAAGCCAAAACTAAAACTTCACAGAATTTAAAAAACGCTCGTGGGAGAAACCCATGAGCGTTTTTGGTCGACCTTAGCCGTGCGCTAAGTGACCAGAGCTATCGTGCGAAGTAGGCGCTGATGTCCAGCGAATCCGGGTCGACCCCTTCACCGAAAATGGTGTCCCAGACGAACCGGAACTTTTCGACGTAGGTGCGTGACTCGCAGTCTCGCTTGGTGCAGAGATGGTTTCCATCACGCCAGTCTGCACCGTGCTCAGTGATCACGCGCGAGATCCTGTCCGCAGATCCGTTGTAGGCTGCAGCCAGATACTGGTAGAACGGCTCCGGGTGTTCCAGGTAGAATTCCCGGCGAGCCGCTGGCACAGGCCACATCTCGCTGTCCAAATGGACGTAAGCGGCACGCATACCAATATCATGGTTGACCACCTGCTGGAAATCCCTGGGCAGGCCGGCTGCCGGGTACATCCGCTGCAAACCCGGCTCCTTCTTCGGCTTGCTTGGACTACCCATGAAGGTGCGCCGAGTGATCTGCAAGATGCCCTTGGCACTGGCGCTTGAATTGCGGTGCCGGAAGGCCTGTTCCTGGTTGGCCCCGAGTCGGACCAGGGCGTTGTTCAACTCACGCAACCGACAGTCATCGGTCGGACACTCATCGAAAACGACCGCACCGGTGTTCTCGGTCAGAACCAGAGCAACCGGAACCGACGGCGGGTAAATCTCCGAGACCTGGCCATCGAAGTAGACCGATGGTACCTGATGTTCTTCCAGGTAGTCCTGGGCGCTCTGAGCCAACTCAGCCAAGTAACGCAGACCGGCCTCACGCATTTCTGGTGAGTCCAGGCCAGCGTTATACGGAGTGTTGACCTCCGCGACCCGCTTCCCTTTTCGCTTCATGTTGTACTTGCTGGCGACAACTGTCCAGCGATCAGCAGAGGTGCTCTCAGTCACCTTCCAGATACTGTTCAGCCAGTTGAACTTGCCGCACAGTTCGATCTGGAACGCTGGGTCACTCGAGACCCAGGTCTGGCGCCAGCGGGCCATCTTCTTGCCGTTGACGTCCTCGGTGTACTTCTCCGAGTACTCCTGGACGATGACCGCTTTGAGCTGATCGCCATTGGCCACAGCGATCATCACGTCCTGGCAGCGCTGCGGATTGCCCTTGAGGCTCATGCACTTGCCAGGACGCTCGAGCAATTTGGTGTCGACGAGCAGAGCGCGACCGCGTTCGATGGCCTCGCTCAAGTTGGTCACCCCGTTGTCTGAATCCGGACCCGGGGGAACGTTCAGGGTCATCGAGCCAACGGTGATCGTTCGGCCAGCGTACGCGGCCTTAGGCTCGTCAGCTGGCGTTGGGTCCTCGGCCGGCTCGGCTTGGGCGTCATCCTCGGTCGCGTCGTCGGCTTCGTCAGTCTCACCAGCTGCCGCCTCTTTTTCGAAGAGGTAGTCGAGCGGTGAAGTTACCGCCACCAGAATTGCAGCAACGATCAGACAGGTCAGGATGACCCAATGGAAGATGGGAACAGCCTGGACCCACTTGCTGATGGTCAGCATGAGTGCACTCAGCACGGTCGTCGTCAGGACAACGCCCAGGTACTTGAAGAACATCGACCAGGAGTGATCCACGTTGGCCAACAGCCCCCAGAACAAGATGAAAAGCAACAGGGCCAGGCCAGCGGTCAGGAATCGAACGAATTGTGTATCGTTTTGCAATGTACTTTCTCCTCTGTATGTGCATCGGGTTAAAATCGGTTCCATGTCAAAAACAGCTTACTGTAGCATAATTATAGCATAATGTCAACCCCGCTTAGCTAAAACTAAACAAAAAATCCGGTTAACAACCGAATTTGGCTTGCCGTCCATAGCTCCAGCTGGGCCTTATCTTAGGCCCTTCTTCGCTAAAGCTTCGAAGGGCATCCTTCACTCCACCAGCACAATATCTTGCTGGAGCGAAGGATGGTGGACCCGAGGAGGCTCGAACTCCTGACCCCCTGCTTGCAAAGCAGGTGCTCTACCAACTGAGCTACGGGCCCACATGCTTTAAGCAGGGCCGTGGCGAAGTTGGTAGATCCAACTGCCTGTCCGCCGAAGCCTTGGCAAAGGCGGAAGCTACGGGCCCATATTTCCCTTAAAGTGCCAATATAATACCTTAAAATTACCCACATGTCAATGACTTAGACTCAAAGGCTGAAATTTGGTAAAATAAGCCTATTATGAAACCGCTTGTTCTCACAACTTGCCTAGTAACTGGTTTGTTTTTAATTTGCACACAAACTGCTTTAGCAGTTCAAGTGCGCTCGCTACCGATCACTACTTACAATAGCAATGGCTCGGTTTTACGCACCAGCGAATTCTCACTAACCAATGATACAGGCGGAGCAACAATTGCCGTAGCTGACTTGGGGACTGACGGCACTCCGGAGTTGATCGTAGGGCATGGCTTAGGAAATGATCCTCGTGTTCATTTTTTACGACAAGATGGTTCTGAGATTCTAAGTTTCTTGGCTTACGCTGATAATTTTGGTCGTGGCGTTACTGTGGCTGCTTGTGATCTTGATGGCGACGGCCCGGCCGAAGTCGTTACAGGGACCCAATATGGCGGCGGTCCGCAAGTTCGTGTTTTTGATAATTACGGAAACGTAAAATTCAACAATGGTTTCTTTGCCTATGCCGAAGATTTTCGTGGAGGAGTGAATGTGGCTTGTGGTGATGTTGACAACGATGGTGTGGCTGAAATCGTAACAACACCTGGACCAACTGGTGGTCCACATGTTCGTGTTTGGGAATGGTTTAATAACTCCTGGCAACTTGATCAACAATTTTTTGCGTACGATGCAAGTGATTCAAGTGGCGTTGAAGTTTTAATTGAAAATGAAAACGGAACAAACAAACTTGTTGTCTCACACGCAACTGGGAACAAAAATGAAAAAACTTATTACAAAATTTTTGAAAACCAAATAGCAACTGTGGATAAAATTGTAAACACTTTAACAAGTTTTACTATTGATGAAAGTGTCTACAACTATACGATTGCTGATCTTGATGGGAACGGTAGCGAGGAAGTTGTTGCTGTACCAGGTGATCGGCTCGAAGGACCAGATGGTAACAAGCATATTATTGTCGACATTTCAGAACAGCGCTTGTTCGCTTATGAAAACGGCCTGCTAAACACTTCTTTCTTTATTAGTTCTGGAACCTGGTGGTTCCCAACACCGCTTGGAAATCATTCAGTTTTAGCCAAAAAACCATGGGTGGACTACACTTGGAATTATGGTGCTGGAAGTTCTGAAAATTATTCCATGGGTCTTACTCCTTGGAATCTGATGTTTCAAAATCACTATTATATCCACTCTGCACCATGGCATGACAACTTTGGTGAACGCATGAGCCACGGTTGTGTGAACGCTTCGACATCAAATGCAGAATGGATTTACAACTTTGCAGATACTGGAACACCAGTTGATATTATTGAATAAAGTTTTCTTTTTACAACTTGTTTTGCGTTTCTTTCTTTTTTTTTACACAAAAAAGTTTTATAATTAACTCAGGTCGAATTTTTTTAAATTGCTAGGAGGATTTATTTCTCATTGCATTATCTCAAAAATGGAAGGGGGTGAAAGTACATGCCAGCAAAAAAGAAAAAGCCTGCTAAGCGAAAAGTTACCAAGAAGAAAAAGGTAACTCGCAAGCCAGCGAAGAGGAAAGTAGCTAAGAGGAAACCTGCCAAGCGCAAGGTTGCCAAGCGAAAACCTGCTAAACGTAAAGTTGCTAAACGCAAGCCAGCTAAGCGAAAGCCTGCGAAGAGGAAGGTTGCAAAGCGCAAACCAGCCAAACGTAAGGTAGCAAAGCGAAAGCCTGCGAAGCGTAAAGTAGTTCGCAAGCGAAAGCCTGCGAAACGACGCAAGAAATAAAACCAAAAAATCTCCTACTCAATTGATGGGAGATTTTTGGTATAGAAAAACCCGGGCACTGTGTTGTGCGCGGGTTATAGACGCCCAGCGATCTGCTCAGCGATCTGCTGGTGAACACGTTCGCTGGGATGGCAGTAATCGACGAATTCCCCAGGATACTCAGCCGGGATGAAGACCTCCTGGGTCTCGATCAATGGCACCTGAAGCTCGGCTGTCAGACCACGTAGTCGCGCTTGCCAAGCAACCTTGATCCGCGGAATGACCCAGTCATGCTCGATCGCACCCCGGAATCGTTGCTCGCACTCATCGCTCTGCTGATAAGCCAGAGCCTTGCCCTCGTCGTACAACCGCTTGGCTTCGATCATTTCTGACGATGTCCAAGTATTCTGGATGCGAGGTGTTAGATCGACTCCATGCCTCACGTGGCCCGGAGGCCAACTCAAATGTTCAGGTGGCATGATGGCAATCGTCCGGATCTCGTACGAACGCGCCAGCTCGATCATGGCGCGCAGATTCTGCTCGTACTCGTCCGGGCTCACCCGTGGCTTGCGGTTCTCGTTCAAACGAGTCGGGATCAGCTTGGACATCGCCCGATACAGCGGCAATCGACTGAGCACACTGTGAACAAACTGGGCCTCGAACTGAATCTTCTCTGCGTCTGGTGCCCCGTTCTCGGTCGAATCGTTATTGCCGAAGTACAGAGTGATCGCCTTGATTCGCCCATGGTGTGCCAACAGCATCTGCTCAACGTAACGCAAGCCCTGCAAAGACGAATATCCAGGCACACCTAGGTTAACCGAGCGTGTACCTACAGGCAGCATCTGATCAAGCTCCCCAGGATACGCCTGGTCACGACCGACCAAACCCCACCCAAAGGTCGAGGAATCACCGAAGCTCAGCACCAGTTGATCATTGTCTGGAATCACTGGTTCCGGATCCAGTCGGTACCATCGTTGTTGGTCTAACACATAACGAAAGGCTCGATCTGGATCATTGTCCTCGCTAATGCTCTTGACGTCAGTGTCAAAAGCGAAGGTTCCATCTTGGTACAGGTTCATCAGTGGACTGTCGTGAGATGCCGAGCGCTTGGGACTGACCGATAGCGAGAGCACATTGAGCAGGGCAAAGACCAGGGCAAAAACGAAGGCCGCATAGACGACCTTCTTACGAAGAGTCATCTGTCGCATCTGCGACCTCCTTTCTGACAATAAAAAATAGCACTTTTGTGCTATTTTGTCAAGATATTTCCTACAACAAGACTTTCTGTGCCGGGCCTTTTGGTCTTTCTTTATCTGACCAGATTGAGACTTCGCCGTAGACGCCATCGTAGCCAGGTTTGATGTGAATATTGCCAGTGCGCATGCGTTCAATTGCTTCAGCTAGGCGTTCATCGAATTTTTTTATTTCTGCAATCGGCGTATCAAGCAAAATATCAAATTCAGTACCAAGTTCGTCTGTTGCCTTCTGATACATCTCCTGCACTTTCTTTGAACTGAGCGTCTTCACCTCATTCACCTCAGCCATAATCACATCAAGCGGCACGATTGATTTGTAAGGAATTCGATCTGTTGGCAAGGAATCAGATTTACGATCAGCAATTTCGATAACACGATTCAGTACTCCAATAGTCATTGATTTCTTGCAGGTCGGGCACTTGCCATCCAATTTTCGTGTTTGTTCTGGTTCGCAAGAAAACTCGCAGTTGCGACAACCATCAGCATGATACATCCCTTCCTCAGGATAAAACTCGATCGTGTACAAGAACTTTTCTTTGTCCTGCTCTTTCATGATACGAACAAATTCATCATAGCTTGGTTCTTCGATATCAAATACATTCGCTTCTCGACCAAGCTTTGGTAATGAGTGTGCATCTGAACTCGAAACCAAAACAACCTTATCAAGCCCAGACAAATGCCAGTTCATTGATGGATCGCTAGACAGTCCTGTTTCAACAGCATAGATGTACTGTGACATCTCACCAAAACACTCTTCGATCGAATCAAACCCAGACTTAGAACCAAAGATAGCGTACCACGGTGTCCAAGCATGAGCCGGAATCATGATTACTCGCTCGTCGATATCCTTGACGATCTTGTACAGCTCCTCGGAATCGATTCCCAGGATGGGCCGGCCATCGGACTTCAAGTTGAACTCACGACGATCAAGTTCGGCATTAATCTTTCGAACAACTTCAATCGATGGTGCCATGATATTGTTATGGATTCGTCGACAGCGGTCACCTTTCTTGTATATCTGTGCCACTTCAGTCGACAACATAAACCAGGTCTTACTTGACCCATCCTTGAGTCGATACATGCCCGGACGATCTTCAACCAGCAGCTCTTCAATATCAGAAAACACGGCTGGATGAGTCCAGTCCGGTGCGGCAATAATATTAATTCCCTTGCGCTCACAAGCCTTAGCAATATTTGGCAAAGTCAATTCCTTCGAGCAAGCTCGAGAATAGCCAGAATGAATGTGCCAGTCAGTGATTAATCGCATAACCTCTTGTTATAAATCTCTTCAGCGAAAGCTAATTCCTCTGGTGTGTTGCAACCAACACACTCCTCGATTGGAATCTCGACCGTGTTCACTTTATCGCCATTGGCGATAGCAATCTCAACCAAGTCCGTCAGATACAACTCGCCCTGCGCATTATCAGTTCCGATCTGATCAATATTTTTCCAAAGCCACTGGTTATCAAAAACATAAAAACCAGGATTAACTTCTCGAACCTTTATTTCTTTTCTAGAACAATCCTTTGCTTCGCGAATAGCAATCACATTACCAGACTTGTCACGGAGAATGCGACCAAAAGCTGAGAAACAAGATCGCCAGTCCTTGTAATCCTCAACACAACCAATAGCCATAGTAATCGCTGCCGGACTTTGCTGGTGATGGTCAATCAAACGCCCAACAGTCTCTGAAGAAACCAAAGCGTTGTCGCCATTGAGAACCATAACTGTCTCAGACCCAACAACAGCATCACGAGCAACCATAACCGCATGCGCAGTACCAAGCTGCTTCTCTTGTAGAACCGTGTCAGCTCGACCACTAACAAACTCAACCAAATCTTCGCCACCATAACCATAAATTACCACAGACCTCATCTCAATCGGACATAAATCAACAGCATCAAGCAAATGCTCAATCATTGGTTTATTTGCTAAAGGGAGCAAAGTCTTCTGAATATCAGCGCCCATGCGCTTTCCCTTGCCCGCAGCTAGAATAACAACTTTTATGTTCATAATTTAAGTTTATTTTTACTGACCCATTGTACCTTGCTTACAAAAATTGTTCAAAGCGTCAGATTAAGGGCTTGACAAAATCGCAAGGAAGTGATCTGATGGATATATAAGAGCTAAGAACTCTGTATGTTTTCTAAACCGCAAAGCCAAATCGTGGGGACGGCAGCCGGTTTACACCAACCCAACCCTGCCCAGGGTGGACGCGAGATTATCAGTACACTTCTTGATGATGAAGCCAATCGCCAAGAGCGACAGCGAGCCATCAAAGAACTAGGTATTGCATTAGAATCGCTGACCTTTGATCTTGAGTGCTGGTAACAAGAAACTATATGACATCAGTCTGGCCAGAGGTGGAAAATGGTGGATACGCGACCCAACATTTAATTACTCGACCGAAAGTTCGAGTAAGTGCCATTTGTTATTTACCTGGAGTGAAGTCACCATTACACACTCACCCACACCATGACCAGTGTGTGGCTTTGGCCCAAGGATCAGTTGAACTAATTACCGATGATGGAATTAAAAAGTTTGAGACCGGACAGGCAATGATTATCCCAGCCGGAGCAGCACATGGATTTATAAGTGGAACCGACGGAGCGCGGTTCCTTTCTGTTTTTATAGGAGACGGAGCTAGTGAGCCGGGCAAGACCGTGTTACCGGATCGAATCAGTAAACTAATCGATCCTAAAAGCAACAAGCACGAAAAACTAGTCGAGACCTTTTTGTCACCAGAGCATGTCGGTGAGCTGGAAGATCTGAATCAGGCCGAACAAGAAACTTTGGTCTGGGTGATTGATCGTTTGCTCAAACGAATCGAAACCGGGCGATTAAAAAAACGTAGTGAATACAAATTCCGAAAACCGCGTCGTCCACAAGAAATCAGAGCTTGGCAAAAAGACGAATCATACTTCTTGTTCTCCCCGATTCATCGCATGGTGTTTTCATTATCAATCAAACACGGCAAGAACATTAATGACTATGTTAACTTTAATGCTGTGGACGTATACTGGCCATCGTTGGAACGATTACCTGAGGTAGAGAAGATAAAATAAAAGACTCGAGGAGCTGCCTCGAGTTCACTTTCTGCGGTAGAGCTGTTCCCAATCAGCAGGCACGCCAACGAACGTTTGTGGGCCACGCGGCCCAAGCGTCATCTTCAAGGACTTTGGTCGTTGACCTGGAGCCAGCTGCAGAACAAGCCGATCTCTCAACTCATCCATAATCGGATGGTTGTTTAGTATTGCAGTTGACCCGGTCCCGGCTTCAGATACAGGAACCTTACCAAGACTGATTATCTCCTCATTTACATCTCCATTTACCTGAACAAGGCAGTAGCAGAAAAGCTGCGGACCTTTGTCTGGTTTCGGGAACCAGTGGTCTGGCACTGGCTGATGAGCAGCCCTGCCTCTTTTCCCTTTTTTGACAACCAGCCGCAATGGAATCAGTGTGACTGAAAGTTTGGCTTCCACTCTTTCACGTAAACCTGCCCTTCCAGCCGGATCCATGAAAACATCTTTCGCCATCCGATTCATCCCGGATAGGGGCAGCCAACCAAGAAACAGGCTTTGCTTTTTCCCTGAAAGAATATCTCTAGCAATGAGGGTGCACCTAAAAAGCGTAACCTCTTCTTGGCCAAGCACCAGCTCGCGAGCTTGCAGCAAAAATTCAGACGTAACATACTGGCCAACTTCATAGGTTACCGGCATGACAGTGATAACCGCGCTGCTTTTGCTATCAAGCAAAGCCACAAAACAACGCGCATCTGGTCTAGAGTAGAACAATACGTAGTCTGTACCGACATTGGCATCTTGACCAATTAGTACGACCTTGTCTTGATCAATCAGACTGGCAACGTCGAGCACTGACAAACTCAGGCGTTCTCTTACACGCTCACGAGCGTGCCTACTGAATTTGACTCTTGGTCTTGGCAAGATTGCCTCCAAGCTTTGTTTGAATTGTTTAGATCGATCTGCGATGCAAACATATCATAATGACACAAAAGGCCATCTTTGTCAACCAGGCAGCTGGTGAGTCAACCAATCAAAAAATCCCCAATATACTGGCGGCTACCTACTCTCGCCCTAAGGACTACCATCGGCCCTAGGAGGCTTAACTGCTGTGTTCGAGATGGGAACAGGTGTAACACTCCCGGAAGAACCACCAGAATATTGGGGATTTTATTAACTGAAACATTAGATAGAGAAACGTACTTATTAAATGGTTGTAGATCTGGACCTATTAGTACTCCTCGGCTGAACGTGTTGCCACGCTTACACCTAGAGCCTATCAACCTCCTCATCTCGGAGGGGTCTCATAAAGAAAGTTAATCTTGGGATCGGCTTCGCGCTTATATGCTTTCAGCGCTTATCCGAACCGAACGTAG
>CAZDDW010000012.1:0-32713 GCA_964504365.1 uncultured Gammaproteobacteria bacterium | reverse complement strand
GTTGTCTAGTCACCTGCTGTGTGTTGGAACTCGTCTAGTACGGCGAGCCCACGAAATCCACACTTGGCAGCATGTTCAGTGGTGTTCGTAAAGGGTCAGTATGGAGATAATTTCGTTCTCCTGAGCCCCGCACCTCTTCCCTTAAAAGGCGTGACTTAGACCTCCTGTCACGACCGTACCGGTGCTACTTGATGGCCGGGGGGAAGCCGAATGGAGGCCCGGGTGTATACTAGGGGTTTTATGCCCCTGCACCCTTCATCTGCGGCGGGACTGCAAACCGCCGCCTCAGCAGGGGTTGCGTGAGAACAAAAGGAGACTCCGGTCTCTGGGGGTTCTACACCCCACCCACGTAACCCCTGCCACACTAAGCAACAACAGATCTGTTTGATTGATGAACCTAGCGGTTCTCTCCAGATCTGAGAATCACGAGCTCGGTCCGACCCTTGGACCGAGCTCAAATACTTTTTAGGCCAAAAGCCTATTTTTTGTTACAATAAAGAAAACTAAAATAAATCTATGCTGCCAATTTTTGTTATTTTAATTTTTGCCTGCCTACTCGTGGCTTATTTTTTCCTCAGCTTCGAATCGCTGGTAACTACAAATATCATTCTTACAGTATCGACATTCTTGTTTGCGATCTTCGCAGGCTTTTTTATTGCTCGCCAAGGCTCGCGTTATACCCAGATCCGCCAAGAGATCGCTAATTTCGATGGTGAGATGTCAGCCCTGTACAGAGCGTTTCGACACTTAAACCCTGAGATCCACAAAAAGCTGGCATCCATAATTGAAAAGCACTACAAGACATTATTAAAAAAGAAAAGCTGGGATCATTATTTTACACACAAGTCAACTACTTTGTCTGAAATCCATGAGCTGCTGTTCAAAGATCCGTGCAAGAAGAGTTGCGATATAGTTCAGAATTGGGCTTTGCGTAGCATCTTTAATTCATTGGAACAGATTCAGATCAGTCGTAAACAGATGATCAACTTGCACTTAGAGCGCATCCCAAAGTTTGAATGGATTTTGATTATTGTGCTAGGCATGATCTTATTGATCACAATCTCATTTGTCCCTGCAACCCATGGCTTTTTAACAGTACTTCTAAAGGCGGCTTTTGGGACTTCTGTGATCGTTGTTCTTATTCTTTTGTATCAATTCGACAAGCTACGTTTCTTTGAAGGGCAGATTGGTGAAAAGTCAGCTCGCGACGTGTTGGATATTATTAAAGGAAAGAAATAAAAATATGCGAAAACTTTTTACGTTATTAATATTTATTTTGTTTTCTGTTGGATATTATTATCTGGATTTTGAAGAGTTCGAGACCACAAAGACCATTCTGACCATTGCCTCATTCTTGTTTGCAATTTTTACTGGTTTTTTTATTTCTCGACAAGGCCGGCGTTATAACAATATAAGAGCCACGATTGCAGATTTTGATGGTGAGATGTCAGCCATATATCGTGCGTTTGATCATGCCGGGGCCAAAGTTAAAGAACAGGCTGGGAAAATAATCCAGGCACATTACGAGACAATTCTGAAAAAAAGGCTTGGGATTATCATTTCACACATAAATCAGAAACGATCACAAAACTAAACACCCTGCTTGCTGACAAGGGTATTCAAAGTAAGAACTGGTTAATGCGAACAATAATGAGCTCCTTGCAAGAACTTCAGAAGAGTCGTAAGCAAATGGTGGTTTTGCGTTTGGAACGTATCCCAATGTTCCAGTGGATTTTGATTGTTGTGCTTTGTTTAATTTTGCTAATCACCCTGGCGTTCTTGCCTTCGTTATATCCAATCTCGTTTGCCATATTAAAAGGTGCTTTTGGAACCGCGATTGTTATTGTTTTGGTCCTGCTTTATGAGTTTGATAACTTAAGTTTCTTTGAGGGATTGATTGGAGAAAAGTCTGCCCGTGATGTGCTTGATATTATTAAAGGTACAAAGTAATGGCTGTTCAAAAAATAATTCAGAATTTTGACAAATTGGCCACAAACAAGATGCGGCAGGATGCTTTAAGTATAATCGAGGCTGGTTTACAGGCGATCAATACACGGCAAGCGGTTCGTCGTTCTGTGTCACTTGAAAGCGATGTCTTGAAAGTTCAGTCTCGACGTTATGATCTAAGTAAATTTGAACGTGTTTATGTAATCGGATTTGGTAAGGCTGCTCATGACGCTGCGGTTGAGCTTGAGCGGATTCTTGGTAAGCGAATCACTAACGGGATCGTTATCGACGTAGTAAAGAACGGTATCCTTAAGCGAGTTGAGTATGTTCAAGGGACTCATCCGTTACCATCGCAAAAGAACTTGAAAGCCACAGCCCGGATTATGGAAAAGCTAAAAAGTTTTGATTCTAAGACTCTGGTACTAACAATAGTCTCTGGTGGCGGATCAGCTTTGCTTACTCAGCCTTGTCAGATGAAGTGTGAGAGTCTGGTTAAGATCAACGAGTACTTACTTCAGTGCGGCTCGACTATTCAAGAAATCAACACTGTGCGTAAGCACCTGTCTGAGATAAAGGGTGGACAGTTTGCCCGCTTGGCTCATCCAGCAACTGTGGTCGGTTTGGTTTTTTCTGATGTGCCTGGTGATGATTTGTCTGTTGTTGCTTCTGGTCCGACTGTGCTGGATACAACTACTGTTGAAGATGCTAAACGAATTATTAATCGTTGTCGGTTGTTTGAAGAATGTAAGGTGCCAACATGTGAGCCAGTAGAAACACCAAAGGATCCAGTATATTTCAAAAAGGTTCAGAACTTTTTGTTGGTCTCAAATCAGATAGCAGTCAAAGCCATGCAAGGTCAAGCAAAGAAATTAGGATATTCAGATCGTTTGTACTCGCGGCAGTTGACTGGTGAAGCACAGAAAGTCGGTTCAGAGTTGGTGCAAGCGGTTCAAGGCGGTGAAGCCTTGATCGCTGCTGGAGAAACGCATGTTGTTGTTCGTGGAAATGGAAAAGGTGGACGCAATCAGGAGTTGGTGCTTGGTGCTTTGTCAAAATTACCATCAGATACCTTGATTAGTTCGGTAGCTAGCGACGGGATCGATAATACACCAGCAGCCGGTGCGTTCGCTGATCAAGAGTTGTTGGACTTAATTGAAAAACGCCAGCTAGATCCAAAAACAGCCTTGCAAAACAACGATGCCTACAACTTTTTCAAGCCTTTGAAGTGTCAAATCAAGACCGGAAAGACTGGTGCCAATGTCTCGGACTTGATGCTTGTGCTTAGGAATAAAAAATAGGCCTGTTGACAACCCACTGGCGCTTAGGCTTAAAATAAGCTAGACTATATTTATAATAAGCATGATTGTGGATAACCTATCCCGGTCTTAGCCTTAAAACTTTAATAAATTACTTAAATAAGTACAAATATGGGAGATGATGCAAATGCTGGCACAATTGGATATTGTGTTAAATGCAAAGAAAAGAGGGAAATGAAGGATGAGGAAAAGGTGGCTATGCCAGCAAAGGGTGGCGGAACCCGCCCAGCACTTAAGGGTAAGTGCACAGTATGTGACTGTGGAATGTTCAAGATTCTTCCAAAGTCAGAAGCATAAAGATAGTTGAAAAGAAAAGAGCAGCTCAGGTAAGCGCCTTGAGCTGCTTTTGTTTTTGTGAGGACGTCATTTCTGCACAGCGAGTGTCACTACCAGTCGCAGGCTGTGTGAAGCCGGTTGTTCACCACCGGACTCGGGCCAGAGATAGTACTGAAGTTCACCAGCAACCGTGACTCGTTCATCTGGTGTGCTCACGCTTGCTCCGATGTGTGGACCAAGAATCACATACTCGTTGACCTGTTCAGCTTGTAAGCCGACATTCAGGTGCGGTCGGGCATGGTAGGTCGTTCGATAGAACGCGTAGACATCGAGCTCGTCTTTGGCTTGTCCGAAATAGCCGTCGATCTGGGCTGAGATATCTAGTCGCTCATGAACGAATGAGCACTCGATCAAGAGCGACAGGGTCAGGCCAGCAGCACTGTGTTCACCTTCCGGTGTCTGGTGCTTGAACCAGCCATTGGTCAGTCCAAGCATTGGGCTGATTGTCACCCAGTCAGCAGGTATGAAGCTGGGGCCGAAGTAGCCGTAGACGACGCTGGTCTTACTGTGACTGTTTCCGAAATACTGCAGCGTGGCTCGGGCAGCCAGGTGCGGCAAGAAGTTCACCTGTGCGGTAACTATGGGCTGGAACTCAAGGCCAGCCCATTGCAGTTGCGGGTCGTCGGCGTCGATGTTTACAGACGGTTGGGCCAGAGCACCAAGGCCGATCACAGTCGTGAAAAAGAGCACACAGATGAGAGCCAATTTTCTCATCAACTTCCTCCTTGAGCTCACCTTAGCTAGGATTAGGTTAGATTGTCAAGGAAGTGGTCGGCTATCAAAAGAAAAAGTCCTGCTTGTCAGGCAGGACATGAGGTTAGCTCTTGTAGAGCGGAGCCATGCTCAGGATCGGGCGGCGGACAAAAGCCCAGAACATGGCGCGTCGAGGTTCGCCATCCAGGATCAAGGCCACTACCAAGCAGCTCAGGCCGCAGAATAGGCCGCAGACGATTGAGGCCAGGGCGATAGGCACCAGCTCGCTCGGGAACGGAACCATGAGCATGTAGGCGATACCACCGGCCGTGGTCGTCAGGGCCATGGCCAAACGCCGGGCGCTGTGGATTCCGATCAGGATCAAGGTCAGGCCTTTGATCAACAGGATCACTGGTCCGACAATCAGGCAGAAGAGTGTCCAGAGCATGACCAATGGAACCAGTGGCGCGTACTGCTTGGCCACGGGCATCAAGTCCTTGTCGATGAACACATAAAGGTCGTACATCTTGTAGAACGGGAGCAGGAAGCCTTCAGGCGAGGTGCGGCAGAGCCGGTACGTGGCCAGCGGAGACATAATCAGTGTGGCTAGGAGCACACCAATCAGCTTGATTACTGGCATGAAGATCTGCAGCATCCAGCCACTGACACAGTAAGCCGCGAAGGCAGGAATTGTCATAACGATTAGCCAGAAGTAGAAGGTGAAGCTATCACCGGTCTCCCGACTCCATTCTACATTAGCCATGATGTAGCTTGGCCAGTGCAGCATCCAGTCCAGAGCGCCTGCTATCCGCACACCGTCGTTGAGGAAGGCAAAGCCCATGCCCCAGAACAGCACGAAAAGCGGCAAGGTCAAGTAGGCACGTGGGTTCAACATTTCATGAAAAAACCGCCTGAGTTCATCGAGGGAGTACACAAAAGCACGGATCAATTCGAACATGAGGTCGAGCGTTTGTTCAGCGACCATCCAGCTAACGCTGAGCACGCGGCGGAAGTCATAGCCGATGTAGCCGAGGCAGAAGAACAGAACGACCGAAAGCCAGGTTATCTGGAACCAGGCGCCGATGCCGTAGCCGAGCGAGCCGCCGACCAGGCCGGCGATGATAGACAGGATGTTTGGTGAGCGCATTTTGCTTTCCCCCGTTTGAAGTTGTGGTCTTTTGGAACGATCTGGTGCAAGCTTAGCCTTTTATTTGGTTGGTTGTCAACACCTCGACATTTAAGTCAAAACCACTTATAATAACCTTATACTTATGAGCGCACAGCTTAATAAACTAGTTAAGACAACTTATCAGGCTCAGCATCAGACGCCTCCGCCGGAAGGGGAGGTTATTTCGGTTGATGAGACCATCTCAAAAGCAGCCTCTGTTTACGAAGTGATTCGCAACACTCTTGAGTACGATGAGGTGCATCGCCTACGTTGTAATGCAATTCGTCGCATTTTGCGTCGTCGGCTTGAACCGGATGAGGACATGAATGAGGTGGCTCGTGAATTGTTGCATGAATTGATCTGGGCGCGCTATTTGCCAAACAAGGCGGTTCATGAGGATCGGATTAAGGATGTTGCCAAGGTGCTAAAAAAGTACCGACACATGTTTATCAAGCTGGGTCAGCTATCTGACACAGGTGATCTTTATGAATGGATTTTGGATTTAATGTCCACAGAACTTGAATATTTGTTGATTCCACCGCTTGAGCAGGAAGCGTTAGCGACTTACGCGTACAACGAATTCAAAGATCGAATTAAATGGAAGAGTAAGTTGATTAAACCGTCAGAGCGGGAGATGCAGTTGTATTTGGCAATTCACCGTACTGTGTTGCGTTCGAATCTGCCAACGCTGCGTTATCGAGTCATGCTTTTGTTTTATCCTAACTGGCCAAAGGCAAGTGAGAGTTTGGTTGAAGAGGTTGTTAGTAACTTGAAAAAAGTACATGCTTCTGTTGAGGCACAGATTAATCACCCTGGCTTAGATTCGCTTAGTCGTTTGATCCGTCGTTACGTGATCATGTTTAACGTGCTTCATGATGTTATTGCTAACAATCCAGAGAAGGCACCAGCTGTTTTGTCAGATAAGACCTCACTTAAGAAAGCTGTGGATAAAGCAGCTAAGAAACGTTACAAGGATTTTCATAATCGTCTGCGCCGCGGCGTGATTCGAGCAGTGATCTTCTTGTTTATCACTAAAATGCTCTTGGCCTTGCTGATTGAGTTTCCGTATGACGTGGTTGTTATTCAGACTGAAAACTTTATTCCACTGATCACTAACGTTGTCTTTTTCCCAATTTTATTAATGGTTATTGGAGCTACAGTAACTATTCCAAAGAAAAGGAACACAGACAAAATTATTAAGAGTTTGTATGCGTTGTTATATAACGAGGGTGAGCTGTCGTTGGTTTATAAAACCAAGCGTCCATGGCGCTCGGCTCTGGGCCGTATCTTTGATTTACTTTACTTGGCCATGTTCGTTGTTTCTTACGGTTTGATCGCTTCGTTACTCTATTCATTAGACTTTAATACGCTTTCGATAGCTATATTCCTGTTCTTTATGTCTTTGGTTGTTTTCTTTGGGGTTAAGCTGCGTATGGGTAAACGTGATCTGTTGATTATTGATAAGCGCACTGGAATCTTGTCGACCTTGGTTGATTTCTACTTTTTGCCGATCATTCGCGTTGGTCGTTGGCTGGCTTTGCGCGCGCCACGGATTAACGTGTTCTTGTTTTTCTTAGATTATATTGTGGAGGCACCGTTTAAGATGGCGATTGCCATGATTGAAGGTTGGTTAGCGTTTATTCGGGAAAAGAAAGAGGAGATTGAGTAATGTGGTCGGCATTGTATTATGAAGAAATTGACTCGATTTGATTATATGCTTGCAGTTGCCGTGCTATTAGGCGCGGTTTTTGTTGTTGGTTTTCTTTTTTTGGTGCGTTCCTTTGAAGAACCTGATTTTGGAGTGACCTTTAGTACTGTCTATGCTCAAGAACTTGGTTTGGATTATCAAGAGGTATTTGTAGCTTTGCTTGATGAAGTTGGTGTTCGCAAGTTCCGCATCCCGGTTTATTGGGATCGGATTGAATCTGTTCGCGGGCAATATGATTGGACAGAGCTGGATTGGGTGTTGAATGAAGCGTCTGGTCGAGAGGGGATTGAGATCACGCTGGCTATTGGGTGTAAGGTGCCGCGTTGGCCTGAGTGTTGGCATCCGGATTGGGTTGATGGTTTAAGTGATCAGGATCGAGATCAAGCTATTCTGGAAGCGATTGCTGCTGTTGTTACACACGTGGGAGAAAACCCAAGCGTTACTCGTTGGCAAATCGAGAACGAACCGTTTTTGGCTTTTGGAGAAGGTTGTCCAGCAATGAGTGCCGAGTTTGTTCAACAGGAGATCGACCTGGTACGCTCTTTGGATGATCGGCCGATTCAGATGACAGCTAGCGGGGAACAAGAGCCGTGGTTGGATATGGCTGTGCGGGCTGACGTGCTTGGTGTTTCTATGTATCGTTTAGTTTGGAGCGAAGCTCTTGGTTATAGCTTTTATCCTTTTGGACCAGAATACTACGCCACAAAAGCAGCTGCAGCTAAATTGTTGGCTGATGAAGTAGTTATCTCTGAGCTACAAGCAGAACCATGGTTCCCGGATTTGGAGACCGAGTATAGTATCGAGCAGATGTATCATGCTTTTGATGAGCAAGCCTTGTTGGATAATATTGATTTTGCTACTCGAACCGGAATCTCTGAGGTATATCTTTGGGGAGCTGAGTGGTGGTATTTTATGAAAGAGAACGGTGAGTCTAGGCATTGGAAGGCAGTTAAAGGATTAAGTTGGTAATAAAAAATCCCGCCGAGAAGGGTGGGGTGAGGGTGTTCTGCAGAGCAGAGCCAGAGTCGCAGCGCCTCGCTACATGATCTGGAGAGCCTGCATGAACAGCGGAGCGGCGTCCATGAAGAGGCGATCTGCGTTCATGAACAGCTTGTCCGCGCTGTTGACGATGACGAGTTGATCCGCGATGATGATCTCGAAGCACTGCATGAAAAGGGTATGGAGCATGGCTCAGGTCCTCCTTGTTTTGCCAGGTGTCCAGTTTTCCTTAGTTAGATTATATCAAAATAAGCAGAAAAGAAAACCCCGCCAAGAAAGGCGGGTGTTTGAGTACGGTCGAGTTCGATCGAGCTTGATCAGTCCAGGATCGCGGTCGGATCCTTGTGAGCGATGACGCGGCGGAACAGGGTAGCGCTGCGAGCGGTGATCTTGATCCCTGAGGACTGCAGCGGGCTGTTGCCGTAGTCACGTGGTACGACGTGGAGTGTGCTATCGCGGTTCCAGAGAATCAGGCAGGCGATCTCAGCCAGTGAGGACAGGCCTGGCTGCCCCAGCTTTTCGCCCGCGATGAGCTGGTCCTCTTCGGGATTGTCGACTAGGTAGCTGTCATCAGGCATGTCGTCGGCACGAACGAACATGACCAGCTCATCCTTGCGTAGCAACTGGGCGATCAGCGTCAGTTCGAACGGGTAAAGATATCTGCTGGTGAGCAGGCGGCCCACTTTGTCGAATATCGAGTATCCGGTTGGCTCGTGGCCGTTATCTCTGGCCATCTTCTTCAGTCCACGGTTCTGGGCCAGCACCATGCCGACCAGATTATCCAAGCTCACGTTTCCCATGAGTTCCTCCAAGGTTCGTGTGGCCCTATCTAACCACCAAATTAGCTATTTGTCAACCGGTCTTGGAGTATGCTATTATAGGCTGGCTATGAGTAAGGAAATCGTCTTTGATATTGAGACCCAGAACACTTTTGCTGATATTGGTGGGTACAAGCCAACACTGTTAAAGATCTCATTGATCGGGGTGTATTTTTATGAGACTGATACATATGAATGCTTCTTAGTTGATGAGCTGCATAAGCTGTGGCCTAGGCTGGAGCAAACAGACCGGCTGATTGGGTACAACAGTAAACACTTTGATATCCCAGTGATGAATAATTACTATCCTGGTGATCTGGCTGTGCTGCCACATCTGGATATTATGGAGATTGTCGAACAGTCATTAGGACATCGGCTCAAACTGGACTCGATTGCTGAAGCAACACTTGGATATGGAAAGAGTGGAACAGGGTTGCAAGCGGTTGAGTATTGGAAGCAGGGGCAGATCGAAGAGTTAAAAGAGTATTGTTTGCAAGATGTTAAAGTGACAAAGGAGGTCTATGAGTATGGACTGAAGCATGGTGCGTTGGCCTATCCGGATTTCGGTGGGGAACGCAAAGGAATCAAGGTTGATTTCACTCGAACCAAGGTCGAAGAGCCAGCCTCCATCAACCTAACAATGCCGTTTTAGTCAGTCCTTGCCTAAACAAAAACAAAAAAATGTGTCGCAGGTTTATCCACATCGGACCATCCCAGACCACAATATGTTGTGGTATAATAACATGGCGAGACACAAGATCTAGTGGTTGGACCAGAAAGTTAAGCTGAAATACGGGGGAGAGATCGGTGAGCTCCTAATGGAACACTCTGAAAAGAGTTCCTGTGGGGACCACCTTTTTTGATCGAATAATTTAATCTAGAGACTTATGCCTGAGAATAATGAAGTTAAGGTGACAACCAAGGTCGACACCAAAACTGCCGAAGATACTACTTCTGACGTAGTATGGAATTTTATGACTTCACTGAAGTCTGTGGCCAAGCGTAACGGTGAAGCGCAGCAATTCAGTCCGGAAAAGTTGCACAACTCAATCGTTCAAGCAATGTTTGAGACCGGAATGAAGGATCCTGAGCGTGCTGAAGTGATAACCAATCAGATAATGTCACGGTTGAATATTATATATGATGGTCATACCGTGCCAACGTCCGCAGATGTCCGTGAGGTAGTAAACACAACTTTAATCGACAACAACCTGGTCCACGTAGCTAAGCAGTATATTGATTTCCGTCAGCGTTCTCGAAAAGACCTGGCTGATGATCCAGTTTATGGTAACGGGATTAAATTTAGTCGCTTTTTCAGTCAGGATGACCTGCGTCCGTTTGATGCTTTGACTTGGGAGACTCGTGATGCTCGGATTACTAATGAGAAAGGTGAAGTTGTTTTTGAGCAGACTGGAGTTGAGGTGCCTCAGGATTGGAGCCAAACAGCAACCAATATTGTAGTTTCCAAGTATTTCCGCGGCCAGATTGGTAAAGATGATCGTGAATATTCAGTTAAACAGATGATTGGACGAGTTAGTACTACGATTGCTGAGTGGGGTCGCTGTGATGGATATTTTGACAGTGCTCAGGACGCTCAAGTTTTCGAAGATGAGCTCTGTCACATCCTGGTTAATCAAATGGCTGCCTTTAATTCACCGGTTTGGTTTAATGTAGGAATCGTCCCACGCCCACAATGTTCGGCGTGTTTTATTAACTCTGTTTCTGATGACATGCGTTCGATTATGCATCTGGCTGCAACAGAGACAATGTTGTTTAAAGGTGGTTCTGGAACAGGTTCTAATTTGTCGAGTTTACGTTCAAGCAAGGAATTTTTAGGCGGATCAAATGGTCGTTCATCTGGTCCGGTTTCATTTATGAAAGGTTTTGATGCTTTTGCTGGAGTAATTAAGTCAGGAGGGAAAACTCGTCGTGCTGCAAAAATGGTGGTTTTAAATATCACTCACCCAGACATTGAAGAATTTATTACTTGTAAGGCTGAGGAAGAGAAAAAAGCCTGGACTTTAATGGATGCTGGTTATGATGGTTCAATTGATGGTCCAGCTTATTCTTCAATCTTTTTCCAAAATGCTAACAACTCTGTGCGTGTGACTGATGATTTTATGCGTGCGGTTGAGAATGATGATGAGTGGGCAACAACTGAGGTGACTACAGGAGAGCCGTCAGTTAAGTATAAGGCGCGTGAGCTGTTTGGAAAGATCAATGATGCTGCGTGGCAGTGTGGAGATCCAGGTATGCAGTATGACACCACAACCAATCGTTGGCACACTTGTAAGAATTCAGGGCGAATTAATGCCTCAAATCCTTGCAGTGAGTACATGTTCTTGGATGACTCGGCTTGTAATCTGTCTTCGCTTAACCTGATGAAGTTTCGTAAGCAGAATGAGTTAACTGGGCAGATGGAATTTGATGTTAAGGCTTTTAAGAAAGCGGCTGAGGTAATGATTACAGCCATGGAAATTGTAATCGACCGTTCCAGTTATCCAACACCAGCCATTGAGCAGAACTCACATTTGTATCGTCCTCTTGGAATCGGGTACGCTAACTTGGGCGCACTGTTAATGAGCCGAGGTCTTGCCTATGATTCTGAAGAGGGTCGCAACCTGGCCGGAGCAATCACTTCGTTAATGACAGCACATTGTTATTTGCAATCATCTCGCATTGCTAAGCGTAAAGGAACTTTTTCTCAGCATGATAAGAATCGTGAGTCAGTGCTCGAGGTTCTGCGCATGCACCAAAGTGCTGCTAAAGGGCTGGATAAGTCTGGTGTGCCAGAAGATCTGCTGCTTGAGATGTTGGCCACTTGGGATAAGGTCGTTGACAAGTCTGAAACTCATGGCATACGCAACGCTCAGATTAGTTTGTTGGCACCTACAGGCACGATCGCCTTTTTGATGGATTGTGATACTACTGGAATCGAACCTGACATCGCTTTGGTTAAATATAAATGGTTAGTTGGTGGTGGAATGGTTAAGATTGTAAATCAGTCTGTTGGCGAGGCTCTTGAGCGCCTGGAGTACTCCAAGGAGCAGGTTGAGGACATTTTGAACTATATAGACGAGAAAGATACTATCGAAGGTGCGCCGCATATTTTGGATGAACATTTGCCGATTTTTGACTGTGCCTTCAAAGCCAAGAACGGTGAGCGGACGATTCATTATATGGGTCATTTGCGAATGATGGCTGCTGTACAACCATTCTTGTCAGGCGCGATTTCCAAGACAGTGAACATGCCAAGTGAAGCCACACCTGAGCAAGTCGGTGAGGTTTATATGGAAGGATGGAAGCAGGGCCTGAAAGCAATCGCTATTTATCGTGATGGATCTAAGCGTCAGCAACCGTTGACCACATCAAAGAATCAGGACCAGTCTGGAAGCAAGGATAAGGTTGAGTCTGAGGTTAAAGTGGAAACCAAAGTGGTTTACAAGCCGCGTCGTCGACCAATGCCAGATGAGCGCAAGTCAATTACACATAAGTTCGTTGTTGGTTCTCATGTTGGTTATGCAACGGTTGGTTTGTATGATGACGGAACTCCAGGTGAGGTGTTTATCAGTATGAATAAAGAAGGTTCAGTTATTTCTGGATTAATGGATTCGTTTGCTGTGTCGATTTCAATCGGACTGCAGTACGGTGTGCCGCTGAGCGTTTTGGTGAACAAGTTTGTTCATATGCGCTTTGAGCCTTCTGGGTACACTAATAATCCGAATATCAGGATCGCGAAATCTCTTGTTGATTATATTTTCCGCTGGATGGCAATGAAGTTCTTGCCGCCTGAGGAGGCTATGGCTGTGGGAATTAACATGACTATTACTGATAAAGAAGAGGCGTTGGCTGAAGAAATTGTATCCGAAGCAATTGTGGAAGATCCAAAAAAGGCTGAGATTGAAGATCAAGATAAAGCTGAACAAACTAAGTTGTTTGATGCTGGTGACAAGGCCGAGGCTAGTAATCAGGATCTGGCTGCTACATTCGACAATCAGTCTGATGCACCTCCATGTGACACCTGTGGATCTGTGATGGTCCGTAACGGAGCTTGCTATAAATGTTTGAACTGCGGAGCGACTTCTGGATGCAGCTAGGATTATTACAAATTTATACCGGAGACGGTAAAGGAAAAACAACAGCCGCGTTAGGTCAAGTTCTTCGAGCTACTGGAGCTGGAAAACGCGCGGCTGTTTTGTTTTTTGATAAAGGTGGGGAGCAGTATTCTGAGCGAGCAGCTTTGGATCGCTTGGGCGTAGACTGGTGGGCTTTTGGACGAGATCGTCGGCTGGCCAACGGCAGCTTTGATTTTTCGATCACTGACCAAGATCGTGCTGAAGCAGCTCGTGGGTTAGATAAGATGTCGCAACTATTTGAATCGAAACAATACGATCTAATAGTGCTCGATGAGCTAAACACCATAGTCAGCACTGGTCAGCTGCCACTGCAATTAGTTCTTGAGACCTTAAAACTAAAAACTAATAACTGTGAACTAATCCTCACCGGCCGCAACGCACCGCAAGAGTTTCTTGATCGCGCAGACCTAATCTCAGAAATCCAAAACAAAAAACACTACATGAGTAGCGGTGTGTCAGCTCGCAAGGGGTTGGATTTTTGATTGTTGACATGTGGGTATCCGTGTGCTAGGATGATTTGTTCTTTGCAACAGGAGGATGTAAATGAGTGATCTGAAAAAAGTAGACTTGATCGAACCGACCGAGATCGATCAGCAAGATGCGGAGTGGGTGGCCGAAGCCCATGAGTTGATCAAGCAAGGTCGTGGTGACGGACCCTCGCGGTTGCTGCAAAGGGCCAGGATCCCTGTGTTTGCACTTGATCAGTTATCATTTTTGGCCTTCATGAGTCTGTGTTTGTGTCAGAACGTTGGGGTTATTGACCTTGAGAATTTTTTGCCTATATCGGTATCCGCTTTCTGTGCGTACTTATCAATCTGGGGGACAAGTTTTTTTTTGAGGCGTCGCAGGAGCAGGGCACTTGATGATCAGTATTTTGTTTCTCAGTGCACAAATGATCCAGCAGCCCTTTTTGCTTCAAGACAAGTGAAACAAATCGAGCTTTTCAACAGGCGGGCTGAACTATGGAATCAGTCAGTGGACGAGGAAGAGTACGGTTTGGGGGAGATTCCAGAACACTTGCGCGGTGTTGGGGGTCAGTTGGAAGATCTGCATCGCTTGATCATGAAGAGTGGTGTGGCTTTGGCTGGGATGCGTAGCAAGGACACGGTGTCACTTGAGGTGCCAGAAAAGGAATCAGTTGCATCTATGTATGCGCAACTAGCTGGTCTAGAGCGCGACCTGGTTGAGCTAAGGACGCTTCAAGATCAGACTGCTGTTCACCGGCTGGGTGAGGTCGATGAGATCGATCGTGTTCAAGCCGAGCTGACCGAGGCTTTGCATGGCTCAGAGCATGCGGCCGAGGACGAGGTGCATCGGACTTTGGCTACTCCTCACCCTCAAGACAGACGTCAAAAAACCTGATTCAATCTGAATCAGGTATTTTAATTTCACGCAGAACCCCCCTTTAATCCCCCCTTGGAGAAGGGGGGAGAATCAATTTAACCCAAGAATGCGGTGGCAATAGCAAAGTATATTACGATCGACAAGAGATCTTGAACCGTTGTTGTGAATGGGCCTGCACCAAGGGCAGGGTCTTTTTTTAATTTCTGAAGCAATAGTGGAATACCTAGAGCAATCACACCAGCCTTGAAGATATTTATAAACATTGTCAGGCCAATAATCGTGGCCGCGATTGGAGAGCCAAGCCAGAGTTGTGCAAATAGGATTAGACCAAGAGCCAGAACTATTCCAATCACGAAATCAACACCGATCTCGCGTAAGATATAGGTTTTCAAGTTGATCTCTTCGTTGCCCAAAGATCGAATAAAGATTAACTGAGTCTGATGACCAACGGCGTCGCCCATGTAAACGATAACCGGGATAAAGAAGGCAAGGGCGATAAGCTCTTCAAGTGCACCTTCGAAATAACTGATAATAAACGTGGCTACAATTCCACCAGCCAATCCGACCAACAACCAAGGTAAACGCATACGAACTAGTTTACCTACACGCGCTTTCAGGATTTCACGAATATGCCCCTCAGCAGAGGTGATACCAGAGTAATAGATAATATCTTCGACATGAGATCCATGTAATGTGTCAATCACGTCGTCTGAACCGAATACACCCATCAGCGCTCCACCTTTTCTTACCACAGGCATCTGTTTTAGGTCATGTCGGATTGCCAAGGCTACAGCTCTCTCTTTGGTTGTGTATGGGTGGACAACAATCAGCTTTTCACACATGACATCTTTTAGTTTCTTGCGAGGTTTAGCTCGTAGCAATTCTTTAATTGAAATAACTCCAAGCGGTTTTTTCTTGGAGTCTAAAACATAAATATAATTGACAGCGTCCCATTCATCAGCTCGAGCTAACAATTCTTTGCGCATGGCCTCGACGGTCATCTCTGGCCTACCAGTCGGTACTTGCTCTAAGACATTGTGCCCGATAGCTTTGGTTGGGAAGTGTTGAGTCGGCATATTAAAGTACAGAACCTCTTAAGCCTTTAAAAAAGTCTAGAACCTGATCAAAGAAAGGGAACCAGCTCAAGATCCAAATAATTAAACCAACTACAACGGTGATTCCAATAAAATAACCTACGCCACGGAAAATTCCACCAGCTAGGTTAACTAAGGCAAAGCGCCAAAATGGTTTTGGGACTTCAAAATATTTTGGCTTAAGTTTTGGTTTTTTCCTCCAGAACATATGTTTGTAGCTCCCATCTATTTTACCAGAGGCTTGACAAATGAGCAAAAATAAAGTATCTTATTAACCTTGAGGAGGAGAAGAGCATGGAATTCGGAACCTGCTTGAATGCGGTACCTGGGTTGATATTGGTGCTGGTGCTCTTGGTCTGGATGTGGTCTGCGCTCTTTGGAGGCGCTATTGGACGGCATAACTGGTTCTGGCCACTGATCTCGACCATGGTCTGCGGGGTAATGGCTCTGGTCATCGCCTTTGGCTGCGCACTTTGCCTTGGTTTTTCCGAGGTCTACATCAAGTTCGTTCACTTCATCGTCTGGCTGCTTTGCATGGCTCCAGTGTTCACTGTGTTCATGTGGTGGCCGTGGCTGTTGCGGAAGATCCAATCACGCCTGCGCTGGCCAGTGATTGTTGGTTGGCGGAGGTGAGCGTGGTCGCTGCTTTGTTAATTATCCGCTGGGGAGATTTTGCTGGTTTGATTCCGATCATCGGCATATTGTTCCTCGTATTTGGTCAACGGCCAATGATTCTATGGCGGATTCTGGTCTGTCTGGCCACATTCGTTGTCTACTTTCTCATCGCTTGGTAAGTACCCCTGTTCGGAAACGAACAGGATTTTTTTATTTGGATATGCGAAAGGGCCGAGGTGCGTCGACAGTATCGACGGCCACCCCGGCCCCACGTGTGTACGTTCGCATTGCTGGCCCTGAGAGCTCAGTACTCTGAGAAGACCAGCGCTGGTCGCGTTCGGTGCGGCCCCCCAAGGGCCGCTATTTTGTCAGCGGTGGATCCATATCCTCACCTATTTTCTCTGGGTATCGACAGACACCATGCTGTCGACCCAGCTTCCAGTGTGCTTAAAATGACTCATTTTCGGCTAGTCACACCCTCAGTGGCCCTTCGGCAAGTGTCCTCCATTTTCTTCAGACGAAAGGTGTCCCGCGGGCCATGTCCTGAGACATGTTGCGGTTGGTTGGCTCGGTCGGTCTACAACTACACCGGCCAACCTTGTATAGTCATGCGGTTTTTATACCACCGTGCCCTAACGGAGGTATATGTCCGAGCGTGGCTCGGGCTAGTCACATGACTGTCACCGTTCGGTTGTTGAGGTAAAGACGATGTTCAACGTCCCTTGCGTGGTCCAGCGCCCTGGCTCGGACCTCGCTGACCATGGTTACCCTTGGAGCTACAGCCTGGCGGCTGTTTCTGTCGTAGCGAGTGTTTCAGCGAGCGGCCTTCTTGCGGCTGCTCAAGCATTCTTGTGGTCAACAACATCTTCTGCCACGGAGTCGGTAACATTGTCCTCCCCAAATGTTTGGATCCTTGAAATGTGCGCAGATGAGATATTACCAAGCCTACTTAAATCTGTCAAGCCCTACTTAAATCACCTTTAAAAAAACTACGGGGTCCAGTTGCCTGGACCCCGGAGGGTGCCCCGTAGGGCGAGTTCGTTGCACGGCCAGGTCGATTTCGTTCTCGTCCCGGCTTTTCCACGTCATCACGACAGCGTATAGTGACATGCTTCCCAACTTGCGCTGGTTCTTGCCGTTCTACGACTTATGTCTAGTGTGTACGGTTCGGTGCGGTTGACCTGGTAGGCCAACCAGTAGAGGCGCATGCCCCTTGCGGCGAAATATTGTTGTTCAGCCCGTGTCGCGCGGTCAGGTCGTCAGGTTACCCATCACATCCATATGGACATCCCCTTCTGCCCGTAGGCATCTCATTGCGTCTTTTCGTCCGTCCGTTCCGCTTCCATCCGTCCACACGCGGTACGAAGCCCGCGCGTCGATTAATAGACTATCAGAAATAGTGAATATCGTCAAACATGTTGTGGTATCGGGGTAGGAATGACCAATAATCAATAACCAATGACCTAGATAACAATCAATTACCTAATTAATATATTGTTAATAATTCGATCATTTGGTAATTATTTTGATCATTGTGATTTGGTCATTGGTTATTAAGCAATAAGAAAAGAACTGACGCTGGGCATCAGTTCGAAGGGAGATCGATCACGTGGTGATCGGAGTTGGTAGCGTGGGGACACTTGCGCATCCCGTGCTAGATCGCTGGTTACGACGGGGCAGCATGTCGTTTGTTGGTCTGAACCAACACCGGCAATCAATTGCGCTGGGTGTTTACCGCTCTGTTTCTCGCTAACCTACGTACTCTTGGAACGCTAGCTCACCTGCTGCGAAACCTGACGTTGCGAGGGGGATTCAATGGCGCGAATCCTTGGGGTCTTGTCGGCTAACCCAACTTATCTTTCGTCCTTACTTGTGGACCTGTAGTAGCGCATGGCCTCCATCGGAGGTCTCGCATACGTGAGTTCACTTGCTAGTCAGCACGTGTTCTTGTGCTTGTGGCCAACAGCTATCTTCGTCAAACGTGAAAAGCGATGCACGCTCGATCAGCTGCGGTCACCGTTGCCAGCAACGACTCAACCACTTCCAGAACGATTGATGTAGGTATTGTATCAGAAGCATAATAATAAACAATGTTGGTTATCCACAACTTTGACAAAAGCAGCAGAAGGACGTAGATTTAAGTTAAGAATCATTAATATTTATCTATGAAAAAATTGATTATTGGCGTGTTTTCGCTAATGTTGTTTTTAACAAGTTTTGCGCCAGCTTTGGCCCAAGACAATTTATTTTATTCGCAGGATCATGACTATTCGCTGTATATGCGAGGAAATGGTCAGGCTGTGGTTTTTGCACGTATGATTGTAAACAACACAGCAACTGAATCAATGGACAAATTTAGTTTCGAGATTCCTGGAGCCGAGCCAAGTAATCTGGCGATTTATCAACAGATTTTAGAGGCTAACTGTCGACGCTATAACGATAATGGCTCTTGTCAGACTTATTACACTATTGATTACGGATACTCTCGTTATTACGAAAGTTATTACAATCCGACTTACCATGCTATCGATTATGAATTAGAAGACGGGGTAGTCAGTTTTGATATCCCAGCACCCATTGATCCTGAAGACACAAATGCATTTATTGTTTCGTATACAGCCTTTGATTATGTTGATAAAAGCCTTGGCTTGTATAAATACAATTTTGAGAGTTTTGTAGTAGATTCTAGGATTAACGAAGTTAGCGTGGCAATTGATGCTGAAGCTGATTATTACCTAAAAGGTAAACAGTCTGAAGTCTCTTACGCCACGTATGGTTTTGAAGATTCACCAGCTGCTTATGGTGGTTTAGGTGAGGTGGCTGGTATGAGTGACACCGCGTCACTTTCAAAGGCTGTTGGCTCGATTGGTAATACAGGAGAAGTTATAAAAGAGACCCGATTGCTTGAGGCCGGGGAAACTTATAACGTTAATGGTAAATATGCCAGCACTTGGTTCCGGTTGCATTTATTAACCTTTGGTATCCTTGTCCTTGTCCTGATCGCATTTATTATTGGTTTGTTTTTCTTGCATAAAGCTTCTGTTCGGAAGAGCAAAGCGGCACCAGTTGATCAGGTCTCACCACAGCCACAAAGTGTTGTGTTTAGATATATAAACGCGTTAAACATAATCCTTGGATTGTTTTCGGCTGGATTAGTAGTTGGAGCCAGTCACTTTATTCGCTGGTTTGTTGATTCTGATCTTTTCCGTGATCTGATTCGAAGTCAAGAAGTGTTGGCTCCGATTTTGGGCATCATGATGGTTATCTTTTATCTGCTAGCTATTCTTGGCCCAGCTATTATTGGTAGTAGTAAAAAAGGATGGCGAACTTTCTTAACGATCATGTTAATGCAGTTTGTTTGGTTTGTGATTTATGTGGTTCTTCACTTGATCTTTTCACTTAGTTAATTATGTCACAGTTTTATTCAGTTCCACGGACTCGGAATTTGTACAAGCCAGGCAAGTCTTTCAAGGTCAGTCGTTCTAAGATTGATTTGTTTTTGGCTTGCCCGCGTTGTTTTTATTTGGATCGGGTAAAGGGGATCGGTCGGCCACCAGGGTTTCCGTTTAATCTGAATAGTGCAGTTGATCATTTGTTAAAGAAAGAATTTGACCTACATCGAGCCAAACAGAAAGCTCACCCAATGATGAAAGCTTATGGACTGAAGGCTGTGCCGTTTGAACACGAGAGCATGGATCAGTGGCGGGAGAATTTTGTTGGTGTGCAGTATTATCATCAGCCAACAGATCTGACCATCTTTGGCGCAGTTGACGATATTTGGGTCGATGTCTCTGGCGACCTGATCGTAGTTGATTATAAGGCTACCTCCAAAGACGGGAAAGTTAATTTGAACGCAGCCTGGCAGATTGGTTACAAGCGACAGATGGAGATTTATCAGTGGTTGATGCGGCGTAACGGATTCGAAGTATCGAACACAGGCTATTTTGTTTATTGCAATGGTCGGCGTGATGCTGAGGCTTTTGATGGCAAGCTGGAGTTCGATGTTGACCTTTTGCCATACGAAGGAAACGACGAATGGGTCGAGGGCACGATCTTGGATCTACATGCCTGTCTGAATTTAACCGAGATCCCAGCCGCAGATCCAGAATGCGATTACTGTTTGTATCGCGAGACAGTGAAAGGCGTGGAATAAGATCAAGAAAAGGCCGACGAAGAACACGTCGGCTTTTGTGATATAATAAAAATGATATTGTATGGGAGAAGCAGCTCGAGATTATGGACAATTTGATCCTGTTGAAGCTGGTCTTGAACAAGACCAGTCATCTTCGGATTTGCAGGCCAAAGTTGATCGGATCAGAGACTTGCATAGGCAAAGAGCAAAAGTTGTTGATCTTGATCAGGCGCGTGCAGCCAAGGCCGGGGAGCGGAATATTGAAGCTGAGTCGATTTTAGATACAGTTGAAGAAATGGTCATGATGGAGTTGAGGAGTCGTGTTTATCAAGAGCGGCCAGTGCAAGAGGTGATTGAGGGGGTAATCGATAGTTTAATTGAGGCCAATGATATTCCGAAAAAAATGCAAAAGGAGTATCGCGCAGAAATTAAGTTATTAATCAAAGATTCTGGTTTACAAGAGAAACTTGATACTGAGTTTCGTAAAGCAAATGAGAGCCGGATCGGTTTTTGTATTCGGAGCTATCGGCAAACAGATGATACTTCACCAAGAAATATGGCTGAGGTTCAGGCCGAGGTGGAAGCAGTTCGGAAATTGGCCAAGCTTAATGGTATTAGTAGAGAATTTGCTGATCAGTTTTTATCAAATTATGAAGAGCAGTGGGAAAGAAAATTGGAATCACCTAAAACTCAGTGGGCAATATTGCGCAAAGAAATGCCACCGGAAACGGTTCGAGAATTTGAACCAATTCGGGAGATGTTGTACACAGACTTCGAGGGCTTTTTAATTGCTGCCAAGGTTCTAAAAGAAAAAATCGCAAAAGAGTCTATTTATGCCCAAGAGGTGTGGGGAAATTATGTTCGTTCCAGTTTAGAGTCAAGGTTGTTTAGTATGATGAATTCAGGGTTTACATTAGAATTTGAAAGGGACAGGTTAAGGTTGGAGGCAGAGATGCTTGTCGAAAGAATGGAAAAACTTGACTCAAGAGATCCGGAGCGGATTACTTTGCAAGCACGTCGGGCCGAGTTATCAAAAAGATATTATGTATTTAATAAACAGCATGATGATGCTGGGCGTTTTCTTAAACCGTCTGAACAAGAGATTCAAAAAGCAAAGTTTGTTGATGCCTATAACGATTATGGGGAAGACGGTGATCAAGTTTGGGATGAAACAAAGAAAGCCGTTGCGTCCCGCTTTATGTATAGCGAACTTAACCGGCGAGTAAAGAAATTAGTTTCAGAAGAGGAGGCCAAGGGATATAAGGAGGAGTTAGATGAGCTTAATCAAGATTCACAAAAAGTATTGGAAAGGAGTAAGCTTCGTTCAGAGAATTATGCCAGATTAGTTTTTTATCCTTTTGTTTACGCAAATGAACAAGGAAAAATTCATTATCTTAATAAAAGTTCGCCAGACGATATAAGTTTAAAATACTTGACTGGTAATGAGGATCCTGAAGAGATTTTGCTTGAAAAAATGCTCCGTCGCTTGTATGACAAGCATCACTCTGCATTAAGGAACGAATATGACCGAAGATACACAAGAAGATTTGATTCTGTGAGAGGGTTGATTAAGGCTGAGGCCGAAGAGGTATTTCGTCAGGCTTGTTATGAAGCCGTGGATATTGCCAGGCAGCTAAAGCAAGAGCACCGGGTTGTTGATAAAGAAACGGTAAAAAATCTTTGTGTTATAAGGTCCAGATGAGTAAATAGAAAACCCGAGCTAGGCTCGGGGGTAGAGGTGGGTTGTTAAGCCCACTTTTTGCTTTATGCGCCAATCGCCCTTGTCCACTCATCCACTGGATCGTAGTGGCCAGGGGTAACGTAGATGTCAACGAAGCCGTGCTCGTGTGCCAGCTGACGCATGCGGGTGACCAGCAGTTCGCGAGCCCGCTGACCCTGTTCGTCATTGATCATCAGCAAGCAGATGACCATGGCATGGGGTCGATCTTGATACGGACACTTGTCGAGCATGAGTACGCCGACCACACGGCCCGTACTGTCACGAGCAATCAGGGCTGCGCCGTGGTTACGCAGGTAAGCCTGGCCCGCTGCATAGCGGCGTCGATCACCAGGCATCATGGTGTTTGACCCACGAAAGAGCGGGGGTCTGTCATCACCAAGGAAGCGATGCATGTCGGCATGGGCCGCAGCCAAGAATCGCTGCACTTCTCGCTCGTCTTCGACAACGATGTCACGGATCGTGATTTCTTCGTCAGGCATTGGCCTCTCCTTCTTGATACGTGCCACAAGCTTGCCAGAAAAATGCAATTTAAGCAAGGGTGTGATAAAATAGGATCGTAGATATTAAACAACAAAATATGAAAAACAAACTGATTTTTGCTTTGGCCGCAATCTTAATCATGCTCGCTGTGGGCATCTGGGTGCTGGTCTTTTTTTCTTTAAAATGGCAAAAGGATCTGATTCCTTCTATCCCTGACGTTTTTGAGACAGTAACCACAGTTATTGTTGGTGATGGGGAAGTTACCAAGTTTTCTTCTGAGCAGGACTTTAAGGACTATTTGGCTGAGGTACGCTCAACCTATGCTGATGGTATTGGTGGTTTTGGTATGGGTGGCTCTGTGCGTGCTGTTGAGGCATTTGCTGAAGACGCGATTACTGCTGATGATCTGTTGGGCGAAGTAGCTGGTCTAGGTTCATCTGAACAGTTTGATTCATCTGTGGATCGAGTTTCAGGAACCAACGTGCAAACAGTTGGGATTGATGAGCCAGATATTGTGAAGACTGATGGTCAGCAGATTTATTATGCTCAAGAAGGTTACTATTACTATTGGCGAGACTACGATGATGATCAGGTAACCTCTGTCATTAGTGCTTTGCCAGTAGATGAAATGGAGATTGATTCTGAGATCTTTATGAATGGAGATCTGCTTTTGTCTGAAAACGTGCTCATGATTTTGTCTTATGGCGAGGTCATTGCATACGATGTGTCTGATCCAACAGAACCAGTTGAGACTTGGTCTCTTGAATATGATGATGCTACTTATCAGGATGCCCGTCTTTATAACGGTCAACTGTATCTATTGTCTTACACTTGGATTAATGAATATGAGCCGTGTCCGATCGAGCCGTATACTTTAGCAGGGGAGGCGGTTGAGATTTCATGTCGTGACGTTTATCATCCAGTTACTCCAGTGCCAACTGACGTGACATACACTATTATGGCCATTGATCCGACCACTGGTGATGTTGAGGATCAGCTGGCTATTACCGGCGCTTACGCAGATTCGACATTGTATATGTCAGCTGAGAATATTTATTTGACTAACAGTTATCCAGAAAGTTTTGTTAGCATTGTTGTTGATTTCTTTGACAAAGAGGCCTATAACTTGGTTTCTAGTGAGGTTTTACAGAAGATTCGAAATCTAAGTGCTTATGAGATTTCAGATCAGGCCAAGATGGTCGAGTTTCAGGTCATCCTTGAGGAGTATTTGGCTTCGCTTGATGATGATGAACGTTTAGAGTTTGAGAATGAGTTTGAGAACAGGATGACTAATTATCAAGAAGAACGAAAGCGTGAATTAACAACTACCCAGATTACTAAGATCGATTTCAAAGACCTGTCTATTGAGGCTACTGGCGAAGTGCCAGGTTCACCGTTAAATCAATGGTCACTTGATGAGTATGATGGATATTTGCGAATCGGTGTGACAATTGGTGGTTCAGGTTTCTGGGGCTGGATGTTTGGTAGTGGGGCCGAGAGCGTGAATGATCTGTATGTATTGAATGATAATTTGAATGTTGTTGGAGAGGTACTTGATCTTGGTGAGGGTGAGCGAATTTATTCCACGCGTTTTATTGGCGAAGAAGGATACATGGTTACTTTCCGCGAGATTGATCCATTTTATGTGATTGATCTGTCAAATCCTCGAAAGCCTGAAGCGGTTGGTGAGTTAAAGATTCCAGGCTATTCTTCGTACCTGCATCCGTTAGCTGAAGATTTGATACTTGGAGTTGGTCGTGAAGATTCGAATGTAAAGCTGTCTTTGTTTGACGTGTCTGATCCATCTGATCCGCAGGAGGTTAGCAAATATACGCTTGATGAGTACTGGTCAGATGCTTTGGAAACACATCATGCTTTCTTGCAAGACGCCAAGTTTGATGTGTTCTTTATGCCTGGTGGACGTGGTGGTTATATCTTTAGTTATGCTGGTGACGAGCTTTCGCTTGAAAAAGCCGTGGCTAATATTACAGCTAAACGTGCTCTGTATATCAATGATTACTTGTATGTGATCGGAGAGGACGGGATCGTTGTTTTGGATGAGAATACTTGGGAGCGAGTAGGTGAGCTAGATCTGTGATGCGAATAAATAAATTTTTAACTCAAGCAAACTATTGTTCGAGGCGGGAGGCTGATCGGTTGATTGAGGCTGGTAAGGTTCGGATAGGTTCGCGCAAAGCAAAGCTAGGCGACCAGGTTGGGCCAAGTGACATGGTTTATGTTGGGCGGAATAGAATTGAGCTTGATGAAGTTGAGAAGTTGTATTTGATGTTTAATAAGCCGGTTGGTGTGATTTGTACTACTGATCCTAAGGCTCGCGATAATATTATTAACGCTGTGAATTCGCCGGAACGAGTTTATCCGGTAGGACGACTCGATGTAAGTACATCGGGTCTGATTCTTTTGACTAATGATGGTGATTTGGTGAACAAGATTTTGAAAGCTGAGAATCGGGTTGAGAAAGAGTATATCGTGGAAGTCGACCGCAAGATTACGCCTCAGTTTATAGATTCGTTGCATCGCGGTGTAAATATTGGTGGGCGGCGCAAGACTTTGCCAGCAGTTGTCAAAAAAATCAACGATCGCAATTTTTCAATCACAATTATGGAGGGACGAAAGCGCCAAGTGCGGCGCATGTGTGAAGCGCTTGGTTATGAGGTAACCGGATTGATCCGTGTGCGTATCGGCAAGCTTGAGCTAGGTAAGTTGCGACCAGGTCAATCAAAACGTATTGCAGAGAAAAAAATAAAACACGCATTAAACATTGATTTATGAAAAAGTATCCTTGGATTCGTACAGTTTATCTGTATCTTTTTTCAATGCTCGGCTTGGTCTTACTTGTAATCGGAGCTGTGCAGTTTTTTAATCTTGGATTAAAGGCTTGGGTCTTTACCGAGGCTGAGTCACAAGAACGAGCTTGGTCACTTGATCGACCGTATTATGACGCAGAGCTAAAAGATATTTCTGAAAGTGAGAATGAGGGTGGGGAAGTTTGTTTGACTGAGGATGAAAAAGAGGATTTGGATGTATGGCTTGAGGATTATAATGAACGCGAAGACAAGTTAGGGGATTATGATCCGATCACAGCCAATCGACATCGTTCTGCAGCAATGGCTCTGTCTTTAATGTTGGTTGGTCTGCCACTGTTCTTGACTCATTGGATGATTATTCGAAAAGAAAATAAAGCATGAGTTTTGAATGGACTTTAGTAATTCCGGCCTTTGTTGCTGGGTTGATTACGTTTTTGGCTCCTTGTACCTTGCCTTTGGTGCCTGTGTATTTGGCGGTAATCAGCGGAGTGCCGGTTAAGGAACTGCAGGATCCAGAAAAAGCACATCGCGCACATTGGAAAATTTTTCTTGGCGGAGTTTGGTTTGTGGTTGGTTTTAGCGTGGTTTTTATTGTTCTAGGAAGTTTGGCTGGTGCGGTTGGACAGGTCTTGTTGCAGTATCGAGAGTTGATCACACAGATTGGAGGGTTGTTTGTTATCTTTTTCGGTTTGTTCATGCTGCAAGCAGTTAAGATTCCGTTTTTGGATAAGACCGCACAGCTACGCACACCAAAGATTTTCAAGCAGGGAAGTGGAGTAAATGCGTTTTTGGTTGGAGCAGTGTTTGGTTTTGGTTGGACACCGTGCATCGGACCGATCCTGGGTACGATCCTGCTCCTGGCTTCGTTATCAGGAACTGTGTGGCAAGGGACTTTCTTACTTCTGATATTCTCGATCGGGTTAGCTATTCCATTTTTGATCTTGGCTGCACTTGCTAGTTCTGCGACTAAATACATCCGCCAGATTTCAAAGTACATGCACGTGATATCCATGATCGGTGGAGTGTTCTTGATCGTTTTGGGCGTGCTGCTACTAATGGACCGAATGGAACTACTTATCAGCTGGGGTTACCAGTTATTCAATTTTCTAGACTACGAAAGCATAATTAATTATCTATAATGTGCTAAGATGATCATGTTATGGCCAAGCCAGTAATTGGAATTAGCGCAGACGTGAATCACAATAGTATTTTTGATACTGCTGAGGTTAATTTGCAGTATATTGATGCTGTTGAGCGAGCGGGCGGCGTGCCGCTCATTTTAGTTTCTACAGGTAAGCCTGAATTGGCGCATGCGCAGCTTGATCGAGTTGACGCGGTCTTGGCTACTGGTGGTGATGATTATCATCCGGAGTTATTTGATCAACCACGGCATCACACTACTGTTTTGGTTCCAGCTAGGCGACAAGAACATGATTTGGTTTTGTTTGATCAGTTGTGGCAGATGCGTTTGCCAGTTTTGGCCATCTGCGCTAGTACACAAGGATTGAATATTATTCGTGGCGGTGATTTACACCAGCATTTAGAAGAGTTGGTTGATGTGCACGACTTTGATACTGGGCGTTCGGTTGCTCATCCTATTCAAGTACACGAGCAAACGTTGTTGGAACAAGTTTTGGGGATGAATCAACTGGAAGTTAATTCGCGTCACCATCAGGCGGTTAATCAGATCGGAGCTGGGCTACGAATTTCAGCTGTGGCTGCAGATGGGACCGTGGAAGCAATTGAGCCGATTGAGTTTGATGAGCATCCTTTAATGGCTGTGCAATGGCATCCAGAACGAATTCCTAAAGAACCACATTCAAAGCAGTTATTTGATTGGTTGGTTGATGAAGCAATAAAAAAACGACCAGTATCGGTCAGTGTGGTAAAAACGAAACAATTGTCACCATTTTTCTAAGATAGAATAGAATTGAAATGCCCCGGGCTCTGAAGTGAGCCCGGGGCTTTCGTGTTCGTTCATCGAGTCACGCTCGATGAGAGTCGTTGGAGATCAGTTCAGGCAGTCGAGCTCAGCTCGACTAGACCGTCGCACCGGCCTCGTTCGTCTGGGGCACGGGGACCACCTTGGTTTCGACCTCGACCGTGTCCGCGGCGTCGTCCTCGATCTCGTCGCCACCGCTGTCGTCCTCGTCGTCCTCGCCGAACTCGATCTCGCGGACCTCGAAGGGGAACGCGGTCGGGCGGTTGGTCGTCTGCTGCGGCTCCTCCAGCTCGTCGAAGAAGAACCAGTCACGATCGTGCATGCGGCGCAGCGTGCCCTCGTCCGGGATCTCGCTCCAGTGCACCCTGGCCAGACCCTGGTTGGTGTGCGCGGCACCCCAGCCCTGAGCCACGTTGTACCAGAGCATGAAGCCCTCGTCGTCTTCCAGGTCGTCGGGCAGCGTGGGCTCGGCCACGGTCTGGTCCTTGTACACGGGCAGCTCGCACTCGAGCGCGGCCAGTCCGGCCTCGAGCAGCTCGCACATGGACGGCCAGGAGGACATTCGCGTATCCGGCCAGACCACCGTGTCCGGACCCTGGTAGGCCTGGAACGTGCCGGTCTCCTGGATGGAGAGGTAGAACTTCTCCTCCTGGGCCACGATCGCGATCTCCCAGAAGCGCACCTCGCCGGTCTGGCTGATGGTGAACATCCGGAAGTGGTTGACCGGGAAGGCGGTGTACAGGTTGCCCTGCGTCGTGCCGCGGTTGACCCGGATGTTGACCCGGTACATGCCATGGTCCGAGCGTCGCGGGTCGGTCGAGGCAACCATCTTCTTGCGGACCACGTTCTTGTGACGGTCCACGTGGCAGGCGAAGATCTCCGCGCTCGGGTCGACGTAGGCCGTGACAACGGCGGTGCCCTCGTCGGTGATGCCGGCGAGCTTGCCGTCGCTGCTGCGCGGGCGCAGGATTCTTCCACCGAAGTGGACTTCCACGGTCACGCCGGGAATGATCTGTTCGAAACTCATGGTTCCTCCAGTATGTGCCCAGGTGATGAAACACCAAGGCTGTTCGAATCGTTGTTGTTCGTTCAGGTTCGGGGTTGATGTTCAGGTGGTTGCGGGCGTCGGGTTCCAGCCAGCCTCCCAGAGACTGCCGGCTCCCATCCGTCCGGTCTGAGGCGACGGTGTCCAGTCGAAGTCGATCTCCAGGTCGCCGGTCAGATGCAGACGGTTGCCTGTGACCACGACACGCTCCAGGCCTCGGGCTCCGAAGCCGCGTTCGAATTGACGTGTCTCGTTCGGGTGGCAGTGCGGGGGTGCTGCGTAGCAGCGCTCCACCCAGAGGTGGCCCTCGCGACCCTCATCGTCCAGGTAGTCGTCCTCATCCTCACCTTTGGGCAAGGGGAGCAGGTCCACGCGGACCTCGATCACCAGGTCGATCTCGATCTGACTGACTCCGACCTCAGCGGCCGAAGCCATATCCTCTGCCATGGATTTGTCTGCGTACTGGTCGAGCAGCACTGCCCTGAGGCTGGCGCTGATCGGGTAACGTTGACGCGGTCCGATGACCACGATGCTTCGATGGATTGCCATCGTCCTTGATCTCCTATTGTTGGAATGTTCGAAGTTATTGCTTGTTGCGTATCGCTAAGTGCAGATCGATCAAAAATGACCCGCAATTGACGATAGGCAACAGGCTATAATAACCAAGAAGTATAGCACAAAATGACGGTTTTGTCAAGCTTAAGACACAGGAATTTGCGCTAATTTAGGCCAAATTCGCTAATTTAAGTCACTTTTCCACAGCAATTCTCTTGATGTTTTAGGTAAAATTTGATGTACTAAATACAGACTCCCTTGTGTAAGGTTCAAATTACAAAGGGGGGTTTTATTTTTATGCAGGAGCGATTATCCGACACAAAAGAATTTTTTCAGGATGTGCTGTATTTATTCGGCGTCTTTTTGTCGTCCGGTTATTCCACACCACCTCGATATGCTTGTGATCGCGAGTCATTTCGTCGTTTCATGCAAGAGCACGAGAAGATAAAAGCACAAAAGTTGATCTACGATTTGAAAAAGCAAAAATTAATACAAATTCAACAAAAGGGTGACGAGGTGGTGTTTGAGCTAACTCAAAAAGGACGAGTAGCAGCGATTAAACAACAGATACTTTCAACAAAAGCAGTTTTACCTAATGGGCAGGTGTGTCTGGTTACTTTTGATATTCCAGAGAATGTAAGCAAGGTGCGATATCTGTTTCGTCGCTTTTTAAAACAGGTCGGGTTTAAGTTTGTTCATTTGAGTGTGTGGGAGTGTAAGTTAGATGTGATTGAATCTTTAAAAAATTTGGTAAAAGAATTAGAAATAACCAGATGGGTTAAGGTTTATAAAGCTGAGAGTACATAAGTTAACGAAAAACAAAAATCATACTTTTCGGGGATTTGTCCTGGTCGGTACAAATGTCCGAAATTTTGGAGATACGATGTTATGCAATGTTTCATTTTTTCTACTCGACAAGCAGTCAACTTTAAGCTACGATCAAACCAATATGAGCGACTTATTTTCTCATAAGCAAGAAACGAACAAAAAACGATTTGCACCGTTGGCTGAGCGGATGCGGCCTTTAGGTTTGGATGAGTTTGAGGGACAAGAAGAGATTGTTGGTAAAGGCAGTATGCTTCGCAGTTTGCTTGAAGCTGATCGTGTGCCATCAATGATTTTCTGGGGTCCGCCTGGAACCGGTAAGACAACCTTGGCTCGAATCATCGCCCAGATCACAGCCTCGCGCTTTGTTCAAATGTCGGCAGTCACCTCTGGGGTAAAAGATGTCCGGGCTATTGTAAAAGAAGCAGATGAACAACTAAAGTTTTATTCAAAACGCACGATTTTATTTATTGATGAGATTCATCGTTTTAATAAGTCACAACAAGACGCCTTTCTTCCGCATGTTGAATCCGGGACAATAATTCTTATTGGTGCAACTACAGAAAATCCAAGCTTTGAAGTCAACTCTGCTTTGCTTTCACGGTCTCGTGTCCTGGTCCTGAACAAGCTTGAGGCAGATCACATCTTAAACGTTCTACATCGTGCTATTGTAGACAAGGATCGCGGACTTGGTTATGAACAGGTTCAGGTAAGCGATCAAACTCTGGGCCTGATAGCCAACATGGCTGATGGTGATGCCCGTGTGGCTTTAAACGCGCTTGAATACGCTGTGGATTCTTCACGCTCCACAGATGATTCAGATGTGATAGAATTGACTCAAGATGCGGTAAAGGAGGCTTTTCAGAAAACCCATCTTTTATATGACCGCGCTGGCGAAGAGCATTACAACATTATTAGTGCTCTACACAAATCCATGCGTGGCTCAGATGCTGATGCTGCACTTTACTGGCTTGGTCGAATGTTTGAAGCTGGAGAAGACCCGCTTTATATTGCACGACGCATAATCAGGTTTGCTTCAGAAGACATTGGTCTAGCTGATCCACGAGCCTTGATACAAGCCGTTGCCGCTTATCAATCAGCCCATCTTATCGGCCCGCCAGAATGCAATGTTAATTTGGCTCAAGCTGTGGTATATATGTCTCAGGCCAAAAAGTCGAATGCATTGTATCGGGCCTACAGTAAAGTCCAGAAGGCTATACAAGAGCGTCCGGCAGATCCAGTGCCAATTCATTTAAGAAACGCCCCAACCAAACTAATGAAAGAGCTTGGTTATGGGAAAGATTACAAATATAATCCAAATTTTAAAACAAAAATTGATCAGGACTATTTACCTGAGTCACTGATCGGAACTAAGTTTTATGACGATAAATGATATTCTTGAGCACGCCAAGGTCGGCGGACAGCTGCAAGTGCTTAATTCACCGTTTATTTATGACGGTAAAGTAACCGTTGCATTAGAAGGTGGGGAAAAAGTGTATTGGATTTTTGCAGAAGATGATCGCATGCTTTCTGTGTATCCGACCACCGAAGAAGTGGTTGCCTTTTCACCGCTTGAAGAAAATATTGAAGGTGATAGTGAGGCGGTTATGTATCATGGAGAAGAGTATGAGTTTTCTTATGAAGATAAGGGTCAGGTAGATTTAGCCGAAGATGGGGCAGATTATGATGAAGGAGCCCAAGTAACTTTTAAAGATTTTGAGTCAGAGGATGGTGAGATAATCCGTTTGGCTACCTCAACTCATCTTGAAGATCCAATAAATTTTATTGGTAAAGCTACTTTGGAAGACGATATTTTAGCCACTTAATATGAAAAAAGCCATTATCCTGATATTGCTTCTAGCGATCGCAGCGGTCGTGGCTTATTTTGTTTTTCAAAAGATTTTTGGCGCACAAGCTGAGATAGAGCGCATGGTTGCCGCTATGCAGGAAGTCGATTCGATTGTGGTGGAAGTTGATGGGACTATAGATAATCAGGTCTTGGTTGGTGAAGTGAGGGTGATTAATGGCAAGACTTATTTTAAGTTCGACCCGATTAGCGACCAAGAAACCGAAGACCTGATTAGTTTACTTGCTGGGCAATGGATTGAGTTTGATGATGAGGAGGCCTTAGGGGATGACGCTTTTGTAATATCATCTGAGATGATCAAGGTGGTTCAGGTGTATCCTCCTGATTTTGTGAAGGGTACTTCCGTGAATTTGTATCAGGTGGAGCCAGCGGCTGATACAGCAGTTGCAATCAGTGGTTTAACAGCCTGGTTGTGGATTGATCCTGAAACACACCTGTTACTTAAAGCGGTAATCACTGGTAACTCTCAGAGCGAATCAATGGGTCAGTTTGGGCTCGAGCTTACCTTGGAGTTTTCGGGGCACAATAATCCGGACGAGATTGAGGTGCCAGTTGGTGTTAAGTTGTTGTCTCAGGTTTTGGTCGAAGCAATGTTAACAGAGATGGGTTTACCTAGCGCGTCTGATGGGGAACAAAATCGTTTAGATTATGATGTGCCAGATGTTGATCCTTCTGGTCTTCAAGATGAAATGCCAGATATGACCGGTGATGGTGACGGTGATGGGTTATCTGACACGGCTGAGATGTTTTACGGTACTGATCCAACTAACCCAGACAGTGATGCTGATGGGTATTCCGATGGTGATGAAGTAAAAGGCGGTTTTAATCCTATGGGGTCTGGATCGTTATTTAACTTTGGATTACCTGAATAATTATCATGCCTAAACGTAGAGATTGGAAAAAATTAGCAGACGGAGGGGTAGAAGTGCGCGACCCATGGCGGGTGCGCGCCTTTCGTATTTCTGTTGTGGCTGTTGCTGTAATTATTGTTATTCGTTTGTTTGTACTACAGATTCTTGATCATGGTTTTTATGAAGCCCTGGCTTCTGGGCAGCACGAGATTTTTCAAGAACTGTTTCCTGATCGTGGCAGTGTTTATGTTCAAGATTTTAAAACTGATGAAC
>CAZDDW010000011.1:37688-41370 GCA_964504365.1 uncultured Gammaproteobacteria bacterium | reverse complement strand
ATATCTGTCACAGTACTAGCCACCTCTGTTGGGAATAGGTGTTTCTTCTCATCACGTTCGACGTACCCACGACTAATAATAGTGTGAATAGTAGGCGCATATGTTGAAGGTCGTCCGATCTCGTGTTCTTCTAAGGCTTTAACTAAGGCCGCGTCGGTATAACGAGCCGGAGGTTCAGTGAAATGTTGTTTTGGCTCTATCTTGATCAAGTCAACCAAATCCTTTTCATTCAGTTCTGGTAGGATTGATTGCTTTTGTTTTTCTGTATAAAGTTTCAGATAGCCTTCAAACTTGATTATCGATCCAGTGGCTCTAAAAGTATATTTATCCGCATCAATATTAACTGAAGTTGCATCAAATATTGCTTCTGGCATCTGACTAGCTAGTGCTCGGCGCCAGATCAGGTCGTATAGTTTAAATTGATCAGAACTTAAGTGTTCTTTAATTGAAGCTGGTGCCCAGGCCACTTCTGTTGGGCGAATGGCTTCGTGGGCTTCTTGTGCACCTTTGCTCTTGGTTTTATAAGTCTGTTCTTTGTGATACTCAGATCCGATTTCTTTTGTGATGTGCTCTTTAGCATCAGCTCGGAATTTGTCGGATAAATTAACCGAGTCAGTACGCATGTATGTGATTAAACCATGTGAACCTTCAGTGCCCAGATCTACACCTTCATACAACTGCTGAGCGATCATCATTGTTTTCTTGGCAGAAAAACCAAGTTTATTGTTGGCGTCCTGTTGTAGTTTTGAAGTTGTAAATGGTCCTGGGGCTTTCTTTTTCTTTTCATGCTTCTTGACCTTGGTGACCTCATATTTTGCATCTTTAAGATCTGATAGGATTTTATCAGCTTCTTTCTGGTTTTTGATCTCAAGCTTATCTAGCTTCTTACCATCTTTAGAGTGTAGCTTGGCTTCAAATTCAGTCTTGTCTTTTGATAGTAACGTTTCGATTGACCAGTACTCTTCTTTATTAAACGCATCGCGTTCTCGCTCTCGCTCAACAATTAATCGAACAGACACAGACTGAACTCGTCCAGCAGATAAACCGCGGCGGACTTTGTGCCACAAGAACGGTGACAGCTCATATCCAACTAAACGATCTAGGATTCGTCGGGCCTGCTGTGCGTCAACCTGCTTTGGGTCAATCGGACGAGGGCTTTCTAAGGCTGTCTTAATCGCGTGTTTGGTAATTTCATGAAATACTATTCTTTTAATCTTGTCTTCAGGAACCTTAAGAATCTCGGCCAAGTGCCAAGAAATTGCTTCTCCTTCTCGGTCTTCATCAGTAGCGAACAAGATTTCATCTGCTCCCTCAGCTGCTTTCTTTAAAGCAGTAACTGTTTTACGGCTTTTGGTTGGAATAACGTACTTTGGTTCAAAGTCATTTTCTGTGTCCACACCAAGTTTGCTTTTTGGTAAATCACGGACATGACCAAAAGAGGAAAGTACTTTGTACTTCTTTCCTAAGAATTTCGAAATGGTTTTTGCTTTCGTTGGAGACTCAACGATAACTAGTTTAGACATTGGTTATAAAGATAATGTAAGTGACTACAGGTGTCAAGTTTTTTATTTGTTTGTACGGCCGGCCACGGGAGCCTCAGGGTTTTGATTCTTACGGCAAGATGGGTGGCCGGCCATTTTTAGCGTTTAATATAATTCATCCCACCTACATGGCAGACCATACCTTTCATTTCCATCAGGGTTAGGGTGCTGGTGACCAAGCTTGGTTCTAGGTTGGTTGTGCGAATAAGATCATCAACGTGCAAGGGTTGCTTGTTTAGGTTTTTGATAAGAGTAGTCTCGATCTCGTTTTCTGGTTCTGGGGCTGGGAGATCTGAAGAGCTTTGAGTGAGTCCGAGAACACCCAAGACATCGTTTGCTTCGGTAACCACGTGCGCGCCCATTTTGATTAAGTTGTTTGGGCCAGCTGACATTGGGGAAGTGATTGGTCCTGGAACTGCGAAAACTTCACGGCCTTGTTCAAGTGCACTGCGGGCTGTAATTAACGAACCTGATCGTTCCGCAGCTTCGATTACTAACGTGCCTTGAGCTATTCCTGAAATGATTCGGTTGCGAAAAGGGAAGTGGGATTTAAAGGCTTCTGTGCCAATTGGGAATTCTGAGATTAAGGCTCCTCCGCGAGTTACAATTTCGCGAGCTAGTGGAATGTTTGTTTTTGGGCCAATGTGTTCCTCGTCCAGCCCTGAAGCAAGTACGGCTATGGTTGTGCCACCAGCATCAAGTGTGGCTTTGTGGGCTGTGGCGTCGATTCCAAGAGCTAAACCACTAGTAATAACAAGACCTGTTTGTGCAATCGGATAAATCAGATCAAAAGCGGTTTGCTCACCGTAGCGGGTTAGTTTGCGCGTGCCAACAACACTGAAGTAACTTGAGTTTGGTCGTGGCAATGTTCCTTTGACAAAGAGCACAGCTGGTGGATCGTATATGGTCGAGAGAAATTCAGGATAGCGCTCATCTCCATAAGGTATAGCTTCGACCTGGTGCTGTTCCAAGAGCAAGAGTTCATGCCCTGGATTGATTGAGCTTCGAGCTTCGATAAATCCTTTTGCGAATTTGTGTTCTATTCCAGCTTCTGTTAGTTCTTGCGCCGAGGCGTTGAATGCATGTTCTAAATCCAAAAAATGATTCCGTATCCGAGCAATTCGAATAGCCCCAAACTTTGTGAAGCGAACAAGTCCTAGTAAATATTTTAGTTGATCTGTTTGCATAATATCTTGGCCGGCCACTGGATGACTCAGGGTTTTGTTTGTGAAAGCGCTCGGCCCGCAGGGTGGTTAAGTCAAGTATGATCATTGCCTCGCTCGGCGTCGGCCGGAACATTTGAGGTTAAGAGGTGCGTTATGGGACAGGTTTGATAGTCCGGCCTCCGATCGTTCCACAAATCAAAGCCCTTCGTCATTTGATTCTTACGGCAAGATGAGTGGCCGGCCTGAGTAAAGGATTGAAACGTCATCCGCGAACGACGTATCTTGACAAATCACGAAATTCATAGTAACCTAAATCATCAGTTCGTTCAATTTTGGAGGCAACTTGGCTAAGTCAGGAAAACAGCGCATACCCTATGTGATCCTAGATCTGGGTAAGCTGTTCTTCGCGGCTGCCCAGGAACCCGAACGTCCCCACGGTGACTTCATTCAACGGTGTTGGATCTATACTCCAGCAGGACATATGTGGCGTCAGTACTCAGCAAGCGGGGCCAGAGCTTGGGTCAGTAAGCTGCTCGAATGGCGAGAGATCTACGAAAACCCAACCATGTTTCCAGCAATGACTCAGGAAGAATGGTACGCCCTTCGTTTTGTTCACCGTTTGGCCATTGAAGACGGCGAGTTAGTTGCTTACAACAAAAATCACGACGAACTCAGACGTCGTGTTCTCATCTCAGCACCAGAGGCTGCCTAGCCCGGTGCTGTTTTATTTTAGAATCTGATCAACAGCACTGTCTAGGATCTGGTCAAGTTGTTTTGTTTCACTTTCAGTGAATTTGCCAAGCACATATTTATCAAGCGGCATTTTGTCATTATCAGGACGACCTATACCAACGCGCACACGATAAAAGTTTTTGTCTCCCAATTTCTCAGCAACAGATTTGATTCCATTGTGTCCAGCAGAGCCACCGCCTTGTTTGATTCGAATATCACCCAGCTCTAGATCAGCATCATCGT
>CAZDDW010000011.1:0-37678 GCA_964504365.1 uncultured Gammaproteobacteria bacterium | reverse complement strand
ATATTCTCAACAGCAACCTTGCGCCAGAACCCTCGAGCTCGAGCCACAGAATCACCAGAAAGGTTCATGAATGTTAGTGGTTTGATCAGTATAACCTTGTTGTTACCAGATCGAGTTTCAGCAACTTCAGCCTTCCAAGCCTTTTTGACTTTCCAGTCTGCCCCAAGCTTCTCAGTCAACCGATCAGCAACAAGCCAACCAACATTATGGCGGGTGTTTTTATATTTTTCTCCAGGGTTTCCTAATCCAACAATTAATTTCATATTATCGCGCTGTGCGTACACCAACTTTTACTGGTGTGCCAGTTAAATCAAACTGTTTTCGTAATTGATTTTCCAAGTATCGTAAATAGGATGCATTTATTGATTCTTTCCATTTACCCTTGATAGTAATCACAAAACGAGGTGGGGCTACAGCAACTTGTTTAATTCCCAAGATCGTTGGATGCTGAGTGCCTTTGCCACGTAATGGTTTTTGTTTACGAATCGCTTTTCTAATAAATTCATCTAGCTCTTCTTGTTCTATTTCAGTGTATCGCGCCTTTTGCACCTTGTCGACTATATCAAAGATTTTTTTTGCACGCTGTCCAGTTAGGGCTGAGGTGAAGATAATCGGGGCCCAAGTAAAGAAAGGGAAGTCTTTGTGTAATTCAGTGGTGAATTCTTTCATGGTCTTGGTGGTTTTGTCCTCAATCAGATCCCACTTATTTGCCACCATGATCACACCAACACTTGCGTCAATAATCAGCCCAGCCAGGTTTCTGTCCTGGACAGTTGGTTTTTTGGAAACATCGATCATAAACAGAGCAATGTCACTTGAGCGTAGAGTATTGATACTTTTACGAACACTCATGCTCTCCAACGAAGTAGACTTCTTAACCTTGGCCAGTTTTCGAATTCCAGCTGTATCAATCAGAATATAATGTTTGTCTTTTATTTTTACCAAAGTGTCATTTGGTTCACGGGTAGTGTGGGCTACATTAGAAACAATATATCGCTCTTCACCAAGGATGCTGTTAATAATTGAAGACTTGCCAACGTTTGGTTTACCAATAACAGCAATCCGCGTGTCTGTTGCCTCAACAATGTCTGCTGGTTTCTTCTTGATTTTCTTCAACTCATCATAAATCTTATCAAGCAGATCACCAGTACCGGTTCCTCGGGCAGCTGAGATTGGAAACGGTTCGCCAAGCGGCCAGTTCCACTTTTCTTTTTTGCCCTTGGCTTTGTCGATCTTGTTCCCAACAACAATCACAGGCTTTGTGCTTTTGACAAGCTCTTTGGCCAGATCACTGTCCAAGGGCATTAATCCATCTCTCATATCAACCATAAAAACAATCACGTCAGCATCTTTCATAGCCAAGCGTGCCTGCTTAGCAATATCAGCTTCGATCTCGTCACGATAGTCAACATCCAAGCCACCAGTATCAATCAAACGAATAATCTGCCCACGCCACAAACAGTCGGCTTCATTCCGGTCACGAGTTGTGCCAGGAATTTTTGAAACCAAAGCTTGCTGTCGTTCTATCAAACGATTAAAAAGCGTCGACTTGCCGACGTTTGCTCTTCCAATGATTGCTATCTTCGGGGTCATATCATCTCATTACTAAATCCGCACTAGCTTCCCCTAGAATGATTAAAAAGTCAATGTTTTCCTCTGAGGTTGAAAGCAAGGGATTTTCTGGTTCAAGGGTGATTTCGCGGGCCTCTACCTCATCAGCATAAATCCAACCCTCTTCTTCCGTATAAATATCAGCTGCTAAATATTCTTGGATCAGAGCCAGTTCATCTGGTTGTTCACCATTTGTCAGATCATAAACAATGGTTTGTTCATGGGCTCGTTCCTCAGCATTTCCAATCGATACAATTTCAAACCCTTGGCCACCAAGCACTTGAGAGGTCATGAAAGCATATCCGGTGATCGTTGTTCCGTTCTGGATTTCGAGTCGTACCAAACCAGAGTCTTCTTCAGGTGGTAGCTCAGCAATGTAGTTACTATCACCTTCGTTGAACACGTTGGCAGCAACTCGACGCACTGCACCCCAGTCATCATTTTTTGGTAGGAGTACGTAAGCGCCGTTGATCATCTCGTTATACAGCACGCCATCAGAAGAATTATCTAAAACATGATTCTGTATTGTTTCTGGATCTACATCACGAGCAAGCGAAGCCAAGCGCAGAATCTGCCAAGTGCTCATGTTGGTTTGAATGTGGTCACCAAGCGTACTGATAATTCGATTTACTTTTGCTGGATTTAAAAGAGTCCGCGCACTTAATGTTTTGTCTTTAACGGCCATCATGATTTTTTGCTGGCGTTCTGCTCTAGCAAAATCCGAACCTTCTCCATTGTTTCCGTGTCGTGAGCGAGCAAACTGTAAAGCTGTTTCTCCGTCCATGTGTTGCCAACCTTCTTCGAAAGAAATTGTTTGTACCAAGTAATCGTCAGTTGGATATTCGTTGTCAGTAAATGACCGCTCAACATAGATGTCTACTCCGCCAACATCGTCGATCAGATCAGCAAAACCAGAAAAGTCGATCTTGACCCAGTAATGGATCTCTTGTCCAAGAACTCCGCCAAGAACTTCAGCAGCAAATTCAGGACCAGTTCCTTCTTCCTCGGCTTCGCCATAAGCATTAATGTGGTTGACCTTGCGCCATTCATATCCTGGAACATAGATAGTTAAATCGCGTGGAACAGAAAGCATTCCTACTTCGTCTGTTGATGGTCGGTAACTAGAAAAAATAATTGTGTCAGTTAACTCTGGTCCATCGTGCCCCTCACCACCGATTCCCATTGCCAGAAAATTAATTCGGTCCTCATCTTCACCAGCCAGTAATTTATCTGATGAACTAACCAGCATTTTGATTGTGTCGAAGAATGACAGGTTTTCCTCATCACCACCCATACCGATCTGATGTGATAGGGCAGCAGCAGACACGGCTGATACAATTAACATAATCAAAAATACGCGGCCAAAAAAGCTGATCGGCCTACGTTGGGTTGAATCTGAGTCGTACTTCTTTTTTAGAAAATCAACATTAAAATCGCTCATACGAAATCAAGCCCATTATAGCAACCATCTGTCCTCTTGTCGATTGTGTGTAAATCAGCTAAAGTAAGTGCGTATGGAACAACAATTTGAATTAAATTTTAGCCCACCATCATCTAGTCCGGATGTGCCTGCTAGCGCAGAAAAAAAACCAAAGCACCCGCTTCAGGCTGCTTTTGATATGTTTATTGATGGTTGGCCAGACGGCCAGGTTTATCCTAGTGATGCTAGTCGTCTGGGTGAAGCATTGCTAGGTGCGTTGGATGAGGGCTCCTATCCCAAAGAGCATGCTCGTTTGTCAGAGGCCGTGGCTTCTGCTCGTGATGATGCTGGTTTGGCCAAGGTGTCAGAAGTGGCACAACAAATAATCGCAGAAATTACAGAGTAATATGCACGAATTACATTTCACACAACCGCCAAAAGATTCAGGCCCTCGTCGAAAAAGTTCTGAAACTCAACAGCCAGATGTTTCAGAACAGTCGACTGTTGTAAAGCCAGATTCTACGGCTATTGGTTCTCAGGATATAACCAATAAGTATCAAGAAACCAGACTTTCTGAGTCTGCTGATGCAGGCGCTGATACAATAAACCCTCCAGAATTTTTCGAGCAGGAAACCGTGCCACCACGAGGCGTCGATCAAATAGAGTTGCAAATAGAACGTCCAGATGGAAAATTTGGTGAGCCTTTTGACCCTGATCACTTTATTCCAGAAGCTGAGATTGCTAATTGGATTCCGGTTTCAGATATTCCAAGAATGAAAAAAGGTGGGACAGCTAAAGAGCGTCAAGAAAAAATTTTTGGCTATTTGCCAAGAAAAATATCTGGTCCAGAAAATATGATTGCTATTCCAAGATTTGTAAATATTTCTACTGCGGTTGGAGGTGAGTTGAAGATGGTTAAATATAAGGTGACAGATGTTGTTGGCGAAGGGGGGATGGGTCAGGTGGTTCGTGCTGAGCCAGTTAGTCCTTCAGGCGAACTTGCAAAAGACGAATCTGTGGTGGTTAAACTGACTTTTGATAAAGGTGATAAACGTAATCGACAGCGCACTTTAAGGGAGGTTGGTTTGCAGGCGGTTTTGCACCCTGATCCAGTCAACCAGCCAGATATGGCTCGGCATGTGCGCGTTACTGGACGCGGAGGTCGTCCAGCAAAAACAATTAAGGATCTTCCAACATATAAAGGAGCCACGTATTTTCCTTATCCTGAGGGAAATTTGTATGCAACAGTTTATGAGCACATCCCTGGAACAAGTTTGGATAAATACTCGGTTGGCATAGAGGGTGGTGAAGCTGAAAGCAGTCTAACGCCGGCTGATACAGTGCAAATGATGCTGCCAGTAGCGAATGCACTGAGTGAATCACATGCCTTGGGTATTATTAACCGTGATGTTAAGCCTGGAAACATGATCGGTTCACCAGATCGTCCTGAGGAAACTCGGTTGATAGACTTGGGTCTTGGAAAGGATCAGGCCAGAGAATTGTATGAGGAAGATTATGCCTCCTTGACTTTAAGCGGGGAAGGACTTCAGAATTTAATGAAAGAGACAGATGCTTCTCCGTTGTTGACCGAAGAAGGAGATGTTTCGGGTACACCAATATATATGGATCTAGAGGCTTTTAGTGCTAACCCCGATCATATATCAGACGTTCACGCCTTTGCGCTTAGTGCTCTGCACGTGATGGACGCGATTACATTCAACCCAGTAAAAAAAGTGGCTCATATCATGTTTGATCTTATGCAGACTGGTTCGTGTCACAAAGAGCTTGATTTAGATAGTATTCCTGTACGGAAACGTTTTCAAAGTGCAGCTGAGCGAGGAATGATTCAGGATTTATACAAAGCAGCTCGACCGCGTTTTCCAGAAGGTTTGCGTGATTTACGTAGAAAGATGGCACGGCTCGACGCTGGGGGTGATGCAGAAGAGTTTACCTCAACTGAAATACGAGAATTGAAGGGTTATATTATATCCAAGAAAACGGAAGGGCTAAGTGATGTTGATAGAAAAGTTATAAAGCTAGCTGAGTCACTAGCCGGTAAACCAGCTGGATCGGTTGAACTGACCGGTCAGCAAGAACGATTTATTTCTGATTTCCTTGCACAAGATCATTTTGATCGGTATATGCCGCTTGATATTGAGTTGCGTGGAATGGATGCAGTAAAGGAACGAATGGCTAAGGGCACTCTTGCTCGCTATAAAGAGCTTGGTGAAGAGCCTAGTCCTAGAATGATGGCTGAGATTAATCGTGCGCTTGGTGTTGTTGAAGAGGCTGAAGAAGCTCCAGTTGAAGAGATTGAAAAGCCAGCTGCTGCAGTAGCTTAGGTTTACTAAATGACTGCTTAGGGCTACCCCTTGAATAATCTCGAAAGTGTGATAGAATAGGGGTAGTTTTTATGTTCAAAGATAAGCAAAAAACAGACACATTTTGGCACAGAAAGCTAGGTCCAACTTTAGGGGCCGTGGCTTTATTTATTTTAGAGGTGGTTCAGATTGTGATCATTTCTGCGGCAATCATTATTCCAATCCGATACTTCTTGATTCAGCCATTTTATGTGAAAGGTGCCTCAATGGAGCCAAATTATTACGATCAAGAGTACCTGATTATCGATGAAATTAGCTATCGTTTTAATGAACCACAGCGTGGAGAGATCGTGGTTTTTCGCTATCCACTAGACCCATCACAATACTTTATTAAGCGAGTTATAGGCTTACCTGGGGAAACGGTTGAAGTATCAGAAGGAATCGTGACTGTCTTTAATACAGATAATCCAAGCGGAATTGTGCTTGATGAGGAATATCTTGATACAGAAAAAACTTATGGAAAAAAACGAGTTGCCTTAAATGAGGATGAATATTTTGTTCTAGGTGATAATCGAGATGAAAGCCTTGATTCTCGTCGCTTTGGACCGATTCGTGAATCCGACATTGTTGGTCGAGTTTGGATTCGTGGTTTACCACTGTCTCGTTTATCCGTTTTTGATTTACCAGAATATAACTTTTAGATTTTATGCCAAAGAAAGCTGCTCCAAAAAAGGAGGTTAAAAAGGAGGTTAAAACAGAAAAGAAAAAAGATAAGGATGAAAAGCCAGCACGTCGAATAAAGACCCCAGAGCTACTTCGTGGTTTTCGAGATATTCTTCCTGACGAACAACCATATTGGGAGTTTTTGCGTGATCAGGTTCATGCCATGGCCCACGCTTATAGTTTTCAGCGCATGAATACCCCGATCCTGGAAGAAAAAGATTTGTTTATCCGTACTGTGGGAAAGCAAACAGATATTGTTGAAAAAGAAATTTATGCTTTTGAAGCACCTGGTGGAGAAAAGGTTTGTATGCGTCCGGAAATGACTGCTTCGTTTGCTAGAGCATATATTAATCACGGAATGTTGAATTTGCCTCAACCAGTTAAACTTTGGGATATGGGTCCGTGTTTCCGTCACGATCGACCTCAGGCTGGTAGATATCGCCAGTTTAATCAGTTTAATTTTGAGGCTTTCGGATCCGATGATGCAATCATTGAGGCTCAGTTAATGGTTTTGTTGCATTCGTTATATAAAGCCCTTGGTCTTGAAGTGATTATGCGCGTGAATTCAATTGGTACAGTTGTTACTAGACAAGAGTACAAAGTAGAACTAGTTGCTTACTATCGATCAAACCGTGCAAAGATTTGTGATGATTGTAAGCGCCGTTTAACAAAGAATCCTTTGCGCTTGCTAGATTGTAAGGCCGAAGAGTGTCAGGAAGTGAAAGCTGATGCTCCACAGATTGTTGATTGGTTAGACGAGCCTTCAAAGAATCACTTCATGCAAGTGCTTGAATATCTTGATGAGGCCGAGGTGCCTTATCAGCTGGATTCACAGTTGGTTCGTGGTTTGGACTACTATAATCGGACCGTGTTTGAGGTTTATTTGGCTGACGAAGGTGAAGAAGAAGAGGGTCGTTCACAAAGCGCGCTTGGTGGTGGTGGTCGTTATGATGGTTTGATTGAAATGCTTGGTGGCCGAGAAGGAACTGGTGGATGCGGATTTGCTATGGGCATGGAGCGTACAATTATTGCTATGCGTGAAGCTGAGGTTGAACTTCCGGACATTTATAAAGCAGATGTGTTTTTTGCACAATTAGGAGACGCTGCACGTCGCCGCGGGCTTAAATTGTATGAAGAGTTCCGTAAATTAGGGATAAAAGTAACTGAGGCTTTTGGGAAGGGTGCGCTTAAATCACAGCTTGATTTGGCAAATAAGCTTGAAGTGAAATACACGCTTATTTTAGGTCAAAAAGAAGTTCTTGATGACACTATTATTATTAGGGACATGGAATCTGGTTCGCAGGAAATCATAGATGTGAAAAAAATAGCTAGTATTTTAGAGAAAAAATTAGGAGATTCAATTAATCCAGCAGGCTTGACAGGTAAGGGGGGTTAGGGTAATATCAGCTCACTATGGCAGAAGTTAAACGAAAAAAAGGAGAAAGCTTTGAGAGTTTGCTGCGTCGTTTTAACCGACGAATTCAGCAGGGCGGTCGTATTATTCAGGCCCGCAAAATTCGCTTTCATGAAGCTAATAAGAGCAAAAATGCTCAGAAAGCAACTGCATTGCGCAAGTTGCAGATTCAGGCTAAACGCAGCTATCTTGAGCGTATTGGTCAGCTTCCAGAAGATACTCGTCGAGGTAAGCGCCGACGTTAAGTATGGCTCTAATTGAGACAATTGATTCTGATTTAAAGCAATCTTTGAAAGACCGGGATGAGCAACGGGTGTCAACTTTGCGTATGCTTTCAGCTGCGTTAAAGAACAAGAAAATTGAGTTACAGAAAGATTTGGAAGATGCTGATGTGTTGGTGGTGGTAAAGGCCCAGGTAAAACAGTTAAAAGATTCATTGGCTTCATTTAAAGAGGGTGGTCGAGAGGATTTGATTACTACAGCTAAAGCTGAGCTAGAGATTCTAGAAAAGTTCATGCCTGAAGCAATGAGTTCTGAGGAACTTGAAGCAATTGTGAAAGGTATTATCGAAGAAACCGGAGCAGCTGGCAAAGAAGATATGGGTAAAGTGATGGGTGCGGCCATGGGGAAAGTTGCTGGCAAAGCAGACGGCGGAGATGTAAAGAAAATGGTTGACCAGTTGCTAAGCTAAAATTGATTTGAAAAAAGAGAAAGTCTATCCACATAGGCTTTTTTGTTTTTTTAAGGTACAATAAAGCAGTAAAATTAGCATTTTCATGCTTAAGTTTTTAAGCAAAAACAGGCGATTTATTTTCTTCGCTACGATTGGCGTGGTGGCACTTTTTGCTGCTGCGTTTTTTGCTCCAGAAGCAATGGCTCAGGTTGAAGAGAATTTTGCAGAAACCGGTGAAGCGATTCGTTTACCTGATACTGACATTCGAGTCATTATTGCTAAGATAATCCGAGCAGTTATTCTGCTGGTCGGAATTATCTTTTTTTCAATTGTTGTTTACGGCGGCTTCCTTTGGATGACTTCTGGCGGGGAAGCAACAAAAATCGACAAAGCAAAAATGGTATTACGAAATGGTGTGATCGGTTTAATTATTACCCTGGCTTCATACAGTATTGCTTACTTTGTCCTTAACGCATTGCTTAATGCTGGGTTACTTGGTCGAGGGTCTGAGCCAACAGTTGTTGTTGAACCGTTGTCTGGATCGCTTGGATCCGGGATCATTGAAGATCATTGGCCTCGTCGCAATGCAACAGACATTCCACGCAACACAAAGATCATTATCACTTTCAAAGAAGCCATGGGCGTTGATTCATTAACGTCAGAATTACTTGAGGATGTTGATGGTGATCCAGATACTATCGAGGACAACACTTGGAGTTTGAATGCAGAAAACGTTGTTATCTATGCCAACGTTGACGGTGAGGGTGGGGCTCTGACTGCAGAACAGGTTGAAGTAAACGCTACGTACGATAAATTGATTTGGGTTTTTGATCCTGTGGATTATATTGGTAGCCCAGATGATGAAACTAATTACACCGTGGCTTTGAAGCCAGGTATCTTGCTTGAGGATGGATCACCAGCTTTTGATGGTGCCTTTGATGATGGTTATGAGTGGGGCTTCCAGGTTTCAACTGAACTTGATGTGACGCCACCTTACGTGACTAGCGTTGTGCCAGGCGATCAGACAACCCGTGATCGAAATATTGTGGTTCAGATTAATTTTAATGAAGCCATGGATCCAACCGCGGTAACTGGAATTCATGATGTTGATGATGATCGAGAAGGTTATGTTGATCCAGATCCAAATGTTGATAGCCCTGACTTTGCTAATGTCTTAGTTGAGTCTTCAGCAGATCAGGTTGATTATGATTCAGTGGATGGAACCTGGTCTATTTCGAATGGTTATAAAACAGTTGAGTTTGTCACTTTTGATGCTTGTGGGGAAGATCCATGTGGCGACACGATTTATTGCTTACCAGGTGACTCGTATATCCACACCACGGCTAAGGCAGCTACTCTTGGTGATGAACCACCAGAAGCAGCCGGATTCCCGTACGATGGTGCTGTTGATGTTGTTGGTAACTCGCTTGACGGAGATCATGATGAAACCGCTGAAGGTCCGGATACTGATAATTATGTCTGGGAGTTCTTAACAACCAACGAAATCAACGATATTGTGCCAAGTATTTATATGATTACCCCAGATGATGCTGAGGGTGAGGTGGCGCTAGATGCTCCACTTGAAGTTACTTTCATGTCTTCTGAGGACAATGATGGTGATCTAGTTGATGATGGGGCAACCATGATGAGTTCAACTTTGACAACAACTAATTTCGGCTTAGCTCCGGATCCGTACCACACAATCTGGTATGTGATGGACAAGGAAGATTTATATGCTGGATATCAAGATGTGCAAGCTGATCCAGCAGATGAGCCAGTCTCTACTAAAGCAATAATGGACCACATGACTTTCTTGGATAGTAATGAGATTCTTCAATATTATTATCCATATGTAAATGAAGGTGTGAAGAGCTCGTATCAGATCTGCATGTTCCCGTCAGATGGACCAGGATCAGTTGGATTTAATATTAATCCACCTGATTGTGGGGTTGATACAAATAATCCAAGTTGTTGTCATAAAAATGCTGAGGGTGAGTGTACTGTCCCTCAACCAACAGAGTAATGAGAAGGTTTTCTAAAAAATTGATTCCGCTGTGTCTTGGACTGATTGTCTTTGGGCTTTTTGCTTTTGCTGCTCCAACCTTTGCACAAGAAACAGAGCCAGTAATTGACCAAACCGCGTTTGAATCTTTTGCTGAAGAAGCTGGGTTTGCCCCAAGTGTTGATATTCGGGTGGTTGTTGCTCGTTTGATTCGAACAGTTCTGACCTTGCTTGGCATTATTTTGCTTGGTTATTTGATTTACGGAGGATTTTTATGGATGACCTCTCAAGGCGATACGACCAAGATTGATAAGGCTCGAAAGACTATTATCAACGCAGTGATTGGTGTGGCTATTGTTTTGTCGTCATGGGCAATCACAACTTTTGTGATCAATACTTTGGTTACTGCTGTTACAGGAGTTGAGGGTGGAGAAAGTGAATATGATGGTGGAAACTGCCCACCGTTTTGTGGTAGTGAGTATTACGACGATCTGGTTGTTGAAAGTTTTGGTTGTGCAGTTGGAGATCTGCCAAACAAGAATATTGTGGTTAGTATTTTATTTAATCAGGATGTTGATGAAGATTCGGTTGACGGCAATGTTAGTGTGCGTGTATTCCAGGGCGATGCAGTTGAGGGTACGTATGAGGTTGATGATGATGTGATCACGTTTACGCCAAGTGCTGTTTGTGACGAGGATCCAATAGAGTTCTGCTTTGAGGAAAATACAACTTATGAAGTTTTGATTGGAAATGGTTTGATGAGTACAGATGAAGATATGATTGATTGTTCTCAGGGTGAAGGTTGTGATTCTGAGTTTACAACTGGTGAACTGGTTGATACAGAAGATCCTGAGGTTATCATGACTGATCCAGATGATGGGGATAATATTGAGGTTTATGAACCAACCATGCTTCAAGCAATCGGAGCTGATGATGGGGGAATTAATTTACTCCGCTTCTATGTTGATGGTAGCTATGAGGATAGTGGTGAAGAGGTCATGGAAGGTATCTTTACAGGACTTTGGGATTCGCCTGAGCTTGGTGAGCGCACACTTTATGCTCGCGCTTGGGATTGTTCGAATAACAGAGGGCAATCTGATTCAATTGAGGTTGATGTTCAATATGCTCACTGTTTTAATGGAAATTATGAAGAGGATGACCCTTCGTTTCCAGATGAAGATGAAACTGGTTTAGATTGTGGTGGTGCAGATTGTGACAATTGTCCTGAAGACGTTTGTGAGCAGGATGATGATTGTCAGGGTGGATATTGTTTGGATGGCGAGTGTGTTGGGTATCCTGAAATTGATTCTGTTTCACCAACTAGCGGTGCGCCAGGAAACTACGTTACTATTACTGGTGAATATTTTGGTGAGACTGAGGGAACAGTTGAATTCCTGGGAACAGACACTGATGGGGACGGAGATGAAGAAGGGGACGATGACGATGTTGTTGCTCCGTTAGCTGATTGTACAGTTGCTTGGGGAGATGAGCAGGTGATTATTGAGGTGCCTGACGCAGGGGTTGATGGGCCACTGAAATTAACTGTGGCTGATCCAGGTGATGGAAACGAGCCTTTGTCAGATCGAACCGATGATGACAACGGTACGTTAATTGAGCCTTTTGAAATCACTGATGTTGTTGCTCCAGGAATTTGTTCAGTTGATCCAAGTGAAGGTTTGTCTGGAATCTTGGTCGAACTGCTTGGTGTTAATTTTGGTCAGTTAACCAGTACGGTATACTTTTCACGGTTAGGTATAGGCTATGAGGCCTCAGAATATGATGATTGGGATGATGAGAATATTAGTTGTCGTGTACCAGTTTTGAATGCTGGTGATCATGGTGTTCAAGTTTTTGTTGATGGTGTTGGTTCAAACGAAGTTGAATTTACAGCATTAATTGAAGAAGAAGATGAAGAGCCAGTTATTAGTTACATCGATAGTGGTTTGTCTGCTTGTTTGGATCGGGCCAGCTTGACCTGTTCTGAAGAAAGTGACTGTTCTGGTACTTGTGAACAAGGTTTTCCAACTTCTTGTTCAAACGATCCAAGTTTCACTGGTTGTGTAACTGATGATGAATGTAACTTCGGCTCATGTGAATCAGCTGGTGACACTGGTTCAGAAGGGCAGTATGTAACAGTGTATGGTTCTAATCTGGGAAATTCAGAGGGCTTTGTCTGGTTTGTTGATCAAGATGGTAAGGAGGTTTATGGGGAAAGTACTTTCCCAGATGCTTGTTCTGGAGGAACATGGGATGATGAACAGGTTATTGTAAAGGTTCCTGATATTGATGATCTTTTCTTAGACACAATTCATGACGTCTATATCGAACGATATGATTCCGCAGTTAGTAATGAAGTTGATTTTGAAGTAACAGATGGAGAGCCTGGTCCAGGTGTATGTTTACTGGATCCAGATTCTGGTCCAGTTGATCTTGATGTTGATATTTATGGTGAATACTTTGGTGCTTTAACCGGGGCTGTGGAATTTTGGGAAGAAACAGAGGCAATAGTAATAAGTGGTGATTGGTCTGACGAGGAGATCAATACTTCTGTTCCTGAAGATGCGGCTACTGGACCAGTTCAGATTACTGATCAAGATGACAATGTTTCGAACACACTAAACTTTACAGTCGGTGATTGTAATGAAATTCCAGGCATGTGTGGAGAAGGGGATACTTGTTGTGAAGATGGTTCCTGTCGTGACGAATGTCCGAGCCTGATCATTCCTGAATCAATGTATTTGTGGAAATTCGCAACAGGTCCTATTCCTGTGGCGCCAACAGTTGTTAGTGAGTGTTCGGAAAACTATATTAGTCCAACACCATATACTTTGTGGGATGGTGGTGAAGAAGCCTGTGTAAACTCTCGTATTGCCGCCTCGTTCCTTGATCAGGATGATGGTGGAGTGAACGTTGATATGACTACGCTTAACGATAATACAATCCTGGTTCAGGAATGTATTGATGTCGGTGATGATCCTTGTGATGAGTTGGCTGATCCGCTTGAGGGGGATATTGATACTGCAACTCAGAACGTTTTCTACTTTGATTTATCTCCAGTTGGTAGTCGCTACGAAACCGATACTTGGTACCAAGTTACTTTGGTTGGTGGAGAAGGGGGTATTGAAGGTGATACTGGGGCAGTGATGGTAGAAGATTATGTTTGGACGTTTAAGACGCGAATTGATTCTGAGGATTGTGATATTGAAGATGTTTATGTTCAGCCATATGAGGAGACCTTGACTTCTCGGGGAGATGAGGAAACCTTTAGCGCAAGTCCGATTGGTGATTTTGCTTGTCAGCTGTTAATTGATGAGGGATTAAATTGGAACTGGACCGCAGTTTACAATGGACCAACACATGTTAGTCATCTGATTGACATGATTGCCAATGATGACCAGCTGATTGACCCAGAAGATGCCCAAGTCTTTGCTCAGGCAGAGACCGAGTCTGGCTACATCATTGATATGATCGCTCAGTTAATTGATCTTGGTCTGGATGACGAGGCTGATTTGATTATTGATTTTGGCGAGCCAATGGTTACAGATTATGCACCGGACTGTACTGAAGCTTGTACTAATGCGGCCATTGTTGCTGAATTTAGTGAGGAAATGTCACCATCAAGTTTTGGAAATAATGTTGATGTGTTTACCTGTTTTGATGATTTGTGTGAGGTTGGCCTAAGCACATTCACTTTTGAGTCTCTTGAATTTAATCCTGATAACACTGAGGTAACAATTGAACATAGTGGTTTAACTGCCAGTACATCATATCGAGTTGTTATTGAAGGAGACGATCCGTTAACTATTGGTGAAGTGGAAGGGGTTACATCAAGAAGTGGGGTCGGTATGATTGGGTTGAATTATGGAACAGCTTTTTCTTGGACCTTTAAGACAAAAGCTGATGCAACGCCGTGTGGAATTGAGCGAGTGGTCATGGATCCGCAAGAAGCGATTATGAGCTATATTGGAGAACGGCAAGCATATCAGGCCCAGCCGTTTGGTGCACCTGATGAGTGTAGTGTGTCTGGTCAACAGTTGACCGGCCATGATTATCCGTGGGCTTGGTCAATTAATGATGTTGAAGGGGTGCAGCAGGATTGGATCATTGCTGAGTTTGATCCTGTTGATTTGAATACTACTCCGGAATTGCCTCAGGGCTGTTCCTCGGTCTGTTTGAACACTGGTTCTGAACCAGGGTTATCGATCTGTGGAGAGAATGGAATTGAGTTTGGTGAGGACTGTGACGATGGTGGTGCGGCTGATGATGATGGGTGTTCAGCCAGTTGTTTACTCGAAGGGTTCTTGGGTATTGAGGTTGGTGGTGTTTGTGGAAATGCTTCATTAGACATTGTTAATGGTTATGAGGAAGAGTGTGATAATGGCGGATTATGTAGTGATAACTCGACAATTTGTACTAGTAATGCCGAGTGTGTAGGAATCAGTGGTGGTTATTGTGAAGATGAAACAACCTTCTGTGAAGATGATGCTGGTTGTGCTGACATTGGTGGTTTGTGTGGAGATGATCTGACTTTCTGTGAGATTGATGATGATTGTCTTGGTATTGATGATGAGTTGTGTAATTTGTATGGCACAACATGTGATTTGAATCCTGAAGTATGTTCGCCACGTAGTGGTGACGGTTGTTCTTCAGAGTGTTTGAATGAGGGCTCTGATAATGCCAATGTTGTTTGTGGTGATGGTGTTACTAATCATGACCCAACCATTGGTGGTGAAGAGTGTGATGATGGCAATACCCGATCTGGCGATGGTTGTTCAAGTTTATGTTTGAACGAGGGTAGTGATGATGTCACGATTGTTTTCGCGGTTTGTGGAAATGGTACTCAGGAAGACGGGGAAGATTGTGATGATGGAAATGAGGATGATAATGATCAGTGTAATTCAAGTTGTTTAACTGAGGAATTCATTGATGATGATTTTGGTGGAACCTGTGGTGATGGCGTGATCGATTCTGTTAATGGTGTGAATGAAGAGTGTGATGATGGTGGAAATGTTAATGGTGATGGTTGTTCAGCTGGTTGTTTGTTGGAAGGCTCTTCGTATTTATATGACAACCCATCTTTCTGTGGTGATGGTAATCTTGAAAATGATGCTGGTGAAGAGTGTGATGCTGATGCCCAGGACGTTGATACAAATATTGATCCACTGCAAATAGTACAAATTACTGCTGATGCTGCTCAGGCCGTTCTGGATCTGGAAAATAATGAAGTAACTACAGACCTGTTTGCAGCTGGTACAGATGATTATGGTAATACCGAAACCGGCAGTGCGATTGTTGGAATTAACTGTTCTTGTGAAGCAGATTCGGATTGTGGTGATGTGAATGTGTATGGTTGTGGTGCAGCTGCTTGCTGCTTCGAGCGTCCAGCTGATCCGACCTTTAGTCCAGATGCTACAGCAGGTGCTTGTCGCAACGCGCTAGTTGCAGTTGAATTTGCAGATCAAATGGATCACGGTTTACTGACAGATAATATTATCTTTGTATATCTTGGTGATGATAATGATCAAGACGGTGTTGTTGATGATCCAACTGCTCTTGTTGAATGTCCAGATGGTTATACTCAATATCCGGAGCTTGCTCCAACAACAATGCATGATCGTCCTTGGTACGCTCGAGCTTGGCATTGGGCTAAGCAAAAAGTATTAGGTCTGTTTGGTGGCCAGAATGCCTTAGCTAATGATATAGAGGCTTGTATTATGGATGGCAGTCTTGATGTCCGAACAGTTGAGGGTGGTGGAACTACAGTTACTTTCCAATACACTCAGGCTTTGGAAACCAACGGTGCTTATGCCTTAGTTGTAGCTGCGGATTCAGACGCTACAGACGACAACGATCTGGCTACCTATAACGTTGGTGTGCTTAGTGATGATCTGGTTTCGTTGCCAGGTATTGGCGAAGCTTTATATGGATTTGATGATGTGCATTATTCAGAGTTTAGTACTGGTGGTGATATCTGTAGTTTGAACCATGTTTCTGTGACTGATATTTCAGAAAGTCCTGGTCTCTACACTTACTCTGGTGAGTCTCATGATTTTGTGGCTATTGCAAAAACACGTCGGGCTGGTGGTATCCTCGAGCCAATTTCTCAGATCGAGGCATATAATTGGTCTTGGGAATGGGATACTAGTATTCCAGTGCCAGCTGAGGCTGAAGATCCTTCAGACATTTTAGTTGAGAATGATCCATATAATCCACCAGCTTATACGGCTGTGGAAACAGCCGGAGAAGCGATTGAGGGAACTGAGTACGTGATTGCTACAGCTGAGATTCAGAATGATATTGTTCTTGATCCTCCAAGTTTCCATTGTTCAATTAATTTCTTAGAACCATGTTCGGTTGATGCAGACTGTCCAAATAATCTTGATCTTGGTGAGACTTGTATAGGTGATGCGGTTAGTGGTCAGGTTCAGGAAGATGTTATGCTTTGCGAGAACCCGTGGCCTGGAGTAGGACACTTCCCATTTGAAGATACAGAAGAAGGAGATCTTGATTTTGCAGAGGCAGTAAACGAAGGTTTGGTGCTGGAGGATTTTGGTCCTTCTGTTTATGACACGCCAGCTGATCCGTTCCCTTATACTAATTTCTCAACATATTATTGTCGTGATGCTGGTGAGGCTGATAATCTTGATGATGATTTGCCAGCTTTGCGCGTTGTCGAGGCTCCGGCTCCTGTTAGTCCAAACGTTTTCCGAGAGCTGCTTTTGATTGTGCAGGGTGAGGGGTATTCTGATGCTGTTGGTGTTCGTGTTGCTTCAAATGAGAATTACAACACGCCAACTGAATGGTTTGCGGATCAGGGTTTTGTTGGTGCGCCTGTTGAAGAAAGTTTAGATGGTTATGAGGGGGTTCGTGATGGTGGCACGCTATATGTAAACGCGGCCAATCAGACCGGTGATATTTATCCTAATATTTATGCCGTTGCTCTAAATGAAGGTGCTGATGACGAAACAGCAGAGATCTATGATCAACTGCTTGAGAACTGGTCGTTTAATGAGAATTCATATTTTGATGGTGATACTTATGTAAATGTTATTGATGATATCGAGTTGTGTTATCGGAATTCTTTAATGCAGAGTTTGTTGTATGATACGGTTTCTTGTTCGGAAGATTCTGATTGTCAGCCTCACGGTGAAAGTGCTGTCTGTGACTCAGGATTCTGTTATGAAGATGAAGATCTTGGTGTCCAGGTAACCGAAGTTGTCACTTGTGAATCAGATTATGATTGTGCAAATGAAACTTACCCAGTAGCTGTTTGTGGAAATTCAAAAACAAAACTGCAACATGACTTGGTTCGTCTAACTAATTTCCGTGACATGATTGATGCTATTGAAGGATATGGAAATACGAACCGACGTTGTTCAGTTACAACCGGTGAAAGTTGTTTGGTTGATGATAACTGTCCAGGAGATGAGACCTGTGTTGATACGGTTCCTGAGCTAGATGTTGGCACATTCCTACGTTCTCGATCATTTAGTCCTTGGCCATCATGGCAAGCACAACTAGCCAATGCGCTTGGCGTGTCTATGCCAAGTGATCCAATTGATACATTTGTTGATTGTCCTGAGGGTTATGACGAAACCACTTGCTGGAACGGGCTTGAATCTCAATTTATTTGTTATGAAGACTCACATACTTATGGATATCGAAGTATTGGTGGTGAGGCCTATGAGTTGTTCGGCACACTAGAATACTCTGGTGCTCCTTGGGCTTATCCAATTGATGAAGACGAGAATGATTGGGCAACAATTACTTTGTACGGCGCCTTTGATGACGGAGACTATAGTGATGGATTTAACCCTGATACCTTCTGTGCATCTGAGGATGACGGCGGTACAGTTCTGGGAAATTCTGGTGAGTGTGGTGATGGTGTGATCGGCCAGTCCGAGAGTTGTGAGATAGGAGATAGTATGGCTCGAAGTTGTGCGGCAGGCACTGTATACATTTGTATAAACAATGATGAGCCTTCATATAATGGGCTTAGTTGTGATCAGGCTGGAGACATTGCTGAACAATGTGGTCCAAGTGGTACTTGTGAGAATCAATATGATGGAAATTATATTGAAGGTAGTATTTCAGCTGCTTGTTGTGACGGTGTTAACTGTAGTGTTTCTCTTACCGGGGCTTGTGTGGACTATCAGGCTCAATTAGATGCTGAGGCTGAGGGTGGGGAATGTATTCCAGCTACCTGTGGAAATGGTGTAGTTGATGCTGCTTGGGAAGAGTGTGATGACGGTGCGTTTAATGGTATCTACGGATATTGTGGAGAAGATTGTAACTATGATGGTGCGATTTTCTGTGGTGATGGAGCGCTGGCCGGATCTGAGATCTGTGACTGTGGTTATAATGAAGAATTTAGATTGGCTGGGGCCTGGGCTGTATTAGCTGGTAATTGTGATTCTGTAAATGGTTTGTATTCATTGAATCCAGATCTTGGTTGTGCCTTTGATTGTTCTGGACCTCCGGCACACTGTGGTGATGCTATTGTTAATGGTAATGAGATTTGTGATTCAGAAAGTGAGAGTTGGGCAGGTGCGTTGTGTGATGACTCGCGCCGTGATCCTTGTGAAAGCGATGATGACTGTGATGAGGGTGTTACCTGTGGTAGTGCGGCGTTTGGAAATGAAGCATGTGCATCCTCATCTGTTTGTCTTGGCGGTAGTGTTCCTGGTAAGCCATGTGATATTGCAAACAATGACAATGATTGTCCAAACGACGGAGATGATCAAGGAACATGTTCAGCAAATATATTTGACCTGACTCGCAATAGACAGTGTCGCAGCAATGTTGATTATCTATCTGCCTGCACCTGGCGTGATTGGGATGACATTGGTGGATACGAATGTATTAGTGAAAATTATTGTGGTGATGGGGAAGTGAATGGTGATGAAGCGTGTGATGATGGAAACGATTCAAATAATGACGAGTGTACAACTGATTGTGAGTACAATGTTTGTGGTGACGGTCGATTGTATATTGGTCAGGAGTCTTGTGATAGTGGTGAGGAAAACGGTGAGCAATGTGAAGCTCCGTATGATGGTACTTGTAACTATTGTTCCGAAACCTGTATTTATGAAACCGTATCTGGTGGTTATTGTGGTGATGGGACAGTGAATGGAAATGAGGTTTGTGATGGAGCCGAGACCCCAACTATGTACTGCTATGACGGAGGTATTGATCCGGAAGAACGGGATATTGCTGGTTCCTGTGATGATGACAGTGATTGTGCTGAGTATGGTGTTGACTATTACTGTGAAGCAGCAGTTGGTTATTGTGATGGTGGTTACTACAACGATGGTTATAATGAATATGACTATAACGCTAATCCATGTTTGACTGAAACAGAAAATTCATATGCTATTGGCGGTTACAATTGTTCTGGTGATGGGCTTTTTGGTGTTGGTGGAGAATGTATTACTCAACGCTGCGATGATAGTTGTTCATACTCATGCCCATTTATTACAGAAGAGGTGGCAGTCTTGATTCAGGGAAACGAAGAAGGTTCTCAGCCGGGAGATTCGCTTGATCTGTATAGTTATCTTTCCGGTGAAACCCCAGACAATGCTGAACTAACCTTCCCGTCCTGTCGCGTTGGTCTATCTATGACCGCGGATGTTTCATTTGAGGATGTTGAAGATCCATATGTTGATGTTGTTTTCTTGGTTGATAAGTCAGGTAGTATGCGTAATGACATGGCAGGGGAGTGGACATGTGAATACGAAAATATTTGTACTGCAGGTGATGATGATGAAATAAATACATCATGTACAGATGATGCAGATTGTGGTGCGGGCGGAGTTTGTTCAGATAATTCTGACTGTGTTTCTCGAATGGAGGTGGCAAAAGCAGGTGTGGCTGAATCAATCGTTGATCTCTTCGATGGTTTTGAATCAGGAAAAATGAAGATAGGGCTTGCTAGTTTTGAGACATGTGGAGATGAGGCTGTTGACCAAGATTTGGTTGATGACAATGATCTCGGTGCCTTGTTAACAGAATTAAATGCCTATTCAGATTATCCGTACGGCGGTACAGCAACTGCTTCTGGTCTTGATCTGGTTGTTGATGTGTTCAGTGGTTCCACGGCTGAAGATAAGATTTTAGTTTTGCTTAGTGACGGTGCACCAAATCAAGATTTGAGCTGTGCTGAAGATTCTGATAGTGCGCTTGACGATGCCATAGATAGGACAGATGCATTGAAAGATATAGGTGTGACTATTTATACGGCTGCAATTTTGACCAGTGATCAAGATACTCGTATTGGAAAAATGGCTCATCTTTCAAGTGAAGATTGTGGTAATGATTATGAAAATCGTGAGGATTGCATTAGTCCAACAGGTACACCGTACGCATATGTTGCTGAAACTGAGGATGAGTTTGATGACATGATGGATGCGGTGATTGATGCAATTCGTGGCGCATCAGTAACCTACACCACTCAAATTGATAACGCGACGCTAACTAGTGGTGGAACTGTTCAAGAAGGGGCAGATGTTGATTTGCCATTCCCAACTGGTTTTGAGTGTCAGGGAGAAGAATTTATTGTTCCATTCCGGGTCGAATTCTCTGGTACTGGCCCAATTGGAATTGAAAATATTTATCTAGATTACTGTCCTCTATAGTATGGTTGACGAATACCAACAACAATATTACGAAGCAGAACCACCTCCAAGCATGCCTTGGAAAACAATTGCTATTGTAGTCGGGGCAGTAATAATTGGCGTGGCGATTATTATAGGTGCAGTTATGTTGGTCCGTTCCTGGCAAAGAGATTCACAGCTGGCTCAGATGGAGGAGCGAGTAGTGGAAACGGTTGAAGATCAATTGGCTGCTTCGTTGGACGAATGTGAAGATATGGAAGACCCTGAAGGTTGTCGAACACGTTTGTTAACTCAAGCAGCAACTGAAAGAAACGCTGTTGCTGTTTGTGAAACACTAGAAGGGTCAGCCTTGGCCAGTTGTGTTGAGTTGATCGCTGACGAGCAAGAAGACCCCGAACTTTGCGAGACCATTGAAGAAAAAGATTTACAAGATGATTGTCAGGATGGTGTATTGTTAGGCCTGATTGTTTCTGACAAGGATTATGATCGTTGTGATGAGTTGGTAGATCTAGAAATGCAAGAGTTGTGTCGTGAACAGATTGCTCCATATCTTTGGTCTATAAATCAGTGTGCTGACCACGGGCTTGATCAACAGTTGTGCGATGATGCGCAAAAATCTCAGCAAGCAATAGCTACTGGTGATATTGATCTTTGTTCTGGCTTAAGTCCAGACATAGCTGCTGATTGTTTGGATAATGTTACTTTACGTCAGGTGGATGTGGAGGCTGACTTAGATTCTGATTTAGATGGTTTGTTGGATAGCGAAGAGGTGCTATACGGAACAGACCCAGCGAATCCTGATACTGATGGTGATGGGTATGATGATGGAACAGAAGTGGCTGGCGGATATAATCCGTTAGGAGAAGGTGGTTTATAAATTCAAATGATAAAATAGAAAATTATGTTTGATGACAAAGAACCCGAAGATATCTTAGGTGAGACAGGTGCTGACGCACCAAAACCTGTGCCACCAACATCCCCCGTCGCTCCTGGCGGAGCTATGGAGGACAAGCAAGCACCGAAGAAACCTGTGCCGCCAGCACCTTCGCAACCCCCGGAACCCTCGGCACCCGCACAACCTCCTCCAGCAAAAGCTCCGCCAATGAAAGCGGCACCAGCTGCTCCGCCGCCTCCAGCAGAACCTGTTGCTCCAATTCCATCGCTTAAGTCCCAGCAAGGCAATTTGGTTAAGTATTTTATGATCGCCCTTTTGGTAATTATTGTCTTAGCTGCAGCAGGTTTGATTTCATATTGGCTGCTTGGACGCAGTGCAGAACCAAGCGTATCTTTGCTTGGTGAGGATGAGGTTCAGGTTGAAGTAGAGGTAGAGGATGAAGAGCCTGAGGAAGAAGATGAGGAAGTTGAGCCAGAACCGGAACCAGAATTGGATACCGATCGTGACGGGCTTTCCGATATTGTAGAAGCAGAAATGGGAACCAGTATTACAAATGCTGATACTGACGCTGACGGACTTTCAGATTATGAAGAGTTAAATACTTGGAATACTGATCCAATAGATCCAGACACGGACGGAGATAGTTATATTGATGGTGCAGAGGTCGACGCCGGTTTTGATCCAAACGGACCTGGACAACTATTTGAACTACCGACAGAATAATTATGCCTGATCAACCACTGATCGAAAAACCAGCTACTGCAAAAGCTGCGCCAGATTCTGGGGACAAAATTTTTGTTATGCCAAAAAAGTATCGAGGCATGACTGATGAAAGGTTGCATAAGCCAGAACCAAAGCCTGAGGTTAAAAAACCAGCACCAGCTGTACCTCCTCCAAAACCGGCTGCGCCTCCGCAACCCCCAAAAAAGAAATTACCAAAGCCACCAAAGAAAAAGAAATTTCCAGTTAAGTTAGCAGTAATTGGAATTGTTATTATTGCTCTTTTTGCTGCTGCAGCTATTTTAGTTATTGGGTCCATTGACCAACCAGAAGACCAGCCAGACCCAACTCCACCGATTGTTGTTCCTGATCCAGACCCAGATCCAGACCCTGTTCCTGATCCAGACCCAGATCCAGTAGATCCATTTGAAACAGATCTCAGTCCTGGTGCTGACTCAGATACTGATGGTTTGACTGATGTTGAGGAACTTCTATATGGCACTGATCCAAAAATGCCAGACACTGACTCTGATGGTTTCTTGGATGGAAACGAAGTTTATCATCGTTATAATCCAAACGGCACTGCACCAGCGTTAATGTCAGAATCCGGAGTAATCAGTATTTTTGATGAGTCTGATTATAGCTATACGATTTATTACCCAAGCACTTGGATTTCTCAAGCTGTTGGTGGAGTTGAGGAACAGGTGATCTTTGCAGCAGGTTCTGGGGAAACAGTGCAGGTTATTGTTAGTGAAAAGCTTGAGGAAGAAACGGTTATTGATTGGTTCTTGGAACAAGATGCAGAAGCAACAGCCGAGGATCTATTAGAGCTTGAGACAAAAGAATTGCTAACTGGAGCACTGAGTCCAGATCGTTTAACCGCATACTTAGATGGTGGGAATAAGGTTTACGTGATTAGTTACAGCGCTGGAACAAAGGCTACAGTTGATTACTTGCAAACGTTTCAGATGATGTTAAATAGTTTGGTTTTAAAGTAATTCTGTGATAAAAGCAGAAATAAATCAGTCATTGCTCAAAGGTGGTCAACGAGTACCAGACAAGTTGGTCCAGAAGGTAATGAATGTTGGAGCCCGCACCTTAAAGGTTAAAGACAGTCTGGTTGTATCAGTGGCTTTTGTAAACAAGCAATCAATACGAAGGCTGAACAAACAATATCGTGGGAAAGATAAGGCAACAGACGTGTTATCCTTTGAGCACGGGGAAGATGGGCTACTTGGTGAGATCTTGATCTGCTATGATGTGGCCAGTAAACAAGCGCAGGAGAAGAGTGTTAGCACTCGTGCAGAGGTTTTGCTCTTGATCACGCACGGACTGCTGCATTTACTAGGCTTTGACCATAAAAAGAAAAAAGAAGCTGAAGCCATGGAGACCTTACAGAAAAAGATATTAAAAAGAATATGAAATCAGTTAAACAATTAGCTCGCAGTTTGAGCCACGCCTTGCGTGGTATTAAACAAGTCTATAAAACCGAGAACAGTTTTAAGATCCAGGTGTTTGTTGGTTTAATTATAGCGATCGCTGCTTTTTGGCTACCGCTTCAGGCTTGGGAAAAGGTTGTCGTTTTGATGTTAGTTGGTTTCGTGCTTATCATGGAGCTTATCAACAGTGTTTTTGAGCGTTTAGTTGACAGTTTTCGCTCAAGAGTGCACCCTGTGGTAAGGGACATTAAAGACATTATGGCTGCAGCAGTTTTGCTGGCTTCTTTATTTGCAGCAATAGTTGGTTTGATTATTTTTATCCCCTATATTTTAGAAATTATTTAATATGGCAGAAGAGATTATAACTGGATTAGACATTGGTACTCATGCAATTCGCGTAGCTGTGGGGCAGATGGTGCCGTCTGATGACGAGAAAGAACAAGTGCATATTATCGGAGCTGTTGAGGTTCCTTCCGATGGTGTAAGCAAAGGAACGATCACTTCGATCGAGGACGCTACTTCAAGTGTGTCCAAGGCTTTGGAAATGGCCGAGCGTTTGACAGGGTTCCCAGTAAACTCAGCTTGGGTTGGGATTTCAGGGAGTCATATCATAGCGCAGGAAAGTAAAGGTGTGGTAGGCGTTGCTCGTAGTGACGGAGAGGTTCGCGAAGAAGATGTAGAGCGGGCGATTGAGGCTGCCCGAACCGTGGCCACACCAACGAACTATGAGATTTTACATGTCATCCCTAAGAGTTTTACTGTTGATGGCCAGCGTGGAATCAAGGATCCTGTTGGCATGAGTGGAATTCGTTTGGAGGTTGATGCAGTGATTATTCAGGGTCTGACTGCGCAGATTAAGAATTTGACTAAATGTGTTTATCGAACCGGTCTTGAGATTGATGATTTGGTTTACTCGGTGTTGGCAACAGCTGAAGCTGTGGTGACAAATCGTCAGAAAGAGTTGGGTGTAGCTGTTTTAAACGTTGGTTCTGCAACTACAAGCCTAGTTGTTTTTGAAGAGGGTGACGTGTTGCATACCGCGGTACTGCCAATCGGTTCTGGGCACATTACTTCAGACATTGCCATTGGGTTGCGCACATCGATTGAGATTGCAGAAGAAGTTAAGTTGAAGTATGGAACAGTTAATCCTTCTGAATATAACAAACGCGATGAATTCAAATTGTCTCAGTTCGGTGGAGATGAGGAAGATATTTATTCTAAGAAATTCGTAGCTGAAATTGCTCAGGCTCGAGCTGAAGAGATTTTTGAAAAAGTTGATGAGGAGCTAGCTCGCGTTGATCGTTCTGGAATGTTGCCTGCTGGTGTGGTTATGACTGGTGGAGGAGCTAAGTTGCCTGGGATGATGGACCTTGCCAAGAAACAGATGCGCTTGCCAGCATCAATGGGAAATCCTATTGGGATAACTTCGGTTGTTGATTACGCGTCTGATCCAGCATTTAGTACTGTGATTGGTCTGGTGCTTTGGGGACAGAGTATTCAGTCTGCACATGGTCGTGGTCGAATTGGTAAAATGTTTGGTGGGGTGAAGCAGTTAGACAAAGTGGGCTCTGGAATTGTGAAATTGTTCAAATCGCTGAAGCCATAATTGTCCGACACAAAATACATTGGGATGACGCCTGCAAAGGCGTTATTTTGTTTCGACGGCCACAGGGAGCCTTGGTATACTTTTTGTAAGAAACGCTTGGCCAGGTTGTATAGAAAAGAAAAAGGGGTTCACAGGGCCTTCGCTCGATGTTCCGCCAGGACCGCCACCGTTTGTGGTTAAACAAGGATATGATGTGGGCCCGGCTCCACATGTTCTTACAAAAAGCATGCCGGCGGCCCTTTGTTTCTAAGAACGGTTAAGTGGCCGGCCACTTATTTTGCCGTAAGAATCAAATGGCGAAGGGTTTTGATTTGTGGAACGATCGGAGGCCGGAGCTCCCTCCCCCTTCTCCAAGGGGGAGGTTAGGAGGGGGTTCTGGGTATAATTAGTTCGAGACTGTTTTATAACCAGAACCACCCCCCTAGCCCCCTCCTTCGAAAGGGGGGGGGAAACAACAAAATCCTGAGTCATCCAGTGGCCGGCCCAGGCAAAGAAAACATGTGAATTTCTAACTTGACATCCATGAGTAACTGTCATAAAGTATTTGCACGATTACAAAAAATGTTCACAATAAAAATCTTTGATCAAAAAAATTGTTCACAAAAAATATGGCGGAAGTAAAACCAGATATTGAAACGTTTGCCAAGATCAAGGTGATTGGTCTGGGAGGCGGAGGGGGAGCAGCTCTTAATCGGATGATCTCCGGGAAAATTAAGGGCGTTGAATTTATTGCAGTCAATACTGATGTGCAGGCCTTGCATCAGAATTTAGCTCCAACAAAAATTAGTGTTGGTAAAACTATTACTCGCGGTCTAGGTGCTGGAATGGATCCTGAGATGGGCCGACGAGCAGTGGAGGAAAATCAAAATGAAATTCGTAACGCGGTTAATGCCGCAGACATGGTTTTCTTGACCTGTGGTCTTGGTGGTGGAACCGGAAGCGGTGGAATTTCTGAAGTGGCCAAGTTGGCTAAAGACGTCGGCGCTTTGACTATCGCTGTGGTTACAAAACCATTTAGCTTCGAAGGTGCCCAGCGCAAACGAATTGCTGACGATGCTTTTAATGAGTTGATCCAGCATGTTGACACAGTGATCAGTATTCCAAATGATCGTGTTTTACAGATCGTTGATAAAAAGACTTCATTGATCGATGCTTTCAAAGTAGTTGATGATGTGCTTCGACAAGGTGTGCAAGGAATCTCAGAATTAATTACTGTGCCTGGAATTATCAACGTTGACTTTGCTGACGTTAAAGCGATTATGGAGGATGCTGGTTCAGCTTTGATGGGAATTGGTTCAGCTGAAGGTGAGGGGCGTGCTGTAGAAGCGGCTAAACAAGCCATTGCTAGTCCGTTACTTGAGCTTTCAATTGATGGGGCCAAGGGAATCCTGTTTACTGTAACTGGTGGTGCTGACTTGGGAATGCACGAGGTGGCAGAAGCAGCTAAAGTTATCACAGGATCAGCTGATGAAGATGCCAAGGTTATCTTTGGTGCTAACGTGGATGAGTCTATGGGAGATGCCTTGCGGATTACAGTTGTTGCTACAGGATTTGATTCACGCGAGAAACGAACCGTGACTGCTCATGGAGCTATGGAGGTGCCATCACAAGGAATGTGGAGTCCGAGTAATTTGGGTGTTGATGAACCAGAAAAGGACAAAGAGCCAAAACGAGTTCCGACTAAAAAAGAAGACAAGAAAAAATCTGCACCTAAGGTGCAAAAGCCAGATGACGATGATGACGATGATGAACTAGAGATCCCAACGTTTATTAGAAAGAAGATGATGTAGGAATAAGTAGATATATTTATTACATAGGCGGGGTCCCTTGACCCCGCCTTGTGTTATGATGGAATTATATGGCCAAGGCACCACGAATGCACGAACAATTTACACATGAGAATAAGATTGTCTTTGTGACAACAGATATTGATGAACGGCATCAGCTATTTACAAATGATGCCTTTTGTATGATTCTCCGAGACGAGCTGTTCTTCTATGCGAAGCAATATAATGTTGATCTCTTAGCATTTGTAATCATGCCAGAACATTTGCATTGTTTGATCTGGCCTCAAGGAAACAAGACCTTCAGCGATTATATGCGAGGAGTTAAGTCGCATTCAGCGAAGTTAATTATAGAACACCTTCATAGGCGGGAGCCCCCGCTCCCGCCAGGTGACACGGCGGCAGCAAAGGCTGCCGCCTATGTATCGAAGAAGATTGAAGACCCATACCATAAACGTGGCCTCAAACACAAAATTTGGCAACCAAGCTTCTTTCCGTATCTTATTAGTGATACAACCAAGCTTGAAGAGAAATTTGAATATATTAGAAACAATCCTGTGAAAGCTGGTTTAGTCGAAAAACCAGAGGATTATCAGTGGTTATATGTGAATTCGAAAATTTACGAGATCGAGTAGGCAGGGTCATCCCCCTTCGCTCGGTTTCGCCTAGCTACGGAGGACAGGCGGGACCCTGCCTATTGTTATGTTTCTAAAAGAAAGACCCCCGCACACGTGGTGCGGGGGTTCGCATGATGCGAGGGGGTGTTACAGCAGTCCATGCTCCATGAAGCTGTAGTCCATTTTGCCACCGAGTTCGACAGGAATCGTTCCAGTGGTGCTAACCCTTACGAACTGGGCCACGACTACCTTGATGTTCGGTCGATCAACCAGGGTGCGGACACCACGACTGTTGAAGATGACCCAGTCGCCCTTCCTTGCTAAGTGGCGGTGCGAGTCTTTGTCCGGAATGAACTTGAGTGTTCGTCCTCGACCAGGTCGTACGACCACTTCCAGCTGTTTCTGGTTGCCTGAGCGACCACGACGGCCCTCAGTGATCTTGCCGACCAGCCAGCGTTCCTGGTGAAGGCGCTGGTAGAACAACTCTCGGATCGCGCTTGTCACAGCCAGGTCAGTCCTGCCGTCCAAAGCGCTTCGCGCTGCACGGTACAAGGTGTTCACTGGAATCGTGCTCAGGTTCGGGCGCTGTTGCCCTAACAACTCATGTGCCCACTCGTCGCCGAGCAGGTCACCGGCTTGCATGATCAACCGAAGCACGAACAAGGCGTTTGCGTAGGCGTTCTGGGTATTCCAGCGCAGGCGTTGGGACAAACGGATCTGGTCCTGGAGAGGGACTCGGAGAGTCAGGTCAGTTGGCCTGATCCCGTAAGCCGAATCCAGGTTGCGGATTGCCCGCAGCTGCAGTGCTCGAGCACGCTTCCGGCCATTCTCGTCCATTTTTTCAGCGATTGTCTTAAGGGATTTGATGGCCAGGTCAGGCGTACGATCTGCCATGATGCGTAGGATGTTCAGTAGCCGACTCTGGTTTTCCGGAGTACAGACACCGCTGAGGAAGCCGTAACTGAACTGGCTATTCAGTTCGTGAAACCAGACCAGTCCCGCCTCATCCAGTTCCACGAAATGGGCGTACATGTGCAGAGCATCGAGGATGCGGTGAGCAGGTATATCGTGGCGCAGTGCTTCATTCGTCCAGCCCCAATTGCGCGCACCGCAGGAAACGAAAGCATCGACCACGAACTGAGCGCGGCGGGAAATGGGAATGGCTTTGAGAATGGCTCTGCTTCCGAACCAGTCTGCAATGACCTCCGGGTGACTGTTGAAGTGGGCTCGCAGGAACTCGTCCACATCGTCGACCGAATCGATCATGCGATCGAAGTTCAGGCTGGTTTTTGGTTCTCCGATTAGTCTCTCACGATCCCATTGGTTTTGTTTGTGGTGCTTGTTTATGAAATCATCCAACGTTGGCACTGTCTTGTCCTCCGATCGCTGCCACCCACTGGTAGCAACAAGTGAGGTATATGTGCTGGTCAAGCCAGCATGGAAAAGGGCAAAATTAACTGCTTACTATAGCATAAAAATGGTGCTTTGTCAACCTAAAAGGGCACCCACAGGGGGTGCCCCTAAGCTTATTTTTACCTAATCTGACATCTTTACGCCATATGATTGATCTGAAGATCCATCGTTGTTATTTGTGGCTGTTCCTTCAGCTTCCCAGCCACCCCAATAATCTTCCCATCCAGCATTCAAATCATGGCTCAGACTACCATCAGTTGATTCCAATTGAAAGTTATAGCCGCCTTGGTGATGGTAAGTATAGAACCGTTCTTGTCCAGGAGCACCTTCGTAAAGGCCAGGATATTTTTCCCAAACCACTTCGCATAGTCCATTTGGTGCACACTCAAGTTGTTCAAAACGCTCTTGGCCGTTAACTGTAAAGTTCAACATCCAGGTGCCAGCAATACTTAGCAAGCGATCCAGTTCACCAGTTTTGATAGCGGTCCAAGGCGTGGTTGTTCCAGATTGGTCAGTAAGCGAACCGGTCATGCTGGTTTCATTTATAATTGTTCCTGAAATATCTTGAGCTGTTCCACCAAACAGAACGATTGAACTACCATCTACCTCCCATGTGCCATAACTATCTGGGGCGTAATCTACACGTCGATTTAATCCTTCAGTGCGCACAGCTCCGTATAGACCCTGAACTGTACCGTCATCAAAGAAAGCTGCGTTTACATCGATCTCACCCTCTTCAGCGCGAAGAGTCATGGTCCAGTATCCTGGGATATCTGCTTCGTATCCTTCAGCTTGGTCCAGCCCAGCTTCTTCAAGTAAACTAGTTTGTTCCTCTGAGATCTCCTCACCTTGTTCCTCAGCCCCACAGCCAATACCAGTAAGTACCAGTGTGGTCATCAATGCCAAGGCTAAAGTTAGCGTAGTAATTTTGTGCATATAGAATGATTTTATGATCTAATGATTTCATGATTCCATGTTCCTGGCCTTTAAGTCAAGTTTACGATATAATAAGCCCATTATGTACTGTCCGGTTTGTCGTCACAAAGACACAAAAGTAATTGATTCACGTCTGGCTTCTGATGGGGCCAGTATTCGTCGTCGACGAGAATGTGAGAAATGTGCTTATCGATTTTCAACATCTGAAGAGGTTGAGCTTTTAGATCTAACGATTATTAAACGTGATGCTCGGCGAGAAGGTTATTCACGTGATAAAATGAAAAATGGAATTGAGAAAGCATTGGAGAAGCGGCCATTTACAGAGGATGCGCTGAAGAAGCTAGTTCACCGTATTGAGCGAGACATTCAGAAAAAGAAGGTTGGTGAGATGACCTCGCTGCAGTTAGGTGAGATCGTTATGCGTCGGCTAAAGACTTTCGATAAAGTCGCTTACATTCGCTTTGCTTCAATTTATCGCGCTTTTGAAGATGTAAAAACATTTGAAAAAGAGTTGCGAGCGCTTTTGAAAAAGAATAAAAGAAAGAAAAAATAAGTCAGGAGGAAAATATGTCAAACGAAAAAACAACACTACTAGTTATCGTTATGGCAATTGGTGCACTTTTTGGTGCTATTTTTGGTGGGTTAACAGCCTACTTTTTGAGTCCTGAAACTGGATATGTGGAAAGTGTGACTGAGCAGTTGGGTCTGGATTATGACGAGCCAGAAGTTGATCGAGCGATTGTAAAATTGATTGAAGAAGAAACAGCAACGATTCGTGTGGTAGAACAAGTGACACCAGCTGTAGTAAGTGTTGTTGCCAAGCGTGAGTATAGTGGTGAGTTGGTTGAAGTTGGTGGTGGAACTGGATTTTTTGTGACTAGCGACGGCTTAGTGCTGACTAATCGGCATGTGGTTAGTTCAGAAAACGGTGTGGTTTATTCTGTGTTGACCAATGATGGAGATGAGTATGCGGTCGAGCTGATTGCCAAGGACACCATCAACGACCTAGCTGTACTTCAGGTGTTGGCTGAGGATGGGGAAGAATTACCAAGTTTTCCAATTGTGAAGTTAGGTGATTCTGATTTGGTCCAGAACGGGCAGACTGTTATTGCGATTGGTAATGCGCTAAGTGAATATCAAAATTCAATTACTAAGGGTGTTGTTTCTGGAACTGGTCGACGAGTAGTGGCTGGGAACTGGTATTCATCAGAGGTGATCGAAGAGGCAATCCAGACTGATGCAGCGATTAATCCGGGTAATTCTGGTGGACCGTTGATTAATTTGTTGGGCGAGGTGATCGGGGTGAACACAGCAACAAGTAGTTCTGGTGAGGGGCTTGGTTTTGCTATCCCAGTTAATCCAGCCAAGAAGGTTATTGATGACGTGATTGAATACGGTCGAATCATTCGTCCTTGGCTTGGTGTACGTTATGTGATGATCAGTGAGGCGCTTGCCGAAGAAAATGATTTAGGATCAGATTACGGGGCCCTGGTGCTTAGTGGGCAGAGCCCCGCTGACACCGCAGTAGTGGCTGGCAGTCCAGCTGATCTGGCTGGTTTACAAAACGGTGATATTATTTTAATGATTGATGGAGTTGAAATTAATACTGAGAACACGTTGTCAGATCAGGTCAACGTTTACGAGCCAGGTGATCTGATTGAGATTTCTATCATCCGAGACGGACAAGAGATCGTTCTTGAAGCCACGCTGGATGAACTTGATCCAAGCCTTTTTGAATAATATGATATCTGCAAAACGAACAAAAATAGTGTGCACCATTGGTCCAGCTAGTAAGAAAGGGCCAATATTGAAGAAGATGATCAAAGCCGGAATGAACGTGGCTCGTTTGAATTTGTCGCACGCGAAGCACAGTGATCACAAGCGTTTGATAAAGACTGTTCGTTCTGCGGCGAGATCTGTTGGTGAGCCAGTAGCGATCATTGGTGATCTTCAAGGTCCAAAGATTCGGGTTGGTGATCTTCCTGAGGAAGGGATTAAGTTAGTGAAAGGTAAGACGGTTGAAATTCCAGTAACGTATCCGAATTTGTATAAAGATGTGAAAAAAGGTCATCGCATTTTGTTGGACGATGGTTTGCTTGAAGGTGGAGTTGATGGTGGGCGACGAGGATATCTTAAATTTAAAGTAAAAGTTGGTGGTTTGCTAACAGCACACAAGGGAATGAATTTTCCTGACACCGAACTTTCGGTTTCAGCAATTACAGAAAAAGATAAAAAGGATGCGCGTTTTGTGGTTGAACAAGGTCTGCATTGGGTGGCCCTGTCTTTTGTGACAGACCCGAAAGATATCCGTCGCATGCGCCGCATCTTGTCTAGCGCAGCAAAGCCTGGACAGCCTTTGCCGAAGATTTTGGTTAAGATTGAAAAACACGAGGCCATAACTCGTTTTGATGAAATTTTGAAAGAGGTTGATGGGATCATGGTTGCTCGAGGTGATCTTGGGGTTGAGATTGCTGCTGAGCGAGTACCGATTATTCAGAAAGAGATTATTAGTAAATGTCGAGCAGCAGCTAAACCAGTGATTGTTGCTACACAAATGTTGGATTCTATGATTCGTAATCCACGTCCAACTCGCGCTGAAGTATCAGACGTGGCTAATGCTGTTGTTGATCACACAGATGCTGTGATGTTATCCGGTGAGTCAGCAACAGGGAAGTATCCTCTTGAGGCTGTACAGACCATGGCTAAGATTATTGCTGAGACCGAAGGCTCTCGCTTTGATGATGTGCCGTTAAGCGAAGGTATGGCTTTGGCAGCTATGGTTTCTGATTCTGTTGGCGGAGCTGCAACTTTAATGGCTGAGACAATGAAGGCCAAGGTGATCCTAGTTGGCACAATGTCAGGTTCAACTGCACAGATGGTTTCTCGTTTCCGTCCAGAGCTGCCAATTATTGCTGCAGCACCAACTGCCTTTGTCCAACATCAAATGAATTTGTCTTGGTCAGTGCATCCAATACTGATTCCTCGGGTAAAACAAAGAAACGACCTGATCAAGCGGTCGCTCCTGCGTTTACGTCGTGCAAAAATTGTGAAGTCTGGTGACAAGGTCATCACCGTAACCAGCCCACCTAGTTCAGAACCAGCAAATTTGGTTGAAGTGGTTGAGGTTTAGTTAAAGATGTTGAGCAAAGCGTGAAAAACGATTAGTCCAAAAGAAACAAAACAAATTATTTGCAAATCACGATAACCGCGCTTGGCGCGGTTTATTTGTCTCCATTGACTTGAGCCAAGGCCGTAGATCAAGAAAGCGACAATGAACCAGCCAACATAGTTCATGGTCGGAACATCCAGGATCGGACCAGCCCCATTCCACTCCCAAGCCTGCCAGACATGTTTGGCCATGTATTCAGTTGGCAGGTCAAAGATCACAGCAAACAGGGAAGCCAACATAAAAAGTCGCAGTGGTCTAATTCGTTTGCCAAAACCAAGAACCAATCGTGCAGCCATGAAAGCCGTGGTCACAGCGATGAACCAGGCCAAGGTGATCATGATCGGAACATCGAATAATTTGTATCCTAGAAAATCAGTGTAGGTGTATTCACCAAAGAAGATCATGCCGTGAACACCAAGAAGTTCCATTATGAAACCAATCGCACCAGCAGTAATCAAAAGATATAAAGCACGCAGCCAGCCAATCTGCTCTTTCAAATACCAGACCATTAATGCCGCAGCCAGTACTGTACCAGCCAAAAAGAACTCGCGCACCAAAACCAGCTCAGGATTAAAAACTAATAAAAAAGCCACGACAATGGTCAAGACAATAAAGAGCAAGCTGGTTGGAGAAATTTTCATACACCAACATTGTAGCAAAAAAGAAAAAGCCTCGCGAGCGCGAGGCATGAGATTTGGTCTATCTCAGGATGTTTTCGAGTTCAGGCCGTGTAGAACTCGAAGGCGTTGAAAGCCCGATAGCCATAGCCGGACCAGCGTGCACGGCGAGGCCGGGGTTGTGGTGAATTGACCCCAATCAGGTTACCGAAGCGGATGACGGCGAATCCCCTGCGACCCAACTTCTTCACACAGTTGTAGTTGGGGGAATTACCTCCTCCGAATTTTCTGATCACACAGATTCTTTTCCACCTCTGCTCTCCGTCCGGATACTGCACCAACACCTGCTGTTGAAGCGATGGGACGATCTGTCCCGGCTCGGCTTCGTGAGCCAACAGGTTACCACAAGCAACGCAGGAATTTACCACACACACGATGTACTACTCCACTAGATGAGAAAGAGCTTCAGCTGCCGCTACGTGCCCCTTGCATGTGCGACAAATATTAGTCTAACAGAAAATCAGAAAATGTCAATAACTTGCTTAATTTAGCCGGATCTGATATCCTATGCCCGTTACCAATCAATAAAGACTTATGCCAAAACCAAAACGAGATCCTCGTAAGAAGGTCCCTGTAATAAAAAAAACCCTGCGAAAGGCAGGAAAGAAAAAGCGATAAAGAAAACGAGTCCGCTGTTCAGGCGGGCTCTTGAGTTATTGAGGTTTGGTCATCTGAAGGTATCTTGCTCGGATACTGTTTGAGACCAGACCAAAGCGGCGTTCGGTTTGAGTTGGGATCGCTAGACATGTCTCGTAACCAGCGTCTGTGAAGCTAGTCATGAGCTGTTCAAGCTGTCCAGGTCGAACCGGAACTAGTCCCTGCTGAATTCCGTGCGGTGTTGGCACGTATTCACGAAATCGGAAACGGAATAGTTCTGGGGGTAGACGGTCAACAACGTCGCTGACCTCACACGGCGTCTGGTCGCTAACAATCAGACTCAAGTTGACCTTGCGGCCTCCAGGCAACATGCGGCGCCAAGCGTTCGTTATCTCGCGAATCTGTTCGAAGCTGGCGATGCGCGCGCCAGTGGCAACTCGTCGGTATTCCTCTGAGGTTGAGATCAAGGAGATCTGCAGTTGAACTGTCACACGACCGTGTTGGTCGATTGCAAAGTCCATTAGCCGTCTGAGATGCCTGTGTGCTCGTCTGGTATTAGGGAGCACGGTTGAGACCTTGAATGTTTTTGGGATGTCAGAGACGCGTGCTAGAGCGTCGACCAGGTGTGGATTAAACAGTGGCTCGCCACTGTTTGCAATCGTGATCTTGTGAGGCGTAGAGCGGTCGAAACCAAAACGTTTGGCCTCATCCAAAATCATCAAAACTTGATCTCGGATTTCCTGTGCTGTCAGACTTCGCTCAAAACATTTGCCTCCCAAGGCACAGAAGGTACAGTTCATCGGGCAGCCGACTTGGGAAGAGACAACGATAATGTTCTTCGGGTGCATGGTTCCGAAGAAATAACTTGCTTCTACAACGTGACCGTCAGCAGTGATCACTGGAATTCCAATGACCCCATCGTCACGATTTCCAAATTTCATGGCCGGGTCTTTGGTAATTGAACGAGTGGTTTGCAAAGAACAACCTCCGTAAAGGGAAGTTGCCATGAAAATGTGTAAATGTCAAGGAAAAGAAAATGAGTCCGCAGCTGCGGACTCTTGTATTTTTGGCTCTGGTTGGCGATCAGTCGTTGGTTAGAACGACGTGGAACTTGAAGACGTGTTCTCGTTTGCCAGCGATCTTCTCGGAGTCTCCAGTGGCGTGGACCACCTTGAGCCGGCGCTGGCCGAGCAACTGCCGAAGCTCGTCGCTATCGGTGGTCATGACGACTAGTTCGTCGGCCATGGACATGGCTGCCTGCTGACGCATTTCTCCAACGGGCATGGCGTTGGTCAGAATCTGGTCTGCGTCATCGAGCAAGACCGACACCGTGAAGACGCTGCCTCGCTCGGTGTCTTTCCGTGACATCATGTGAAACACCTTCAGACAGTGAGTTCCGAGCAGACGCTCGAGCTCTTGGTCTTGGGTGACCACGATGATCGGCCGATCCGGATTGTGGAGAGCCGATGCTCTACGAATATTCCCGACATTCACAGAGCTGTTGGCGTCGAAAAGTTCCATGTTGTCCTCCTCTGTCTCGTGTGACCAAATAAACTATCATAGATAAACTCAGTTGTCAACCCAACAAAAAAACCCGAGTAAACTCGGGTTTTTATGGCGGACCGGACGGGATTCGAACCCGCGATCTTCGCCGTGACAGGGCGACGTGTTGGGCCACTTCACTACCGGTCCTTATTCATTTGTGCGAGCATAATATCATAGCCTTGAAATCTTGGCAATAGACCATTGACAAGCTCAAAATATCGTGCTATCTTACCTTTATCAATATGCAGATGAATCGAAACAATAATAACAATAATCCTCAGCTCAGCTGGTCAGTTTAGATATTGATAAATCGATATTACAACGACCAGCTGAAGGGCTGGTCGTTTAAATTCCGGGATAGTTCAGTGGCAGAACGCTACGCTGTTAACGTAGATGTCGCAGGTTCGAATCCTGCTCCCGGAGCCATCCTCTCACGCTCCTATCGGAGCTTCGGAGGACTAGTAAAATCCTGAACTTACCGTTCAGGATTTTGTGATCTGTAAAAATTATGGATTTTTGTTATTATTCAAATCCTTTTTCTGCTTCTTTTACCGCGGCATTAGCCTCTTCTTCAGTACCAAATTTTTCTACGGTTGTGCTTACTATACCTCGCTTACCTTCGCCTATATCCATGGATGCTGATGGAAGCTTAGCTTCAAATTGACCGTCTGGTGCTTGACGAACCTCAAATGGCTTTAATTCGTCAGTTTCAATTCCCATTTCCTGAGGAGATGGGCCAGTTTCTCCTGGTGACATATTTTTTTATTTAAGTGTTATATTATGTATTAAGTTACCAAAATAATTAGAAACACGCAATGTTTGTCATTGAATAAAAAACTTCAAATTTTACTTGGGATTTTGTGTTGGAAAATAAAAATACCTGCGAACGTGTCGCAGGTATGACTTCTAACAGATCTGGATCCATTGAAGCTCTTCTGGTGTGAAAGTATACTCGCGACCGTCATATTCATGGATTCGGTAGAACCGACCACGAACATGAGTGATTGCAAGCTCGTTTCCTTCAACAGTGGCTTCTTGGCCCAAAGTTTCCACCACATGAACTAGCAGTGGGTTGTGTCTGGGAATGTCCTTAAAGTTCCAGCAATAGCCCAGTTGCCTGAGTAGTTGTTTGGCCTTGTGGGAAAGCTCAAAACAACCATAATTGGCGTTAATCACCACTTTTGTCAGCATGTTTGCCTCCTCTTTACTTAAGTTACTTTTTGCACACGTTTGCCTACCTTGGCTTTGTTGTGCTTTCACTCTTGCAAAGAGGATCCATGCCATGGCTTATCCGCCCAGGCTATGCGGGGTTTCTGGAAAAGGACGAGACACCATAATACACGAGCACCCTTTGTTTGTCAAGGTCAAGTGGGGTCGGATCTTCAATCTTTAATAACTTCAAGCTTAAAATTTAAGATTAAAGATCCGACCCCAAAAGAAAAAACCCGCAAAGAGTTTAGCAAAGCGGGGTTGGTCTGTTGAACAATAGTCTGAGTAGAACTG
>CAZDDW010000010.1:0-41727 GCA_964504365.1 uncultured Gammaproteobacteria bacterium | reverse complement strand
ATGGAGCGACTGTTGAAGAGCCGGGGGCATGAGCCGTCGTACCAGGCCAGGTCGACCAGATACAGGTGGACTATGTCGTCGTAAGCCGGACTGGCGCCAGTCGTGTTCAGCCAGATCGAGTAGGCGGTGGTGTAACCAGCAGCAACGATCTCGCCGATATTCGTGAACCAGGCGCTGACCAATACCTCGTCCGGAGCCAGTGAGCAGTCGGTACCGTCCTCGGTTTCGAAGACCCAGTCTCCGATCAGAGGCATGGCTGGGTTGCCTAGGTCGTATACATCCCACTTGGTCTCATCCGCGAGATTTCCACACGTGTTCCAGCCATAGCCATTGGGATCCCTGTCGCTGGCATCCAGCTCGAACTCGAGTTCCTCATTACCGATATCACCGTGACTATCCGCCACGTAGTTGACCCGGAGCACTTCGGCATTACCAGGAATTCCGGCACCGAATGGACTACCTGCAGACAGGAAGACTGTTGGCTTGCTCTCGTGCCAGATCATGCGCACGCCGCGCCTGAAATCGGTAGCGATCGTGTGGTCGTAGGTGATCCCACTGACCAGCCCGACCGCTTCGAAATCATCATCGACCCAGTCCAGGCGGAAACGCATGCCCGACTGGTTCAAGAAATCATCACCACCGTCGACGTAGACTGCGATGACCGCGTTCGGATTCAGGAACTCAGGTGCCAGGACCTCGGTTCCGCTGAAGGTCACCGTACCGTTGACCAGGAAACCAGTCTTGTACTCAGGGTCACCATCGACGTTGTAGTAGCCAACAGTGACGCTCCCGATCGTCTCATCGACCCCCATGTTGTGGAGGCTGAAACGAGTGATGACCAGGTCTTCCAGGCCAACGGCTCGAACACGGAAGGCACCGACGTAGTTGTCAGTAGTGTCCCCAAGAACGATCCCGGGGTCCGGGGCGAGGGCGGAGGGGCGGACCCGAAGCTCGGTTGCTTCGGCCGCCATGGTGAAGGTGAACAAGGAGAACAGGACGGTCAGAATTGTGCTATTACGCATTATCAAACCTTGTGATGTGCGGCTTTCGTTACACCGCGGGTTTAGGGAAAAAGGACAACTTTAAGAGGGATATTATGCCATAAATACCCCTCTTTGTCAACCCTTAGCAAACATTACACATCCTCGGAATATTGGTTGCACATTTCCGGGATACTGGCCCATTCAATCTTACCTTCCTCAGCTAATTCCTGCATCCAACTCAAAAACCCACGCATCAAAGGAAAACCATTGGCATAATCCGTACGTATATCCTTCATTGAGTACATATAGTAAAGCGTGTTCATCTGATCTTCATCAACTGAATCGAGTGCATCAAGAACCATTTCCTTTGCCACTTCAATATCTGCCTCATCAAAATTCTGAATCTTTAAAAGTTCTGTATGCGAGGTTATTCCTTGATTATAGTATTCAGATAAAAAGCCAAAGTGTGTGCCGGTCTCACCTGAAATAGCCACTAGTTCCCCACCTGGATCATGCTCGACCCAGTTGGTTGCATTATCCATTTGCCAAGGGTTAAGTCGCTCAGCAAGATCAAACGGAAAAGCTTGGTGATAGTTACCAGCTGAAATATATTCATCAGTCCATCCAGGCGGACGGCTCTTTTGATCAAGTGAAACTAAGTAATAGGTCACGATCGAAGAGTGACATTGAAAACCAGCCTCGATATTTGCAGAAACCCAGTCTAGTGGTGAAGGTGTCCCTGACGAATGCACAATCGGCTGACCAATAATCTCTTCAAATAGTTCTTTTTGTTCAACCAATAAATCAACCAACTCATCGTAAGTTACATTTGATACTGGCTCACCCGTTTGTCGAGTTAGCTGCCCATCAATCCCGTAATCGATGTGTGCACCAACCCCGTGCCCACGTTCAACCAACTCTGACATCACATCATAATCAAAACGTTCTATGGCCAGTGCAAAATCCGTTGAAGCTTCAAGAGTTAATTTTGCCCCATATTCCTCATACAAATCAGCTAATGCTAAAAGCATGTCTGAATCTTCACGAAACTTTTCTTCATTTGCTTCAAAAACAGGATCATCATGCCGATCCAAATGAGTTACGGTTGTAAAATATAAAACCGCTTCTTGATCTTGCTGATCAGATTCTGGAGTTAGCCAAAGATACAAGCCAGTAACAATACCAAGAGCAACCAAGAGAGTAATTATTAAAAGAAGTTTTTTCATATTGTGTTACTTAGATAATCTGGTTGCTCTAAAAATGTCATAATCCGGAATCTCCATTTTCCAAACTACTTGCGCCGGAGTATCCTGAGTAACTTCGATAATCTGTGCAGGCCCATCATGATCGCGCTGCCCACCGGCCGTGATTAATACGTTTCCATTTTCTAATAGATCAACATCACCAACAAAGTCAGTATAATAATCTGTTTCGTACTGCCAGGTCTGTCGTGCTGTCATAGCCTGTTCATCAAGCTGATAGATCACAGCTCGGCTGAACAATTCATTTGTCCAACCACGTTCGTTACCATTATCATAAATCAAGATGGTTCCATCCGAGTGTAGCTCTGGCGCATGCTGAGCCGAGAACCAAACTTGCTTAGAACGTGGTTGGCTATTTAACAGTTCAAAGTCTCCTTCATAACCCAAGCGCCAAACCACTTCACCTGTAGCATGATCAATCTTGATGACCCAGCTTTGAGATCGCAACGAGAGCAGAATACTGTCATCGTCTTCAAAATATTGTAACCCATTAGCATGCAACCAATCATAAGTCCCATCACCAAATGGTGCCTTGGCTTGTTCCATGGCAATACGATTCACATCCAGATGTTCAAGAGCATCCCAAACCCAAACAATATCACCAGAGTAATCAACCTCGACCAGAATCTCAGTAGTAATTCTATTTACACCTGGTCGCAAAGTCCACGGAACCTCGAGCTCAACCACCTTGGACATAATAGCAATAAATGTTTCGTTTGGAGTAAAAGTAATGTCGTGGTGAATCTCACCCAAACCAAGATCTGTTGAATCAAATTCGAAAACTAGTTTTCCATTTGGCTCTATAACCCGAAAGCCCTCGTTTATATGAATCAAATAATTTCCATCAGGCAATACTTCCAAATCCTTATTTCCGTATGTGACAAAATCACCAGGCTGCTCATAGTACCAAACCAATTCCCCACTCTCATCAAAAGCAAAGTATGACGGCAGCTCCTCACCTCCTTTATATGCATTCATATTAGGCCCAAATACGGTCCATCCTGGCTGCATTAGATCTTCATCATGTACAACCACATTTACTTCAGGAGCCCAAGATGGAGGTTCTAATTTTGAAAAATGCGACCATAAAAAATATAGTCCAGAAACTAATATAACCAAAACCACGAGCATAGTTACAACACCGAGTATTGTTCCGGTTTTTTTCATAAGTTATTTTAAATGCGTGTTAAAAAATTCAATTATGTTATCACTATAATTCCAGAACATTCCCCGATCATGAGAATATCCTCGGGCGACAGTCATCTGAGCATCAACTCCAGCCTGATCTAAGCTTCGTGCAAACTTTGTACTTTGTGCCATTGGAATCGTAGGATCTTCATCACCGTGCAAAATAAAGAACGGTGGATCATTAGCATCTATATATGTTGTTGCACTAGCTACAGCTGCTTGGTCAAGGCAGTCAGGTAAGGTACAACCAAGATACCGTGACTCGGGTGACTCTGGGGCATCGTGATCAATTACACATTCACCTGCACAGTCCGCCGTCAAAGTAACCAAGTTAACCGGACCGAACATATCAACCACGGCCTGGACTGAACTAGATTGATCTGTATGATCACCAAGCTCACCTTCAAGATCGTCAACATCACCTGAGGTTCCCAGCATCGAGGCCAGGTGTCCGCCGGACGAACTACCAATAGCCCCAATCTTTGTTGAATCAATATCGTATTCATCAGCATTGCCGCGTATCCAACGCACACCAGCTTTTATGTCATAAACCGAAGCTGGGAATATTGCCTCCTCACTAGATCGAAAATTTAATGACACAACCACATATCCGGCTTGAGCAATAGACTGACATATCTGATCCACGTCTGCCTTGTCTCCACCAACCCAACCACCACCATGTGTCCATACTATTGCTGGTAAATCATATCCATAACCCGAAGGCCGATACAAATCCAGCTCAAGTGAAGTGCGGCCGGCCTTGGCATATTCAATATCCTCATACACAAAAACATAATCCTCAGGCCCGCTACTGCCCCAAGGCTTTTCTTCGCCAGTTAGATCTGCTGGTTCTTCGATTGATTGATCAAGATAATAGCCTCCGATCAAACTCGCAGTAATTACAAGCATCGCAACTATTAAAATAATGACTTTACTTTTTGGCATAACGTTTCTGAACCCAACGCTTTTTAAACCAAGGCATGCTCAAAGTCGACAACATAAAACCGACTGTCGGCACGATCGCATTTAACCACGGCCGATCAATATCAATTGCCCACATGTAAATTCCTAGCGCGAGATATGTAAATGTAGTTAGCAGCGCCCGTCGAGCAAGACTAGTTTCCCAAGCCTTGTCAGCCTCAACACGTTGATTTCGTTTTTGGAGTTCTTTTATCTCACTTTGTAATTCTTCGATACTAGACATACTTATGTTACTTTAGCCAAATCAATCCCACCCTTAGTTTCTTTACGTAATACATAAACCAAATTTGGCCATGCTGCACCAATCAATTTCTGTGTTACCGGATCTAGATCATGAAATACGTCAAGCAAAGCATCAACGTTCTTTGGCTCAGTTATTTCACCGGCCACCCCATGCCCAGCCATTTGTTGTTCAGCAACATTAATCAACCAAGCTTCAACTTTTTTTAATTTTGCTTCTCGCTCAGCTTGTTCAGCTGCTGCATTTTCTACTTCTCCCATATTATTTGATATTATTTCTTAATTCTTTCATAAGTCTTAGATAAAAACTTATGTTGTGGATTGTGGCTAAGCGCATGGCCAGGATCTCGCCAGTTGCGAACAGGTGACGAAGATACGCTCGCGAAGTTGTTTTGCAGGTCGGACAGTCACAGTGTGGATCAATCGGGTTGGTGTCGAATTTAAATTCTTCATTTGTAATACTAAGCCTGCTGTAAAAATCCTTGGTCAGATCGACCTTGCTCGGATCATCATTCCAAACAAACAATGAGCCGTGACGAGCATTTCGTGTTGGGATAACACAATCAAACATGTCGACTCCGACACTGACGTAGTAGACAATCTCTTCGGGCATACCACCGCCCATGAAATATCGCGGCTTGTCTTCCGGTAAACGATCTGCGCAGAACTCTGTTATTCGATAAGCGTCTTCCCTGCTCTCGCCAACTGACAGACCGCCAATAGCGTATCCATCGAATCCAATATCAACCAAGCTCTTAAGTGATTGCTCACGTAAATCCTCGTGTGTGCCGCCTTGGACGATTCCAAACAACTTTTGATCCTTCATACGAACTCGACCCGCTTCCTTCTTACACCTCTCTGCCCACTTGATCGACCGTTCCATAGCAGCTTCGTACACGTCACGATCAGAATCCCCGGGCGCAACCTCATCGAGCTGCATAGCAATATCAGATCCGATTGCCTGCATCTGCATTTGAACCGACAGCTCAGGCGTCAACTCGATCTTGGACCCATCAAGGTGTGATTTAAAAACCACAGACTCATCAGTCACATCACAGCCGAGCGAGAAAACTTGATAGCCCCCGCTATCAGTCAGAATCGGACCTTGCCATCCCATCAGATCATGCAAACCACCAAGCTCTTCCAAAGCTTCGAATCCTGGACGCAACAACAGATGGTAAGTATTCGATAACAAAATCTGTGCCCCAAGGTCAGACATATCACCAGCACTCAAGGTCTTAACCGCACCCTTGGTAGCAATGGGCATAAAAAAAGGAGTCTGAATACTGCCATGAGCAGTTTCCAGCACCCCGCGCCTAGCCTTACCTTTAGTTTTCTCAAGCTTAAACATAAGCATATTCTAACCTGATTAGCCCTTGTTGTCGAGCATGCGATAATCTTGACATCCGGGCTTAGAAATGATATAAACAGTCTCTTAGGAGGCGTAGATGCCAAATCGAAAACAGATGTTCCTTTCCATAGCAATCACTGCTGTGGTCTTGCTCGGCTTAATCTGGGTGACCGTGTTGCACCGCAGACTGTCCAGACTGGAAGCCGAGAGCGAGCAGATCACGATAAAAGCAGCAGAGGTCGAGAAGCGTTTCCAGGCCATTTCGGCAACACAAGGCCAATTGAATAAGAAAGCCGAACAACTCAAACGTGAAATCAGCATTCTCAACGAATTTTCAGACCTGAACAATAGTGACAGCAAAAGGTGTCTCAACTGGCGGACGATCTGGGTTTTCGTGGCCAACGAAGAAGGCGCGACCAGAATCGACGGCTCGGTCATTCCTGTCGAAGGCGAGTGCTACCTGAGTGTCGATGGCGTGCTCTTCGTGATCGAAGAGGTAGACGGCAAGTACCTGACCCAGTTCTTCCAGACTTCAGCGCTCTTGCCCGACGACGAGAAGACCTGCCCCAGCGGCACCAAGGCCTGGTTCCTGGTCGACGAATTCGACCGCGACTGCCTTGGCCCACCTGAGGACTGACCCCTACCCCGCCCCTAACGGCGGGATTTTTCTTCTCCGACTTTCGTCATGATCATGATATTCCTTAAACACAATAAGCTTATTACATTAACATTTCATAACCGGCCGGTTACGAAATGTTTTTGTTTGTAACCAAAAGATGTCCGGCCGGACACTTTTTGGTCGCTGTTAATCGGACCTTGACTATTAAGCTCGGAGAGGGTATATTCACCAAGAACATGGAGAAAGAAGAGGAGGATCCATGAGTCTACTCCGCCACATCTACCAGAACAGGCGGTCGGTCCTGCAAGCCCTTCTTGCACTGACCTGCTTCATCGCCTTCATCGTCCTGTCCACCCCGGGCTGTGCCGCGGATCTCACTGAGGATCCTGACCACAGCGAAGCGTTCATGGCCATGGTCGACCAGGCCAATCCTGAGCCTTGTGAAGAATGTGCGGTCGATCCGCCAACGTTCGCCTGGCCAAACGGTTTCGACTCGAGCGATCTGGAGTGCGAACGCACCTTCAATCCACAAGAGGAGACCGAGGTCAACCTACGGACCAGTCAGGCCCTGAACAACAAGAACTACGAGTTCGGTTGGTACGACTCCTGCCTGATCGACTGGCACTACACTATTTGTGAAAGCACCAGTGGTGACCACAAGCACGGTACAGTGATCGCCGTGGCCTACGAGCCGTACAACTATTTCTGCCCGCTAGGTGCAGAACTCGAGCTTGATCCAGAACGAAAATCAGGCACAGCGCTGGCCATGCAGGACTCCAGCTCGATGGACTTGTCCCTTTGCCAGGACCACTACCGCTTCGAGCGTGGTGCCTTTTTGAACGTGATGAACGTCAAGGTCCGTCACAACTCAGGCCATGGTCGTGACCATGACTGGTATCACTATCAAGGTGATGTTTGCCCGATACAACCGGGCGAAACATTCTGCACCATCTATGACCTTGATGAAGGAGAGCTAGCCCAGGTCATAGAAAGCGGACAATCATCCTCTTGCCCTGCAGGCACGCTCTTCAACTACTACCTTCCGCATCACTACGCTGAACGTGTACCCGACCCGGAGTAGCAAGCCCTTCCCCGCCCCACCTGGCGGGATTTTTCTTTATTAAAGAGAAACTATCCCGCAAACGGCGGGATAGATCTTTCAATTTTCTTTCTGTTTCTAACAAACCTACGGAGGCCCGTAGAACGGGCCAGGCCAGGAAAAAGGTTAGTAAAACCCAGCCTAAGGTTTAAGTTATAAATTTGTTACCTGTTTAAGGCAACGGTCGGTGCACCAGCTGACACATAATCTGGTGTGTCTGTTGGGACCATGCCCAACATCTTTACTCGCTCATCCACCGCTGCCACGGATCGATTTCCAGCCACCTCTATCTCTAAACGCTGATTCTCGATCCCTAATTTCTCAATACTTGTTTCCAAGTCACGAATCTGATAGCCCTTGGTTGTTGATCGGTTAACCTGGACAATATAGGCAAAGCCGATTAGTAATACGAGGGCCAGGATCACGACATTGATTACCGCCATGTTCTGGTCGATCGCTTGTGTGTAGGCTTTTGTGCGCGAGAGTTTAAGCATAAGGTTGGCTTATCGCGTGTCGCTAATCGCTTATCGTCCTGAGAACGATAGGCCATATGCGATAAGCGATATGCCCTATGACATACGCTCGGCTACACGCAACTTAGCACTTCTTGACCGCGGATTAGCTTTAATTTCAGCCGCAGTCGGAGTGACTGGTCTTTTGGTTATTATTTTAATTTTTGTTCCATCAAGCTTTTTAAAAGTCTGCTTGACGATTCTGTCTTCTAGAGAGTGGAACGAGATGACCGCAAGGCGGCCGCCCGGACGTAATGTGCCAAGCGCTTGCGGCAGTGCTTGTTCGAGAGCGCTTAACTCGTCGTTCACCGCTATACGCAACGCTTGAAATACACGGGTCGCCGGATGGAGCTTGGTGTGCCTTCCCCGCCCAGGGGTGACGTCAGTTATGATTTCGGAAAGAGCGGTTGTTGTTTCAATCAGCTCTTTGCGACGTGCTCGCACAATAGCCACGGCTATCTTGAGGGCATTTCGTTCTTCTCCTAGTTGTCTAAAGATCGTTTCTAATTCCTTAACAGGCCAGGTATTTACAATGTCAGCTGCGGTCAACTCCTGATCCTGATCATATCTCATGTCCAAAGGTCCTTGCTGCTGGAAACTAAATCCCCGAGTACTGTCTTCAATGTGGACGGAACTAAAACCAATGTCGAAAAGGATAGCATCAGCCGGATAAAATCCATTGTCATACGCGATTTGCTTTAGGTTAAGATACGAATTATGAACAAAAGTGACCTGCTTTTTGTAATCAGCCAGATTAGTTTTGGCTAGATTTAAATTAGCCTGGTCTCTGTCGATACCAAGTAGTTTGCCATTAGGTTGGACGCGTTCAAGCATGGCGCGCGCGTGCCCACCTAACCCCACAGTGCCGTCGATGACGACATTACCCGGAGCAAGTTCCAGGTAATCAACCACCTCCTGAAGTAAAACAGGGATGTGATCGTGCTGCATCATACACCTAGCTCACCGAGCTGTTCAGCGATCTGACCAGCGTCTTTTTCAGTCATGCCTTTGTACTTGTCCCAGACGTCTGAGTTCCAGATCTCTAATCGATTATAGAGTCCAGCAACAACTACATTTTTTCCAAGTCCCGCGTAGCCGCGGAGATATTCAGGTAAAACGATGCGTCCTTGTTTGTCCAGTTTCACATCCATTGCACCAGCAAGCATCAATCGAGAAAAGGCTCGTGTGTTAGCTTTCCCCAGGGGCAAATCAGCCAACTTAGTTGCCAACTTGTCCCACTCCTCCTTGGAGAATAGAAACAACGAATAATCAAGGCCGCGTGTGACAACTGCTCCCTTAATCAGGTTCTTGCGGAACTTAATCGGGATTGCCATACGCCCTTTGTCGTCGATTGTATGTGTATATTCACCAATAAACATAGGAGGCTTTAAATAAAATAAGCGAGGCCTAACAAAGATCAATTCAGGATCTCAGTCCCCACTTTTCTCCACTTCTCATCTCTTCTCTACCATTTTACCCCACGAAGTGACACACGTCAACAAATCTGCCCCACTAAAAAAATGGCTTATTTAAGCCACCTGTTTTTATCTTATACACATAATTGTGGATATCTACTTTGGGGTCAAGTCTTGATATTTGAATTTAATCAAATCAGTCTGCTACTTTGGGGTCAAGTCTTGATATTTGAATTTAATCAAATCAGTCTGTGAATAACTTTATTCATTATATTTCCCATTCACAATCTTACTAACAGTCGAGTCATCTAATTGAACAAATTTTCCAATTTCCGTATTCAGATAACCACAACGCTTCTTTGCAAAAATAATCATCCTATCTCGTTCTTTTATGTCATTAATCTCTCCAAACAACTCATCCAACGATGGCCGATTCACCATTCTCTGTGGACGAGGGATTTCTTTCACCAACTCCGAGCTGTATGTCTTCAGTTCTCTTAACCCATCAACAAACTGAGGGCTGCCCAAAATTAAACCTTCTTTAATTTCCTCAAATGGTGATTCCTCACCAATTCCCTGTTCAATAAAATCGCGATATAGTTCTTGTGCATTAGCCCTGTTTGAAGAAAAAAGACCCAAAACCCAATCTGTACTAAGCCACTCTGGACAATGAGTGTCTCCTGCTGTTGCGGCATAACTGCTCCAAGGCCACTCACCAGGGTGACTAACCAAGCCGGCTCTTACTGCATTAATCACCGTATAGCGAGCTACTCGTAGTAAATATGGCTCCTTTTCAATAACAAAAGCTTTAAAGCGACCTTGGAAAAGGTGCCCGATTCGATCATTTCTTTTATTAAATCTTTGAGTATAATTTCCATTTAGATCACGCATTCCCTGAGACAAATTTCCATCCGGTGTTTCGATTAAAAGATGATAATGATTCCCCATCAAGCAATAAGCATGACAAAGCCAGTTATGTGTTTCAATAACCCCAGCAAGTGTATCCAAAAAACAAGTCCGATCATCATCACTTAAAAAAACTGGTTGTTTCGCATTGCCACGGGAAGTCACGTGATAAAGTGCGCCTGGATATTCGACCCTTAACTGTCTTGCCATAGGCTTAAATCATAACATATATCAATTATCAAGACCTGACCCCTTGTGGATAACATATATCAATTATCAAGACCTGACCCCTTGTGGATAAAAAAATATCGCTTTCTACGATATAATATATGTATTAACTGAGGTGGTGTGGACAAGTCTTCACACCCAGACAATGATTTTTTTGGAGAAGTCATGAAGACCTCCGGCAAGCAACACAGCAATGTAGTTCCTTTCCCAAGCAACAGGATCCAAGACCGAACCATTGTTCGGCGATTCGGTTTCTGGGGTGCATCAACCCCTAACGAGGTAGTCGAGATTCTCGAGACCCCGCGGACGATGCCCACAATACAACCTGCTCAACAGGCTCAGCCAATCACTGGCACCAGCAAGCTTCCCGAAGCTGCCTGATTATCTACGATCTGCGACACATTCTTGCGCTCCTAGCGCCTACGTTCCCGTCCCAACTGACGGGCTTTTAATTTCCTTTAATACTTATCGCAACATCCACTGGCACCTGATCCTTCCAACTATCATCCTCGGCAGCTATCTTGGCCCTGATCTCAGTACCACTAATCCCTGGCACCTCTTTGATTTCCTTAACCTCAATTCCCTTTTTCTCAAAACACTCCTTAGTCAAGTTATCCCCAGTCCAAACCGCCCCGATCTGACCACACTGACTGCAAACTTTGTCTGTCCATTCCGCATCATCTTTATAATCGTCAACTTCTCGGAATTCAATATTATACTTTGGGATCAGATCTTCTGTCTGCAAAGTGCGCTGAATCATATCTTTACGCTGTGCTGCAGTATAAGGATTTTCTTTTGTATCATGTTCTTGAGCACTGCCAATTACAATTACGACTTGCTCACACAGTTTTGCCATTCCTTTGATAACCATTAAATGTCCATTGTGGAATGGCTGAAAACGACCAATGAATACACAGGATTTCATATATTTGAGTTTGTGTGACGAATAAATTTTCGAGTTAACTTTCTCAGATCGGTTTCGCCAATCAACTCAATTGGCTCATGATAACCAGACAAATACTTAATCTGATCAGGATCAAAGCCCATCAGCTTCGCGGCTGTACGATCGACTGCCATTGCATCTATTCCAGCCAAAGCAACCTTCATTTTCACAGGATCGCCGCCTGAAGGACCTTGCCCTTCCATACCCATGAAACCGTCTATAACAGCCAAATCAGGCTTATTTTGGGCGTATAACGCGGTTAATAAGTGATGAGTGTCGTCAGCTGACCCAGAGTGAAACTCCTTGTCCCTAAACCAAGTCTTACCCTCTGCCTTGATCTGTGGCTTAGTAATCACTGTGCCAACAACCCAATTCTTCAGAGCTAAAGTCAAATCTACGGTATCGTGTGTCTTAAGCATGGCGACTGAGATCTTGAAGTCGATTTCAAGCGCAGTTTTGCTAACCATGACAGGCTTACACCTGTCACTCCTCGAATCACCATCTTGAGGAGTGACACCCGTCAGGGTGTCAATTTCAATCGTCTCATCATCATTCAGATCAACCAACTTCACGTTATCGTACTCATTAGGCAGATTCTCAAATCCGAAATTTCGAAATGCTGACTTGGTCCCATGAGCCCCAGCCTCGCCGACAATAATCGACGCGCTCGAATACTTACGAACAAAATCTATCACAGCACGCACCGCATCAACATGAGTCGAAGCCAGTTGGTTACTAGACGAAACAAAATTCGGTTTGATCAAAACAGAACTAGCTGAGCGCAATCGCTCAGCCACGTCATCTGCTATCAAGCCAAGGGCTTGATCTAAGTTAGCTTTTCGATATTCTCCGTGTGTAACAACAACTTTAGACATGCGACTATTCTTTACTCATTTTATACTCAGCAATTGCTTGAACTATCTGTGAGTCCCCTTTCAGATTCTCAACCATTAAAATATGATCACGATTAATTTGCATCTTATCTTCTGGGCCATGTGTTTCATTTCCAAGCTTTATCAAATTCGTGCCCCCTGTTTCTGTTGGAGCATTGGCTTGAATGTAAAACACATCTTCTAAAATCACGTATTGAGCGTTCAAGCTTGAAGTAACTTTTCCAAAATATACCTGACTGTTAGTTAGAAATACGGCTTGATATTCACCAGTGGCCACAGTTGGGGTGACTTCCTCGCCATTCTCAAAATCTTCAGTTAGAGAAGTGCCAAAAGGTTTAGTAAAGTAAATCAATCCAGCGATGACAACCAAGAGCACAACAATGAAAATAACCGGCATTAGCCATTTTGGAGCACCTTGATTAACTGAAAGATGGGGTTGCTTCTTAAACATATCGTAAAACATTAAACATTAAATCAAGCTTATTATATCACAAAACCGGCGCTTGTAAACGCCGGTTTTGTGTGCCTTTTCAAGGCGTTCAAATTCTATTCAGCAGGCTCTTCAGCAGGAGCTTCTTCCTCGGCTGGCTCCTCTGCTGGGGCTTCTTCCTCAGCAGGCTCGTCATCACCAAGCACTCCGTCAAGAATGTAGATCTCAATGTCGCGGGTTGAACCGTCTGAGACAGATACTACACCTTCCTCAACTCCGACTGCCATCCAGTTGAACTCTGTATCAGCTCCTAGAGTTCCATCAAGCTGGATTCGGAAACCAGTTGTGCTTTCCTCTGTCACATACCAGTAACCTGGGATGTTGAAGGTTGAACGCTGTGTAGCGTTTACGATTGGCTGGTACTGATACTCTTCAGCGAACTCAACGTCCACATAAGTATCACCAGCAAGAACTACAGCACGTCCAGCAGCATCGCTTGAAGCGTATAGGTGCTCGCTAACTGTTACGTCACCTGAACCAAGACTTTCAATTCCACCAGCATCTTGTAGCTGAGCTACCTGCGAACCATTGTTACGTGAGACCAAGACGTTTACTACACCGTCTGTTCTGTCAAGGGCAGTCAAAGCCATACCAATGGTTGGATCTCCAGCATCAGCCTTCATTGCAAATCCTGGGCGTGAGGCTGAGGTCAGGTAATCACCAATTTCAATCTGGCCATTCTCGTTAGTTACCTTAACTGGAACGTTACCAGTCAAAGCTACAGCATACTTACCAGGACCACCTTGTCCCATTACCCGCCAAGGCTGAGTTGAGATTGCACCAACCACATCAGCACTTCGCGCCTCAGTACTTAGAGCAACATTCTCTGGGTTATTGCGGTCAATTACCACCAAGTCGGCTGGGCCAAGTGAATCTTGTGATGCATACCACTCAGCAAGGTCAGCTCCACCACCTTGGTTATCATCTTCATCAACCCAACTAATCAAGTAACTAACTGTTCCATCACTGTACCACATGGTAGTATCGGCAGCTCCAACCACAACGTCTGCGCCACCACAATCCAAGTCATCATCACCACCATCTGTGTTATCACAGTCATATGTGGTAGCTCCGGTATGGTTAATAATCCAAACCTGACCAGCAACAGGATCAGGGAATTCTGTTACGTTTCCTGTAACAGCACCTTGAGTGAAGATTGCTGCACCGGCTACGTTAGGTGTAGTATCATCACCAAGAGCATCAAGTGTTCCGAAGTCCATGATTCCATCAACTGAGAAATTGTCAGTTACAGTCAAATCATCAGAAACGGTTACGATTCCAGTTGCGGTAATGGCGTTGGTTCCGTCACCAATCACAACCTGGTTACCTGCCGCGTCCACAAACGCACCGGCAGCCATTGAACCAGCGGTCAGAGTAGCACCACTTACATCAGCCATAATTCCGTATACCTCAGAGTTTGCACCAGAGGCACCAACTGTTCCAGTATACTCAAGATTGATTAAGGCTCCTGTACCTCCAGTACCACCTGGGAAGGCTCCGCTAGCAACAACATCAATGTAGTATACAGAATCAGCAGCAGCACCATCATGTGCACGTGAATCGGTAATTGAGATAACAGATGCGTCAGTATCAATGGTAGTTGTATCAAGATCAACATCAATCACGTTTCCACTAGTCATAGCTGAAAGATCTGCATCTATGAATGCCCCGGTAGTTAAGTTTGTACCTGTGAAAGCAATGAAGTCTGCGTTTGATGAAGGAGTAGTTTCAATTTGTCCAGTTCCAAGAATGTCGGTTGTAGGTGTGTCAAGTATTGTGCTCCAAGCCGCAGTAGAATTGATCTTGATCGCTGAGTTTGTTCCAGAACCTGCAGCTGCCAAATCCATTTGCAATCCGTACATGGTGTCACCAGCAGCTGTACCATTATTGTGCAAGTTCAAGTTGATTGCGCTGTTTGTCATGTTGGAACCATCAGCAGCCTCAAATCCGATAGACAAGAAATCAACTGCGTCGGTAGCAATATCTAGTGCTCCACCAACGTTATTAAAGCTAATAAGGTCAGCTGTAGGAACACCAGTTGCTGATATTGAGATTTCAGAATCAGCATCTACTACAAGGCTCACGTTTTCTGTTCCACCACCAGTAAGCGCGAGAGCAGCGTTTGCATCACTGTCAGCCGCGGTCAAAGTAACTGTTCCGGCGTCGTCTCGACTAAAGACCATTGTACCGTCAGTTGCTTCACCAATATCAATCGCGTTTCCGTTTGCACCAGTAATATCTCCACCAGAAACCAGAAGGTCACCGCTCATTGTCACGCTTCCAGTAATATCAACGTCATCGGCACCGTCAGCACCAGTTACAACTATGAACTGATCAGCTGCCTCAACAGCAACATCACCAGCTCCTTCACCAGCATCACCGGCTCCAGCAACGGTCAAAGCAATGTGTCCGTTTGTACCACCAGTTCTAGCACCAGTAGTAATTGTTACGTTACCAGCCTTTCCAGTTGCATCACTTGATGCTCCACCAGTAATGGCAACGCTACCACCAGTTGCTCCAACTGCACCAGCTGCTCCACCAGTAAGGGTAGCTGCTCCACCAGCACCAGCTGCTCCACCTGTTCCACCGACTCCACCTGTAATAGCAACTAGTCCACCAACAACGTTTCCAGTTCCACCACCCATACCAGTAATACTAAAGTTCTCACCAGCTCCATTGTCAGCAGCCAGTGACATTGTCATGGCTGAAGTACCAGAGAAGGTCAAAGCGGATACAGTTAACGTGGCGTAGTCTGTTCCGTCATCATCTTCAAAGGTGAAGGTGTCATCAGTCTGGTTAATAATTGCCTCACCGTTTTCAAGGACAAGCTCACGAGTTAAGTTAGCAGAAGAGAAGTCAATACCATCAGTAAAGTCTGTTCCAGCTCCACCAGCTAAGAATTCGATACCAGTGGCCACTGCTGTATCACCGTCAGCGTTGTTCAAAGCCAGCATGGCATGAGAAGCAGCAACCCCATCCTCATTGTTCAAATATACATTATAAGCAACGTCATCAGAAGAAGTTGAATTGTCATCCATGTTTACATACAGACCATAAATTGTATCTGCAGCTGTAGCGTTATCAGTATTATTAAGATCAATGTTTAATGCAGCCGAAGTATCTGAATCCACCAATGTGTGACTGATAAACAATCCATCAATACTATTATTTGTTGCAGGCACGGTTCCTGTGATTGTGAACACATCAACAGTTGTTGTAAGACCACTGATCGAAGCTCCATCATCAGCATCAGTTCCCACATCAAAATCACCACCTGAAACAGTAATATCACCATCTGAAAGAGTCAAACTATTGTTAAGTGTCAACAGCCCGTCAGAATGAGTCATGGTGTAGTTACCGGCGTTAAAGTTGATCACTGCTTCGTTGGCCAAGAACAGATCACTGAATGCCTGTCCAGAGATACCGAGAGCCGCGCCATCATCTGCTGAAGGTGCGAGATTTCCACCGGTTAGATTAACCAGGAGATCACCACCAGAAGCGATATTCATATCTGTGTCATCGCTATAGAGATACTCAGCTTCATCCTGTGCAAAGAACAATGATTGATTAGCTGACATCATCATCTGGTCCTCAAGCACCAAACCATAGTCATAACCAGTACCTTCAACATAGATTCCGTATTCTTTTGCATCACGAGCTGTTCCTGCGAAAGTGGTGTGTAGACCGTAGAAGTTATCATCATTAGCTTCGTCAGCACCATTTTGAGTCATAGCTATCTGTAAGGCAGAGTGAGACTCAGCAGCATTTCCAGCACCTCCGGCAGTATTCTCAAAGTCGATACTCATTCCAACAACGTTTGCGCCTGGAGCATTTGACACGTCAACATTGAAGTCAATTCCACCATTTGGATTCGCACTATCAATTGTTGTTGAATCAATAGTGAATGATGTCAAATTAGTCAATGTAGTTGACAAACCAGTCGCATGACCAAGATCCAGAGAACCAGTTGAAGTAATATTTCCACCATTTACAGCAATATCACCACTTAGAACCAAATCACCAGTATCACCATTATCGGTCAAGGTCATCAGGTCAACGTTACCGTTAGATTCTTCCCAAGTAATAGTACCTGTATCAGCGAGCAAGATATTTGTAGTGGTGTCGTTATGGTAAAGACTAACGTCCCAATTATTACCAATCATAGCACCAATCTCTGTACCTGCACCTGGAGTGTCTAGATCAGAAATATCAAGTCCGATCAACATTCCAGCACCCACTCCATAGGAGTCAGCTTTGAACATGGTCAGGGTTCCATCAGTGGTAATGTCTCGACTACTGTTATTTACAGTATATCCAATACCATCGACTGTACCCGTAGTTTGGGTAATAGCCGGCAAAGTAACAGAGTGACCTGCAAATTCGATTGTACCTGCAGCAGTATTCTGCACAACGGCACCTACATCAGTAACTGTACCATACATGGTAGTTGAATCGCCTGAAGTCTGGGTCATGGCTGGCAAAATAATACCTGCGCCATACACACCGAAACTGTTGGCAGTAGTAACGTTTGTTTGAAGATCAACATACGCTCCATAGAGATCACCGGTCATTGTTTCATCATCATCATACGCAATATCAATAATATTACCGGAAGCAAACACGTCAGCCCCGATGTCGATTGGAGCAGCACCGTCAGCGTCGATTACGATATCAACGTTTCCAACACTAGTTAAGCTTCCATCAAATGAAGCGGCACCGTCAACTTCAAGAGCATCCTGAACGAGAAGGTCACCGTCACCCGTAGCAACTGAACCTGTTGGGTCAGTACCAATTACGACTAGACCACCATCAAGTTCTAGAGCAGCGGTAGTAGCGTTCCAGGTTGCTTTAGCATCCTGATCAGCTCCGAAGGTAACACCCACTCCATCATCACCAACATAAAGTCCATCCCATTCTAGAGTGGTGTCTCCAAGAATATCTGTTCCTGCGGTTTTTGCAGTAACGTTCAATCCGTCTGCATCCAGAATAATATCTCCATCTCCTGATGCAAGAGTTATGTTTCCAGCATCAACAACGTCCAAAGAAGCATAACTATCACCAGCATCGTCAACAATGGCAAATGTATTATCTGTGATTCCATCAAACAACCCAAGATCACCGGTCATTGAAGCATCACCGATAGCGAATACCGGTACGTCTGTTCCATCTCCATCAGGCAGAACTAAATGTAAAGCATTAGCATCAGCATCAGCAGTTTCCCATCGAAGTGCCGCCTCCCCAGCATTACCAAGAGCAAAAGGAACATCATCTAAAGCAACAACATCACTGTAGGCAATTATACCGTAATCCCAATTAGCGTCGATATTTATTCCATATGAATTTGCTCCACCGTTTTCAGTGTAAGACAGAGAAAGACCAACCACAGTATCATCAGTTCCTGCATCATCAGCGTTGTTTGTAACTACAATCGCCTGACCAAAATGACTATCAGCTACACCGTCATCATCATAATCTGTTATCGTGGTACCTACAGTTAAGCCATATGCGCCAGCTGTGTCGGAAGCTGCGGTTGTGTTTGTTACTGTAAGGGCAGGTGATGTACCTGTTGCACCAGCGTTACTGATTAAAGCACCGTCAGCAGCATCAAGCGTGACGTCAAAGTCACCGCCTTCGATATCAAGATCACCATTTGCGATCTCAAGGTCACCAGCAGTGATCTCCATTGCGTCAGTGTCATCAGCAGACCCAGCAATCACGAACTGACCTGTTCCATTTGCTGTCCAATCCAGGTTGCCTGAAGCTCCATCAAACAGAGTAAAGGTTCCTGAGTTAGTTCCGTTGTTTGTGGTAAACACCAGGTCTTGAGTTCCACCAGTGGTTATTACTGGACCATTAGCCTCATCAACATCAAACCAAATTTCCATATCAGCTGTTCCACCTGTACCAATGAACTTGATTAAATCATCAGTAACGTTCTCAATTATGTCTGAATTCTGAAGCAACATGTCAGCAGTACCTATAGAAGAGTTTTCAAGATTGATACCGTAGTCAAAGTTACTATCTGTATAAAGCACACTAACAACACCAGCAGAAGTAACATCACCTGTTGCATAGAAAGCGCTAATATATGAAGCAGCATCATCACCACCAAGTCCAGCCACATCTACGTGCATAGCAGTGGCATGTTCAGCAGCTGAAAGGGCAGTTCCAACATCCAAATCAACGAACAAAGCGTCAACGCTTGCTGAGTTTACATCAGCATCCATTGTCCAGACGTCGGCTGTACGATCAGTTGTGCCAGCATCAATGTTATAAGCACCAGTGGCAACCATATCCCAGTTTACACCACCAGTTCCAGTATCAAACTCAAGGGCTGTTGCACCAGTAGCGTTTCCGTAAGTCATGGTTCGAGCAGCAGCACCTGTACCAAAGTTCATAGCAAAAGCATCGGCATCACTACCAATATTAATTGCTCCAGCAGAAGCGTTAAGCTCCATGGCATCAACTGAATCAAGAGTCATCAAGTCACCTGAAGAAAGAATCAGGTCACCGTCAGAACCAGAAATAGCAATGGTCAAGTCATGTGCATCATCAGCCGCACCAGCAACAGTAATGTTGTTAGCACCATCAGCATCAGTAACATCAATTGACAATGTGTCTGCTGAATCAATGGTCAAATCATCTGCTGAATCAATGTCCATATCACCTGCAGAAGTGCTTAGCTTCAACGCATCAGTTCCAGTACCGGTTGAACTCAAGATCAAGCTTGAGTCAGTTGCACCAGCCAGAGCCAATGTGAAATCTTCAGCATCAGTTCCTGAAGTTAAAGTGAAGTCCATGTCGTCAACAGCGGCAATATCCATTCCACCAGCTGAGACAACGTCGATTGCGTCTAGCTCAGTTGAAGCGGATGTCAAACGCATCTCAGTGGCTGTACCAACTGTTGTAATATCAAGATCCTCACCAGCAGCAGTTCCAGTGACTGAGATATCAAGTCCACCAGCAGTTGTAGTTAACTGCATAGCATCTGCACCTGTACCAGTTGAACTCAAGACTAAGCTTGCGTCATAGGCACCAGCCAAAGAAACAGTTAAATCATCTGCATCAGCAGTTGAAGTAAGAGTCAAGTTAGATGGAGCACCAATAGCATCAATTGAAACAGCACCGCCATCAGCAGTATCAATAGAAACCCCACCAGTTCCAGCAGCAATGGTTACCACGGTTGAACCAGCCAAATTATTACCGATAGCAATATTGTTACCGGCTTTCCCTGTACCAATATCAATATCCTGTGTCCAGCTTGTTCCATCACCAATATTAATAGTTCCACTATTTACCTCAACTTCCATCGAAATACCATCACTGTGACCCGAAACCATATACATCGGAGCACCGCTTGCTGTAATAGCAATGTCACCACCAGAGGCACTTGAGTTAATTGTAATTCCACCAGTATTATTAGTATCAAGATCAAAACCTCCACTTCCAGCTGTTACAGTTACCTTACCAGTAGTGTTGTTAACACTGTCATAAGCATCAATATTAACACCCAGACCGGCTGCACCATCAGCATCCAAATCAATCGCAACAGCCGCACCATCACTTGGAGTTAATTGAATGGCTCCACCAGCGTCAACGTTTACGTCGTCATCTGCTTCGAGCAAAATGTCATCAGCGGCCTCAAGAGCAACGTCATTACCATTTTCGCCAGCACTTGTTGCGCTACCAGCGGTAATAACAACGTCGTCAGTTCCGGCAACAGACAATGTCAAATCACCAGCACTTGTTGTGAAGTTAGAAGCAGCGTCAGCGTCAAGGCTAATCAATCCAGTAACGTCAACGTCAAACGGACCACCAGTTAAGGCGTATCCAGCAGTGGCACCAGTAACCATTGAGATTCCGGTTCCAGCAGCTTCGTTTGCGTCAAGGCTAATTGCGTCAGCAGCAGCTTCGTCTCCTTTAATAGTAACTGAACCTGTTTCAGCTTCGAAAGTCAGGTCACCAGCCAAGGTGTTGAAGTTTGAGGCGGTGTCAGCATCGAGTGAGATGCCAGCCCCTGTATCAATCTGGACATATGAATCAGTGGTAGCATCAGCTGTGTTACCAAAAATTGCCCAATCTGATCCTTCTTCCTGAATAGCAAAGTTTCCAGTTTCTTGAAGGTCAACAGCGAAATCGTATGCACCTGTCATATCAAATGATACTGAGCCGTCGTCTACAGTAATTGTTCGCTCACCAGAATCATTGTTGTATGCATCATCAAGCACGATTGATCCAGACCCCTGTGTCAAGTCATCCCAGCTAGTACCATTATAAACGTACAGGTTGTCATCATCAGTATCGTAGTACATTCGTCCAGCCCAGCCAGTTGGCTCTGCGCTATATGCTTCAGCAGATCGTGCTGTCATGGCATACGGTGCGGAATGGACACGTACTCGAGGTGAAAAATCCTCGCTGTCATAAGTAATTAACATCCACAGATCCTCATTGAAGAGATCTGTATCAAAGGCCTCGTCATCTCCCAAGGTGGTTGAGAAGTAACCATCAACGGTTGTAACCGAATCAGTTTCTCCTGTCCACTCGATGTTTCCACCAGTTAACGCATCGTATAGGACGAAAGTAACGTCGTACGAAGCATCAGCAAGCGGATCACCGCTAGAGTCTTTGAGCCGACCTTGGTAACTCAAGTACCCAGCGTTGGGCGTGGCTGCTTCAGCCACTGGCACCAATGCAGATCCAAGTGACCCTACTGAGAAGTAGAGGACCATCATGGAAATCACCGAAAGGTGAAGTGCTTTTTTTAGTCTTATCATAGATTCTTTTTATTTAAATCTATAGTTTTTATTAAATGATTTATTAATTTTGTTTCTAAATTTTATTTTCTTATTATTTATAGTTTCTTAATTTATTATTTTTTTCTTTTTCTAAAGATTAGTAGTACAACTACGAGGGCTATGAACAGAATTCCGAACAAGAGGTATGGACGTTGCCAGATTGAACCGCCGACCGTGAGCGTTGTCTCACCCTGAACCCAGTTCCCTGCTTTGTCATAAGCGCGGACAACCAGCTTATGCTTTCCAGCACTCATGTTTTCAAGCAACATCTCGCTACCGCGGGTTGAGTAAAGCTCGTCATTGGCTTCAATCTCGTAGTACCAAATCCCTGAAGTCTGATCTGTTGTTCTGAACCGTAGGTAAACTGACTTCCCTGCTTCAATCGATTCTACATCGAGTACAGGTACGACCGGACCTGGTGCTTCCGTATCCACCAGGACTCGATAATGCGCTGCTTCGCTGTAACTTCCATCGCTTAGCAGCGCTTTGATATGGAAGTACCAAATCCCGTCTTCTACATTATCGATACTAATGTTTGTGTCCGGTGTACTATTGTCAGTCCCTGGATCAGCTTGTGGTTCTTTGTTGATTGAATAGTAGTACTCAGTGATCTCAACCGTTGGTGCTCCAGTGATCTTCCAACTCATCCCAACCTCACTTAAGGCTTGCCATTCGTTTTGGCTCGGGTGTGACAGGCTGACCACTTTCAAAGCACTTGGAACTTCTATCTCTTCTCCAGTCTCCTGATCAATCTCGACTACAGGCTCGCCTGGCAAATCGACCTCAGCTGACTCTGGTTCGAACTCAACCATGTCTTCTGTAGGAATTGAGTAAACCGTGATTGAGGCTGTGCTTGATCCTTCAAGATCAATTCGCTCGTCACCGATACTTATCATCTTGGTTCCTTCTATGAAACGCAGTGAACTTGTCCCAACTAACTTGCTCTTGAAAACCACAGTCGCATACACGCCGCTCTCAGAGGTTTGTGTGCCCTTGAGATAACCGCCCATGGAAACAAATCCGTTACTATTATCAACGTAGTTTCCAGGAGCCGCGTTCGGTAACAAGTCTCCGAGCTCATAGTATTGAAGCTCGAGTGCGTCATCATCGAACTGGACCAAGGCCCGAGCTGTATCAATCAACTCTCCGTTCGGATAAGCAATGACATCTATAGTAAAAGTATCTCCTAGTGCCGTGTTAATAATTGAAGGCTCAAACCCGAAGGTCGCTGATCCAGCTGCTTGAGCCACCCCTCCTAACCCTATACCTAAAACGAATATTACTATTGATATCAATGCTTTTTTCATAAGTTTAAATGTCCCCCTATTTATTTCTTATTACACTAACCAGTAAGCAGCCATTAACGACAAGTCATAGTCATCTACTATTCCATCTCCATTAAAGTCTGCTTCGCTATTTGAAGTTCCCCAATAATAGGCCAGAATTGACAAGTCATAATCATCAACCACTCCGTCTCCTGTTGCGTCACCACTTCCTGCAGATAATCTAGTAATCGTCAGTGTGACCGTTTCTGAAGACCCTTTAGAGTTACTGGCATATACATCAATCAAGTTCTCACCAAGCTCCAACGGTACTGCCAAAGAGAATGTTGTACTTGTTGGATAGCTTGTGTAACTTGTTGTATCTTCTGCGTAGATCTTAACGTTTGTTCCGCGGGTTCCAGTGATGGTTGCTGTAGAACTAACTGTGGTTTCTGAATATGAATCAATAATTGGTGATGATGGGGGTGCTGTGGCTCCGCCTCCGCCGCCTCCGCCTCCGCCAGCATCATCGGTTGAACAGGCTGAAGTAACAAAGGCACAGGCCGATGAACAGGTAAGAGTTCCTGAATCAAAACCTTGAGTGACACAGGTCTGACTATTTAAGGCCGAACCATCACAGGCTTCACTTCCGTTGATTTCACCGTCTCCACAATATTCAGCATGTAAGGTTGATCCGGAGTTAAGCTGATATGAAGTTGATGTTCCGTGTGCCACCATCGGGTCTAGCGAACCAACAAGTTCATAGCTTGTTGACGTTGAGGTGTGCTGACCGTACCCAGATGTTCCACCATCGATGATCTCATAGCTGGTGCTAGTGATCGCCAATGAGGCAGATGGGACAGCCAACATTCCTGCAATCGCCAGGAAAGCCCAGAGCCGAATGTTTGGCTTTAATTTTGTTTTCATAAGGTGTTTCTAAGATTTTTAATCTTAATTTGGGCCTCCTTAAAATGCGCCTGAGTAAGCAAGAGCAGCAACCACGTTCCAGTCAGCATCACTAGCTGGAGTAGTTCCGAAAGCAGCTACAAAAGCATCTACTGCTGTAGCCTCTGCTTCTAAATCCCGTTCGTCAGGAGTGTAGCCGTTAACCATATAGTCAATTGCCATCCAGTCAGCGTCTGAGCTTGGCAAGTATCCAGTTAGAGTTCCGAAGGTTCCGATAGCTTCTTCTTCAGGTGTAAGCTCAACAGCAACCTCTTCTTCAACTACTGCTTCTTCAACATCCTCATCTTCAACAACTTCTTCCTCTTCTTCCTCAACCATGACTTCTTCAACATCCTCACTTAAGAAGTCTGTGTAAGCTAGAGTTGAGATAACGTTCCATTCCATGTCAGTGGCTGGCATCTTGGCGTATTTGGCTCCAAAGGTAACCAAAGCTGCGCCCTCAGCATCAAGGTTGCGTGGGTCACCCTGACATCCGCCATAAGCGATGCAATGCAAAGCACTCCAGTCATTATCACTGGCTGGCATGCGAGCGTAAAAGGCTCCGAAATAAACTAGAGCTTGTTCTTCCAAACTAGCTTCAGTCAACATTTCTCCATCCCCTACTAGAGGATCATACCCTGCATCTACTTCAACACCGTCGGTAAAACCATCACCGTCTGTGTCTTCATTGTTTGGATCAGTGCCATACATCTCCTCTTCTGTATCCGTTAGGCCGTCACCATCAGAATCAACTTCTACAACAGTCTCCGCTCCTTCCTCAGAGTCAGAAAGATAATAAGCAATTGCTGCAACAGTATTCCAATCAGTTGTAGTTGATGGAACATATCCAAAGACTGAAATGAAGGTATCTAGACCTTGAGTCTCAAGGATAAGATCACGTTCACCAGTGTAACCGTTAACGATTGCATCTACTGCCATCCAATCATTGTCTGAACTTGGTAAATAACCAGTGACAGCTCCGAATGTTCCGATAGCTGATTCTTCGTCGCTTAATTCAGCAACCTCTTCTTCTGTAACTTCCTCAACTGCTTCTTCAGCAACCTCAGCTGCAGCTTCTTCAGCTCCGTCCCACTCAAGAATGGCTCCTGAGTAAGCAATGGCTGCGACTACGTTCCATTCGTAGCTAGTTGATGGTGTATCACCAAAAGTTGCTACATATTCACCCAAAGCTGCTTGCTCTTGAGCTAAGTCACGAGTTCCGCTGTATCCGTTAACCATGTAGTCAATGGCTAACCAGTCTAGATCTGAACTTGGTGAGTATCCAGTAAGTGAACCAAAGTCACCGATAGCAATTTGCTCAGTCGTCAACGTGGCTTCGGTTTCTCCAGCAACAGCGTCACCAGCGATAGTAACTGAAGCGCTGCCAGATCCTGTAATACTTAACTTTTCGTCACCAGCACTAATGGCACGTGAAGTGCTACCAAAAGTGACTGAAGCTGTTCCAGCAGACAAGGCACGGAACGTGATCGTTCCTACAGTTCCACTTGAACTAACACCACCACCGGTTTTGAATGCACCTTGCGAAAGGGATCCTGTTACGTTGTTGATGCTGTTTCCCGGCGAAGTTGATGGGAACAGCGAGCCCAGATTGTAACTGGTTACCTCCAGCATGCTGGCAGGATAGCTGACTACGACACGCACGGTGTCGAGATCCTCTCCGTTAGGATCGATCAGCACGTCTAAATTAAAAGACTCCCCCGTAGCGACACTGTCTGTGTCAGGAGAGAAACTAAGTGTGGCAGAACCACTAGCATTGGCATAACCGTATGCTCCGAATGTTAGTCCAATTGCAATCAGAAAAATTAAAACTTTTTTCATATAACCTTTTTTAAAAAGTTGTCGTGAAAAAATTAAGTTAGAATGTGTTTATAAATTTAGTTAGAATTGTTCGAGAGTATTATACTATTTTTTTAACTTCCTTGACACAGTGATTCTGTGGATAAAAAAGCTTAATTTTTTTGTAAAAAAAAATAACAAAAAAACCGGCCAAAAAATGGTCGGTTTTTCATGGCTCCGAGGCAGGGATTCGAACCCCGATACCCAGGACCAAAACCTGGTGTCCTGCCCTTAGACGACCTCGGAAGGATCGTGTCGAATCATACCTGTTTTTTTGTTATTTGTCAATATGCCCAATTTTCCCTGTTTTTTGTCTTGTCAGCGCTGACAAGACAAAATAAAAAAGCAGCTTTGTCCACATTGACCTTGACAAAACCGCTGCTAAACCTTTAAGTACTTTCTCATCGCAATACTAGACGCAATGATGTTTACAAGCGCTAGTCCAATGAATTGCGCTCCAAAGACTAGTAGGAAATTTGCATTATAATAATCAAGTAAACCAGTCGAAGTGGTTCCGAAAAACGCATCAAAGCGAGGCTCCAAAACCCCAAGGATTGGATAGGCTACAACAATGGTGATCAGCGTAGCAATCAGACTGAATAAAATTGCTTCAACAATGAACGGTGCGCGAATGAAAGTACTAGACGCACCAACCAAACGCATGATAGAAATTTCTTCCTTGTGGATAAATATTGCCACTCGTACAGTGTTGAAAACAATCAGGATCGCGATCAGTAAAAAGATTCCAGAAAGCGCAAGTCCAAAAATCCGTGCACGATCTGTAACACTGTTAATGCTAGATATGATTGCTTCGTAATCATCAAACTCTTTCTTTTCAATGTAATCGCGATACTGCGGGTTGTCCAAAGACTCCAAGATAAAATCAAAATCTTTACTGGATCTTGCATGCACAATCAACGAAGAACCAAACGGATTCCCTTCCACCTCGTCTAGTGATGCCAGGATATCTGTTTCATCTGCATGACGATCCTGAAAGCGCTCTAAGGCCTCTTCTGGCGTGATAAGCTCTGCATCAACCACTTGATCCAAAGCGTTTAAATAACCTTGTGCCCCACTAACAATGTCCAAAGAGGCATCTTGCGTAAAATACACAGAAACATCGATTTTCTCCTCAATCGTCTGAATTGCTGTGCTGGTAACCACATTTAAAACAACCAGGACATTAACGGTCAGCAATGTCAAAATAAGCATGCTCACTGTGATCAGTGAGAGCCAGATGTTCCTCCAAAAATTTTGGAAGGCGAACTTAATGACTCGTAATGTAGCAACTACGGGTTTGGTCACAAAAGATATTTACCTTCTTCTTTGTCTGACACGATTTCACCGTCCTCAAGTGTAATCACGCGCTTTTTCAATGCGTTAACTACTTCGCGGTTATGGGTTACTAAAACCACTGTCGTGCCAAATTCATTTATTTTCTTTAAAAGATTGATGATTTCATGCGTGTTAATCGTATCCAGATTCCCAGTTGGCTCATCAGCTACCAAAATTTTCGGCCTGTGGACAAGTGAGCGTGCGATCACTACACGCTGTTGCTCGCCACCTGAAAGCTGGCCAGGATAACGATGAGTTTTTTCATCTAAACTAACGATCTTTAGGACCTGGGGAACAATGTCACGAATACGATTTGGATGTTCACCGGCCACTTCCAATGCAAAAGCAACATTTTCAAAAACTGTCTTTTTTGGCAGTAACTTGAAATCTTGAAAGACCACGCCGATCTGACGACGCAACATCGGCACTTCGTTTGAACGAATCTTCGAAATATCCCAACCACCAATTATCACTTCACCAGAACTTGGGCGCTCTTCTGCAAAAAGCATCTTAGCTAACGTGGTTTTTCCAGTTCCACTTTGACCCACAATAGAAACAAATTCACCTGGCTTTACATGCAGGCTAACGTTTTTCAAACCAACACTGTTGGGCTGATAAATCTTCGAAACTTTTTTCAGGCGAATCATGGACTAATTATACCAGAGATTAAACCTACTTGCCACAGCAAAATTGTTCTATTTTATTTCTTTCAACAAACTAAACATTATTTAACATTTCATAACCGATCGGTCACGAAATGTTAAACATTAATCCACAGGGTCGGCTCGGAATACTTTTACCCAATCTTGAATATCCAAACTCTTTATTAATGTCGAAAAATCTGTCACAACATCCCCATAACTTTGCCATAAACTTTTGTGCAACATTTCAAAGCCAGCCTCTTTTAATAATTGCCTAATATGCCACCGAATATTCCGTATATGTTCGGGGATATCAAAACTAACTAAACACACCTGACCATTAAGTAAGCGATCTTCTGTGTTCACAATTCTGTCTTTCAATGCCTCAACCCTCCCTCGTGATGTAAGAGAAACAAAAATTTTATCGCCTTTCTCCTCTAACTTAATCAATTCCTGTTCAACAAGTCTCTTTTGAATCTGAAGCCGGTTATACTTCTCGATTCGACGATTCAGCCGCACTTGGGCTGCTCTTTTGGCTCGTTTGCTGATATGACCCTTAAAAGCATTTTTATCCCATTCAGAAAGCGGTCGCTCGAGTAATTGCATTTCTATAACAATTCGCGATAGTTCTTGTCGAGTATATGAAGACTTATACAACGGTCTTCTATTTGGTTTTTCTTCCTTGTCCATAAAACACCTTAACATTTCATAACCGATCGGTTATGAAATGTTAAATAATTGTATTTATGTAGTTTGTTTCTTAAATAACAAACCCGCAGTTTTTGCGGGGTCTGTTTTTATATCAACACAATTTTTCTCACTTGTCAATGCATCGAATGTGGAAAACTACTTATACCTCAACTTCAGATACAAAATTATTCCAGCCATTACGGTGGCCACGATGTTTAGAAGTGCGATCGGCATGCTATCAATCAAGAAACCATAAGCCACATACAGGATCAAACCAAGCACATACAAAATAAATCGCCACAAAGAAATGTCGTGTGTCTTTTTAGTTCGCCAGCTTTGAATAACTTGCGGCAACAAAGAAACCACCAGCAAAACACCAGCCAAGTATCCAATTACTTCAATCCAAAACATGTCCATATTATGTTCCAATTAAATTCCAAATCTCAGCCTCTTCAGTTGTACTTTGAACCAAATCCTCAATCGAATTCTTTTTAATCCCAATCACATAAATATTCGCTTCAAGCACACCCTCAACCTCTTCAAACTTGTTTACCAAGAAAACCCCATACGCATATCGTGTTTCAACCACCTCACTAATCCCCCCTTCATCAAGCGCAAAAATCGCTGTACCCCATTCTTCTGGCAACTCATCTTGTGCAAAAAAACCAATATGACCTCCATCAGCAGCTGACTCATCATCACTAGCATCACTGGCCACAGTTGTAAAATCCTCTCCGGCGTGAATCCTGGCCAAGGCAGAATCCGCAGCTGCCTGCTTGTCAGCTTGATATTCTTCATCTTCTAGCAGAATATCTTCCAGCGCCCCTGAAAGAGCCAAAGGCTCAATAACATATAAACGAAATTCCTCCATACTCCAACCAAAACTGCTTTCAAGCATTGTTACTAAATCCTCGCTAGTACCAGCATCAGCTACAGCCTGATTCATTAACTCGTTTACTGAATCTTCATCTAACTCCGCCTCATACTCTTCAGCTAACTGATAAACAATAGCCTTGCGAATTAAAGTATCAACAACCTGCTCCAAGGCCTGCTCTTCGCTTGGTGCAGTCATTCCAAAACTCTGAGCACTTCCAGAATAATACTTCATCATCCCGTCATACTGTTCCATGACCGTGCTTATTAAAATCGGCTGCCAATTAACAACCACTGCTGGATACGGGATAATCTTCGTGGCAGTACGCACAACCGGCGAAGTTGGCGACACACCATAAACCACACTACTTAACAAAACAACAAAAATCACTAAGGCCGCGGCCAAAAATAATATACTTACGTGCCAAATACCGAATCGTCTATTGTCCATATGCTTTTAGAGTTACAAACTTATCTTGATCAAAAAAGTAATAATACCAACGAGTTGGGTTCGAAACATCAGAAGTCACGAGTTGCGAGTCTTGAGTTGTGAGTTTATCAGAGTCTGTTTCTTCTTGTCCATTAGACGATTCAACTACCTGATCATCCACGATCACCACTAATTGCTCGCCAGGCTCAGCTAGACCCAAGCGTAATCGAGCTTCTTCCTCCAAAAAATCAATTGTTTGCAAATCTGCATTATACGAAGCGATTTCTAAATTACGCGCCTCAAGCGACTCTGCTTCAGCTACCAAGCCCTTAATCTCGCGCTGAATCTGATAATCTCGTAAAAACTCGCGTCCAAAAGACAAGCTTAGGAAAAACAAAATAAACAGATTGATCACCAAGAAAAGGCGAAGTTCTATTATGCGTCGTAAAAAATGTTTTTTAGGTGCCGGCATGTTTATTCGTTAAAAAAGTCATCTAAGGCTTTTTTGCGAAATCGTTTCTTTGTTTTCTTGGCCACATCCTCAAGCTCCTCCTCTGACAGATCATGGGCAATCTTTTTTACCTTGCGCTCCTTCGGGTCTGTTGGCTCGCCGTTCATTTCTGCTTCGCGCATGTCATTAATCAAGTCATGTAACTTAGCCGGGCTCTTAACTCGGCGTACTTGGATATCGTCAGCGGCTCCTTTGGTCTGAATTAAAACAGTGCCATATCCAGCCATTATCTGAATCGGTCCTTTCTTCTTATAAGATACGTCATCGATATTAGCAAAAAATAAGTCTGACGTTGTTCGTGCAAAAAAACCATGCTGATCTACATCAACCATGCGGCGATTAGTTACGACGAACATTGTCTTTGACCAGGCATACCAAGAACGAAAACCAAACAGCAAAGCTGATCCAACCAGAATCACAAACACTCCCACTCCCCATTCGCCTTGGCGAAACAAAGGAAACAAAAAGAACCATGGCACCACAAACCAAACCGTAAACACGCTTAAACGCGGAATAAACGGCACCCAGTACTGTTGCACCTGTAGAATAATTTCCTCATCAGGTTTTAATTGAAAACTCATAATTTGTGTAATACTTTCCGTACTTCAGCGCGATCGTCCCAAGGTACGGTTTTCCCATTCTTCACAGCCATAACAGGCTCACTTCCCTTGCCTGTTATTAAAACAACATCGCCTCTGTCTGCCATCATCAACGCTTTCTCAATGGCTTCGGCTCGATCTAGAATGCGATACAGATCCTCACCTTCGTGCGAACCAACTTCCAAAGCTCCAGCCGCCACCTGGTCAATTATCTCTTGCGGATCATCATCATAAGGATCTTCGTTAGTAACTATTGTAACATCTGCGCGCTCAGCTGATAAACGACCCTTGATTGGCCGTGGAGCAATGTCACGCCCACCACCAGTGGATCCGAGCACATGGATAATACGTTTGTGGTCAAACATGTCCACTGTTTCAAACAACTTTGACAAGGCAACTGGCTCAAAAGCGTAATCAACAATCACTGTGAAATTCTGGCCTTCGTCAATCGTTTCCAAGCGCCCTGGCACGACCGGAAGTCGAGCAACCGCATCTGCGATAAGCTTAATGTCGAAACCAAGTGCCAGCGTTGCCGCGATCGCACCTGTCGCGTTCTCAATATTGTGTAGTCCAATCGGTGCTAAATGAAACTTTTGATCTTTAATCGTAAAACTGGATCCGGAAGCAGTGGCTTTGATCTTTTCTGCGATCACTGGAATTGTATTCTTTACCTGCTCGTTCTTAGTGACTGAAAATCCATACTTCTTGTCCGCTTTGAACTTCAAAAAATATTCAGCGTGTTCTGAACCAACATTAACCACGTGCGTTTTAGAACAATGCGCAAACAACTTCCCTTTTGCTTTTTTATAATTTTCAAAACCCCCATGTGCTTCTATGTGCTCTGGCCACAAGTTCGTCAACAACGCCAAATCATAACTAATTCCCTTGTGCCGATACTGTGCAATCCCTTGCGAACTTGTTTCAATCACTGCGTACTTACATCCGGCCTTAACCATCTGACGAAGCATCTTTTGTGTCTTGAAACGACCAAGCATAGTCATCTTTGTATCATTGATCGCTTCCTTGGCCCCGATCTTAAACGAATTCGTTGTTGCCCACCCCACACGATCGCCAGCATGCTCGATGATCCGACCTATCCATTCCACAGTTGTTGTCTTGCCTGAAGTTCCAGTCACCCCAATAACAACTAGCTTACGCGAAGGAAAACGATACAAAAAAGCCGCCATAATCGATAGCGTCCAATGATAAAGCCGAATTACAGGCTCTGGTATAATTTTTCGCAGCAGTCGTTTAAGCATATCTGTGCTTAAATATACCAGGAAAAGGAGCAGGACACAAGACTTAATAACCAATGTTCAATAACCAATGACCAAGATAATGTTCGAATGAGCCAATTTTCGAACATTTAATCATTTGATCATTATCTTGATCATTGGAATTTGGTCATTGGTCATTTCCGGTCGTCAGAAATTAAAAAACCCCGCATCAAGCGACACGAGGTGTAGTTGTTCCCCCTATGGACGACTGTCCTGTTCGGCTGACCTGACACGACCTCGGTCAACGATCGCAGCCAGCGCATCATCGACCACCCTTGTGTGCTCGGCCGACTTGGCAGTGATACTCCAGAGATGATTGGAGCTAACATCCATGTCAACCGGCAACAGCCGAATCCTCGGATCCTGACTACCATGCTCCTTTTGGGCAACAAACCCACGGACCAGGAACGGTCGTCTCTGAATCAAGACCATGACCATTCGTGACAGCTGGTAGGTCGTATCGGGACTGATCAACGGAATGAGCCGATCACGCACCTTGTCAGTCAGATTGACCCCGCCACCGTGAACATCGTCACCAAGATAGATGAACCCACCCTGATTACGCAGCGTGCTCCTGCTAGACCCAACATACTGCTCCTGAATGACCATGGTCAGTGCTCTGAAGAACAGATACATGTGGTACTGCCCAGTATCGGGTAACCGCAAACGTCCGCTACTACCCTGAACGACACTGACGATCTCCGGCCGCAGATGCCTGTACTGGGCACCGAGAGCCTCGGCTACACGTGGACCTTCGATCAGAGCCAGGTCGCTCAAACCAGGACTGGCACGTCGAGCCATGGCTCCAAAGTCACCACGCTCGACAAGATCCCCAAAGGCCTGAGTCAGGATATCCGGACGGATCCCACGCATCAGTTCGGTCAAACCGATCGGCTGATACAGCTCATCTCGATCATCACGCTGTTCATCTTCGGCCCAAGCCGCTTGCCTCATCAAGGCACGTTCGACCAAGATCCGACACATGCGAGCCAATTCCTGGTTGACATCAGCCGGATCGTACCGATCAGCACGAAGCTCGAGCAGGTCTGATGCCATTTGCAGATCTTCCACAATCCCCTGATTCATCTGACTGAAAGCAATCCCGGTCGTACGCCGCTGGCGGCGCAGAGCAGTCAGACTCAGGTTGAGCTGGTCATCCAGCCACTTGATGGCTGCGATCGACTGCTGCCATGCAGCGTGATCTTCGGGTGGCTGACCAACAACGCTGTGTTCACCCACTTTGGGCAACCTCAGTAGGAGGTGACGCAAAAGCGCGGCCATCTCTGCAACCTGTCCGTCGTAGTCAACCATCAGATCGCGGGTTTTCGCATGCTCAGTCTCTTCCAATTCCAGCTCCTGGCGAGCCTGGTCAAGCTCCTGCTCGGTCGTGTCGCGTGCAAGATCGAACATGACCACGAGAACAAAACCAATCACGACAGCAATGAAACCAAGAATCAAGACCAATGCTCCGGGGCCACTGCTCAACAACGGAAACAGATCCGATGCCTCTCCAATGATTCCGAACTGCATCGCACTGGCTCCTAGGATCATCAAAGCCATCCCGATCCACAGACTTGGTCGGAACCGTCGTTTCGCCTTCGGCTTGACCATGGTTTGCTCGATCTGAGGGGCCTCTTCGCCACTGATCCAAGTGTCAGTCGGCATACTTCCTTCACCACCCATTACACACCTCACTTCCAGCACCGCTCTTTGAGCGCCCACTGGATGCGCCTGCCGATCGAAAGCGACCGGCTAGGTAAACAAAGCACCCAGCTCCACGGATCGGACGTTTGTCCTTGCGGGCTGCCGAATGGCAGCTGGCTCTCCCGTTTTCCAGCATACTAAGACCTCGGGACCTTTTCAGGCCTGGAGGATTTGGAAAGAACACAAGGCTAAAGCATAGCTTACTTTAGCCTTTTTGTCAATATAAAAGCCCCGCATCGTAGACACGGGGCATCGTCGATCCTTGGGCTTGTTCTGGCGTCGCTCAGGCGATGTGGAGCACGGTCACGTCGAAGCCGAACATGTCCGAGCACATCAGCTCCACGGCGCGCATCTCCAGCGCGTTCCTGAAACGTTCACTGGCCTACATCAGATGCAGGGCCGGCACGACCGCTTCGACCTGCTCCATGAGACTGGACCGGACGACCCGCAACAAGATCTGCTCGCGGACCTCGTCAGCCTGTAAGGTCAGACACAGGACGCACATGTCACGCCCGGTCTGGGCCGCAAACGTAGCCAGGTCGAGCAGGGCTGCAACCTCTTCGTACAGCTCGGTCAGGGTACGATCTCGCATTCTGCTTCCTCCAACAATTCACGTTCTGTTTCTGCCGCCTATACAACGCGGCGCAGGATCTTGAAGTTAAGCAAAGATCAATAACCAAGAACAACAGCAGACCCTGGCCTATTTGTCAACCCCAACAGGCTTAAAATAAGTACAAAAAAATCGACCGGTTAAGGTCGATTGAGCTAGTGAATGGTCTCTGTGAGTGGCACCACCTGTTCTGCCGGAACCTGGTCCACGGCAAATTGATACAAAGACATATTCAACGAAGACATGGGCATGGTATGCAACCAGCCCTTGTTCTGTTCTATCTGGTAAAGCACAAAACCCTGCAGTTGCACTGGCTTTGTTGCTCTTAAAAATCCACGCAACAATTTTCGTTTCCATTGTTCGTCATCATCATGAAGCCAGATCAAACACAGTTGTGCATAAACAGCTTCGCAAACAACGCGCAATTCGAACTGTTTATTACGAACTTGGAGCATAGACATTCGTGGCGGATAGTAATTGACCACTTGGCCATAGACCTGAGCACGAACCCCAGCTTTGAAACTGCGTCGTGACTCTGCTTGATCTTCCATCAATTCAACCAGTCTTTCCAGCTTCCCGATACTGTCCAGAAAGATGAATCCGCAGATAAAGCCGATAACGATGAAAGTCGTTGAAACATACAGACCAACCACCATCCAAGGCAGGTTGATTAGGTTGGTTGTGATCCACAAAGAAAGAATTGCCAAAGTCCCAAGCAAACCCCAAAGCTTTATTTTCTTTTCGTGAGTCAATGTGCCGTCTCCAATTGGTTTACGAGATTACCATGCCAACCGGATATGGTCAACGTTATGTCTTGACACACAACCTTGATTTTGTTATTCTTTTTCCTCAACAAGGAGGCAGCATGTTCATTCGTATTGCGCTCAAGCCGCACGAAGATCTTCCCCTGACACCGGCTGGTGACGGTCGGACCTTTCGCATCGGACCTTTTGGAGAACACTTCCTGCATGTCAACCAGCGTTCCGGCGGCCAGCTTCTCGAGCTGGTCATTCAGGATGCGATCCAACCCGGCTTCACCTCGTTGATCCCGGAAATGCTCGTACCACTGGTCCACAGTGTCCAGGTGATCGGGGCTGTGCCCACGCAGTTTGACAGGCAGCAGCTCGGCCATGATGATGGAGAGATTTGGACCGAGGAGGTCGCCCTTTCCGAAGGTCAGACCACGGTTCGCATGGAAAACCAGCGCCCATGGTTGCACGTTAGCTTCCGGACAGATACCTGGAAGCAAGCCCAGGAAACCTACATCAAGATCATCAAAATGAGCCTACCCTAGACCTCAGACCACACACGTGGTCTTTTTTTGTAAACAAAAATCCCTGCACCGTCGTGATGCAAGGCATCTAGCCAAAGCCAGACTTACGTTCTACGTTCTACTGAACTGTTTCGGTGATCTCTTGCCGACTGTCCGGCTCGTTCGAACGATCACGGCTGCTCACAGCATGCCTCAGATCGTCTCCGGTCGGTTCCGAAAGCCTGGTCACCCAACATCGGATAAGGTGGATCCAGCAACCGAGCTTGTTTGCGAGTACAGGCAATTCACTGGTCGCGATCTCTTGGTCATCTCGACCACCTTTCTTGACCCAGTAGATACCAGGATGACCTGGATTGCCGATGATCATCCTCGGTTCCATACCGAGCCAGTTCCAGCCCATGACCAGAACCTTCTCCAGCTCGACCACACGCTTGTTGGCTGCGTCACGCTGGTCGAGCAAGAGCTGTATGTTTTCGATCCGCTCGTCACGAACGTCTCTCAAATACTGCAGCTTTGAATTCCCAATGAGCATGACCAGGAAGTTGATCACGACCATGATGCAGAGCAGGCCAGCTGCGCTGATACCCACAATCTGCAAGACAGTCATATTCTGCATGTCGTTGGGCAGGCCAGAGACCAGCACAAATACGGTGACCAGTGCTGAAACAGCAGTGATCAGGAACATGAGCAGAACCACGGTCAGACCACGATGCATTTTCTTTTCAGACATAATTTCTCCTCCTCGCTTATCTGGCCTTCTGCCTGAGCTCGAGCATGGCCACGATGTTGAACAATGAGACAATGCACAGTGCCGCGACACCACCGAAACTGAGAAGCTGCCAAACCGTAGCATCTGCCCATTTCTCAGGCATGTTCACCACCGTGCTGATCAGGGCGACTACCCCGGCAACGAACGTGATCAGAGACAACATCTCCACCAGACCACGGCGAGAGCTTACTCCTCTTTCTTCTTCAGTCAAAGGCACCACTTCGAATTTTCCTGGTATGGACATCTTTACTCCCTCGCTTGTGCGAGTTTACGTAGAATTTGGATTGCAATGTGCGTATTCCGCACTAAGTACGAAGATCAAATAATAGCACTATTAAGCCCATTTGTCAACCCAATAAAGTTTAATCCTGTGTCGGACTTTTGCTCCGACCAGGACAAATCCCAGAAATTTAAGCCTAACTGAGGGGTTGACAGAATCAAAAAACCATGCTATTATGCGCGGTCAGTCTGAGGGCCGGACATCCCTTAGACACACATGGAGGTGAATCATGTCCAAGGCAATCGATCATTGCGAACTGGTCCGCCAGATCCAGGCCGCCAAGATGCAGGAGGGCGACGTGATGGAGGCGGTGATGACCCGCGTGGGTCAGCTGACCCGCGAGGCCTTCACCGACGCCGACCGCAGCCCGCGACACGATCTGCCCGGGATCGAGCTGATGGCCGTGGCCATCGCCATCGCCGGTAGCGGCTCCGTCGTCTGGAACGGCGCGGCCAAGACCGCGGCCGACTTCGACATGAGCCTGAGCCGGATGGCCGAGCAGGCCGGCGGCCAGCACATCAGCTTCTGCTGACACGTACCTGACCAAGACCAAGAAGACGCCGACCTAGGCGCGACGACCTCACCAGGCGGCTCAAGCGAGTCGCCTTCTTTATTAGGAAGGATTTATGTTCTTCGACAATCGAACCGATGCTGGGCTCAAGCTGGTCCAGGCTTTCCGCGAGGACAGCCGAACATTCGAAGGCTGGACCGTGATCGGTCTGGCCCGCGGCGGCGTCCCCGTGGCTGCAGAAGTGGCTCGTGAACTCGAGCTGCCGTTGCACGCGCTTTGCGTGGACGACCTCAAGCTGTCTGACAACAGCGGCAAGCTGGTCATCACCGGACTGGGTACAGCTAGCTTGCACGGCAAGATCGCAGCCGATCTCGGTCTGAGCTTTCTGCCCAGTTTGGCCACACCCACCAGCAGTGCGGCATCCCGCGAGTTCCTGGCTGGCTGGCTTGCTGGCAAAGCAGGCCCGCTACAACCTGGGCCAGGACCTGCCCGTGCCTGAGCGTGCCATCCTGATCGACGACGGCTTCGTCAGCGGTCACACCGCGTTCGCAGCCATGCAGGCCTTGCGTGCCCGAGGCACCAAGGAGATCGTCCTTGGTGTACCGATCCTGTTCCCCTGGGTCGAGCAGCTCGAAGGACGCACCTTCGACTTGGTCTACCACCGGATGACCACCATGGCTCGTGGCACTGCGACCGGCATGTTCTACTGGAAGGGCGGCTTCAACGACACCCCGGACCAGGAAGTGATCAACGCCATCCAGGCCAATCACGAACTGCCGGGCGTGCGTGCGCAGATCGCCGCCTGAAGTTCCTGCTCCGCTCCCAACCTAGTTGGGAGCTTTTTCGTTCTAAAAGAAAAACCCCTGGAAAAATCCAGGGATAGAGTTTGAACTCAGACCGGTTCAGTTGCCATCCAGCGCCCCTCCCAACTGCTCACGACACTATCAACATCGTCGCCGTAAAGCTGTACCAGGACACAACGTTCGTGGGGCATGACCACGCCAGTCATGAACAGGTTGGGCACTTCTTCGGCCGCAAGCAAGATCCACTCGTAGATCCGGTGTGCCTTGTCTTCGGGCATGCGGAAGTGGTGTGTCAGGAACGATGACAACTCATCACCACTGATGATGACCTCACTACCTGTCACGATTCCGACGTTACGCAGTTCGATCTGATCACCATACTCATCCTGCCAATCACAAGACATGATTCGGGACAATTCATCGATAGCACGGAGCAGTTCGATTGGCGCACAAGGCAGCTTGCGCAGATGCGCCGGGAGTCGTGGCAAAAGTACCTCACTGACAAGATACTCCACTATTTCGACATCTGCTGCTGGCTCCGAGTCCTCGTCGTCTTGCGACGAGCGGTAACCGTTCAGGCTGGGAATACTGTCAGTCAGTCCCTGCATAGCCTCTGCCGCTTCTTCTAGTTCTGTCCTTGCACTGTCTCGTTCGCTCTGTGCAGTATTGACCTGGTCTTCCAGAGCCCTGACCTGCGAAGCATGAGAACGTTCATCCAAACGCTGGTTGTACCGGCTTTCCTCGAGCAGTCTGGACAGGAGTGCTCCAGCGATACAGAGCAGACCCGAGAACGTTGCCGGAACCAGCAACCAGATTAGATCCTTTTGCCAAGCCAGCCAGAACGATCCACCGAGAAGTACGGCATAGATCGCGAAGGCCCAGTACCATTTGCGCAACCGAGGGGGTCCGATCTTATCTTCCTGAGGCATGATGCCCCCTTTCGTGTTCAAGGTCCGAGAAACCAACCTATCAAAAAACCACCCTTTAGTCAAGGTGGTCTTAGAGCTGAGCTTGCTCAAACCTGATCGGTTTGCCATAGAATCTGCTGGCTAGCGGCGAAACCTTGGCTGGATCGTCTGTAGTCAGAAATCGTCGAGCTTGAGTTTTATCGATCTGCGATTCAATTTCTGAATGTCGTTCTAAATACGTTCGTAATCGATCCGCTGTCACTGGACCCTGATCTATTAGCGGCACTTTGGCTTCATCTGCCAAAATATCTTTGATCAAAGCATAGTGTGTGCAACCGATCAGGATCGCATCGGGCGGTGGCTTGATTCCAGCAGATCGCATCTGCTTAGCCAACTGATCTAAGCAAGAGCGTACATCAGCTCGGATCTCATCTTCTCCAGCATCACTAGCGATCAGATCCGCTAGGTTCGGACAAGCCTGCTCAAAAATATTAATCGCTGGATTTCGTTTCTTAATCTCGCGTGTGTACGCACCAGAAGCGATTGTTGCTGGAGTTCCGAGAACACCCACGGTTTTAATGGGATCGACAGGCGTAAGCCTGTCATTTTGATTGACCCCGCCGCTGGCGGGGTCGGTCCCTTCCGAATTCCATACCTGCCCTGTAATCTCCTCAACCGCAGGAGCAAGCACACCCAAAACCCGATGATTTGGATACTTTTCCGGAAGCACCTCTTGCTGGATCCGACGCAATGCATTCGCAGAAGACGTATTACAAGCCATGATCACTAGCGGACAACCTTGAGTAAACAAAAACTCCACACACTCAAGCGTGAAGCGATAAATCTCTTCAGGGTCGCGCCCACCGTACGGCTCACGCGCGTTGTCGCCAAGATACAAATACGAATACTCTGGCAGTGACTTAACCAACTCTCGAACAACAGTCAGTCCCCCATATCCTGAATCAAAAATTCCAATCATAATCTAGCCACTGCTTCTTTAAACTGATCTCCGCGATCAAACTCATTTTTAAATATTCCAAATGAGGCACAGCCTGGTGACAACAGAATAGCGTCGCCTGAGGCAGCCTGTTCGGACACAGCCTTCATTGCCTCAGACATTGAATCAACTCGTTGCGAAGGAACCGAATCTCCAATCATTCCAGCTAACTCATCCGTTGCAACTCCATTAAACAAAACCACAAACTTGCAGGTCTTTTTGATCTCATCAACCATTTCTTCAAACGGAAGCCCTTTGTCTGCTCCGCCGGCCAACAGGACAATATTTTTGTCTTTTGCAAAACGGCGCATGGCTGCCACAGCACCAGCTGGCGCAGTCGCTGTCGTATCGTTAACATAAGTCACTTCGTCGACCACAGATAAAATTTCCTGACGATCAGGGATACCAGTAAATTCAGATAATGACTTTACGATCAGTTCGTTTGGTACACCAGACAATTTAGCCACAGCAATCGCTGCCAACGCATTCTCAACGTTATGCTCCCCAGGCACACCGATTGCGTCAACAGCCATGATCTGCTCTTCAGATCCAGCCAATCGCATCACAATCTGCCCATCGCGCACAAAAACCGCATCCTCATCTCCAACAACCTCGCTTTTAGAAAACCAAACTATTTTTGATGGTACTCGCGGCGCGACCTCCCTTACCTCTTCTTGATCATAATTCAAAACACACCACTGATCCGCACCCTGATGCTTAAATATAATTTCTTTGGCTTTCTTATAATGCTCAAACGAATCATAGCGATTTAAATGATCTGGATACAAGTTGGTCAAAACTGAAATCTCTGGTCCACGAGCAACTTCTTCCAAACTCTCAAGCAACCAAGACGACAACTCCAATACAATCGACCGCGGCTCTTCGTCCTCAAGAATCTCATCTAAATGCTCTAGCGGTGATACTTTAATATTACCGGCAATCACAGCCCGATTATCAACTGCAGTAAAAATATCACCAACCATGCTAGTTGTTGTTGACTTACCTTTAGCTCCTGTAATTGCCACAAACGGGTGTGGACATAGCTCATAAAAAATCGCCACGTCAGACAACATGCGCACCTTGTGCTCACGCGCCAACTTTACATACTCAGACTCACGTGGCACATCCGGATTCTGAACAACATAATCAACTCCAACAAAATCCTGATCTCGATGCTCACCCATAACAAAAGTTGGGCTATACATTTTCCAGTTTGGATAAGTCTCTTTGTACTTATCAAACCAATACATAACCTCGTCCATGGAATCCTTAAGATCCGTTTCATTTTTTAAGTCAGTGATCGTTACTTGCGCCCCATGTCGAATCAACCACTTGGCAGCACCAACACCGCTCCCTTGAAGGAAACGGCCAAGACCCATAACAGTTACGTTTTTATCCAAGAAATCTTTTGTATCCATAATGATTATTTTGATCACGGAAATCATGAATGACCAATGTCCAAATAACAATGATCGGGAAAATGACCAATTACCTAATGATCAAGATTGATTACATTTTTCAAATATTGAAGCAAATATCTTTTTCAA
>CAZDDW010000009.1:0-44964 GCA_964504365.1 uncultured Gammaproteobacteria bacterium | reverse complement strand
GACCCAACCACAGCGTACCGATCACCATCCTGGCTGTCCTGGCCTGGATCGGCGCCTTCTGCGTGCTGACCAGCGCGTCCGCCCAGGAAGCCGCGCCCGAATTCTGCTCGTACCACAGCGCCGTAAACACGGCCGCAGCCGTTCAGCTCGAGCAGGCCTACGACCTGATCTGCGAACAGCTCAATCTGGACAACCACCACCCGAGCAGCGAGGAGGTCGAGCTGCTCAACCATATCCGCGATCGCATCGACGGTTACGGCAGCCCGGCAGCCGAAGTGCTCGAGCAGTACGCGGGCATGAATGACTGCCCGGACGACGGCTCAGACGAAGAGCTGGAACGGCTCAAGCTGACCATGCGCGAGTTCGAACTCGAGCACGTCCAGATCCAGGCCGAGCTCCTCCTGCCACCTATCGGAGAACGCTCAGTTCTCCAGCAGAACATGATCGACGAGATCATCTACGCGCGACGGGCGCTGATGGAGCAGATCGACCTGCCGCGCAAGAGCGCTCGGGCCAACCTCTTCGGCCGACTGCTGCTGGTCAAGAAGATCGAGTAGAGACTGGTCTTTTCCCCGCAGGCATGACCGACTAGTTCGCCTGCACAAAACCTGGACAAAATCACACGAGGAGTTGATATGTCCACCCACGACGATTCCCGACCCAACCACAGCGTACCGATCACCATCCTGGCTGTCCTGGCCTGGATCGGCGCGTACTGCATCGCCATGAGCGCCTCTGCCCAGGATGCTGCCGCACCCGAGCCGACCGACCAGGTCTGCTCGTACCAACAGCAGCTGTTCGATGCGGCCGTGACTGAGCTTGAGCAGGAGATCCAGAACATGGAGTCCCACTGCGCGGCTGGCCGCACCGAGGGCGAAGCCTTCGTGACCATGCTCCAGGCGCGCATCGAGCACTGGCGCAATCCACCAGTGGAGCAGACCGCGCCCCTCGAGCATCTCGGCTCCTGCTCAACGGACTTCGAAACCACCAAGATGTTCGCACATCGCAAGGCTGTCCAAGCCTGGGTGCTCGAACGGACAATCAAAGAGGCCGAGGAGCACTTCCCGGAAGGTGTAGTCTACAATGGTCTGATCGACCACTGGAAAGACATCTTGCGCCTCAAGCGCGAAGCGGTCATCGAGAGCATGCTCGTGGCCTACCCGACTGAGCTTGTCCCGCGCGACTGATCCCGCGCACAGCTCTCCGTGGAGCCCTGGCACCGTGCATCGCAACGCACACCGCCAGGGCTTTTTTTATTTCTTATTTTCTTATTTTCTTGCTACAATAGTCCCAGTATGCAAGAGCTACAATCAATCGAAAATCTACTTAAAAACACCGGCGCTAAAACTCCGGTTGCTTCTGATGATCCAGTAACACCTCCGACACCAAGCAAAACCGAAGAACAGCTTCAAGAAAAAATGGCTGATATCGGGGTAATGGAACGCGAGCGTGAAGCTGAACGCCAAGCTACTGGCTCTAAGATCCCGTACGTAAACCTCAAAGGTTTTGCCATTAGCCCAGAAGCGATCTCATTGATTCCACGTGACCAATCCGAAGAACTCAAAGTGGTTGCCTTTTTGCATATTGGTGAAGAGATTCGGATTGGTGCAGTAGACCCAAACGATGAGAAGGTCAAAGAACTGGCCTTCCAACTAGGTGAACGCCACAAGGCCAACACCATGATTTACAAGATTTCAGAAGAAAGCTTTCGATTGGCTGATAAGTATTACGAAGCTTTGCCAAAAATCACAAAGATCGTCAAAGGAGTACAGATTACTCCGGAAGAACTAAAAAAATATCGAGCCAGCATTAAGAGCTTTGGTGATGTCCAGAAATTATTAACCGAGACCAATGTAACAGATGTGATGACGATTTTGACCGCAGCAGCCTTGGAACTTGATTCTTCAGATATTCACATCGAAGCTGAAGAGGCAGGAATCGAGGTTCGCTTCAGAATTGATGGTGAGCTTCAGCCGATTGCAAATTTGTCCAAGGATCTTTGGAAACAAATCATTGCTCGTATTAAACTGATCTCTGGACTAAAAATCAACATTACTGACAAACCACAAGATGGACGAATGACCATTTTCCTTGAAGAAGGCAAAACCGATGTTCGTGTTTCTACTTTACCAACTACTTGGGGCGAGTCTGTAGTTATGCGTATTCTAAAACCGTCAGCAGTCAAGGTCGGTTTTGATACGCTTGGTTTCCGAGCTAAGGCTTTGGCCAAACTGGAGCGCGAGATTCACAAGCCTCATGGCATGGTTCTAACCACTGGTCCAACTGGTTCTGGTAAAACCACAACCCTGTATTCGATCTTGCAATTGTTAAACAAACCTGGTGTAAAAATTATTACCTTGGAAGATCCTGTTGAGTACAAGATTGAGGGAATCAATCAGTCCCAAATCGACCAAAGTAAGCATTATTCGTTTGCTGATGGCCTGCGTTCTATTCTTCGACAAGACCCGGACATTGTTATGGTTGGTGAGATTCGTGATCTTGAAACTGGTGAAACCGCGATTAACGCTGCCCTGACCGGACACATGATGCTCTCGACTGTGCACACCAATGATGCTGCTGGAGCGATCCCTCGTTTGGTAGCCATGGGTGTTAAGCCGTTCCTGTTGGCCCCAGCCTTGAACGTTGTTATTGGCCAACGTCTAGTGCGACGAGTTTGTGAGAAGTGTAAGGTTGAAGACGAAGTTGATCAGGCCACACGTGAACGAGCAGAGAAAATTCTATCGGAAATCCCAGAAAAGTCCGGTGAGCCAGCACCAGCTTTGGAACAGGTCAAATTCATGAAAGGTGCTGGTTGTGACATCTGCAACAAGACTGGATTCAAAGGACGCATTGGTATTTATGAAGTCTTGATCATGGACGAGGAACTAGAAAAGGCCGTACGAGAAGGCGCAGCTTCTGAGTATCAAATGCGTGAGATAGCAAAAAACCAGGGCATGGTGACCATGGTTCAGGATGGATTGCTTAAGGCAGTTGATGGAATGACTAGTGTGAGTGAGGTCTTTAGGGTTGCGGCTGAATAGTGATCTGGCGCTGATCCTTTTCTTTGTGTTCGATCTCGATCCGATGTGTTGCCTGACAGTCTCCAAGATCAAAATCTAATTGCTCTGGCCACTCAATTGCAATCACAGTGTCTGATCGCCCGCAAAACTGATCCACCCCCAACTCAGACAATGGAGTATTTCCAAGACGATAACCATCAAGATGAATTAAATGCTTGATGGTTTTATGATTGTGTACCTGGTGTTCGTGAACAATTACGAACGTTGGGCTCTTGATATGATCTTGGACCCCCAGGGCAGATCCTAGCCCTTGAACAAACGTAGTCTTACCAGCTCCGATCTCACCAACCAACAACAACACTTCCCCGCCTTGTAACTGTTTGGTAAATTCTGCTCCAAGTTTTTGTGTTTCTTCTGCATTGTTGGTTTGCTTATTCATAATTTTAGATTTGGTTCAGCGATCATGGTCTGTGGATCATTAAACTGCTTGGCTCGTGCTCGAAAATATCCAGCCGCAGCTATCATGGCCGCATTGTCTCCGGTGTACTCAATCGGTGCTGCATAGAATTCGACCCCAGCCCCTTCCGCTGCCTCAGACAGCTGCGATCGTAAGCGTTCGTTAGCTGAAACACCTCCACCGAGAATAATCGCCTTTGGCTGATACTCAACGACTGCTTTCATGGTTTTACTAACCAGAACATCAACCACTGCTTCCTGAAACGATGCACACACATCTTCAGTGCGGTCTTTCGGATTATCTTGTTGATGATACAACACTGCTGTTTTCAATCCTGAAAAACTAAAGTCATAGTCTCCACTGTCCATCATCGGACGTGGAAATTCGATCACAGTAGAATCGCCCTCAGTAGCCTTCTTCGATACAATTGGACCACCTGGATATCCCAGATTCAAAAGCTTGGCTACTTTATCAAATGCTTCACCAGCTGCATCGTCCCGTGTTTCTCCGATGTGTTCGTATACACCATGATCTTTCATAAGCACGATCTCAGTATGACCACCGGAGACAAGAAGGCAGATTGCTGGGAACTGCAGAGTTATCTGGTTTTCTGGTTTTCTGGTTTTCTGGTTCAAGACCGTTGAATAAATATGCCCTTCAAGATGATTTGCTCCGACCAAAGGCTTGCTCCAAAGCAAAGACAAGGTTTTTGCAGCAGCCACACCAACACGAAGAGCAGGGGCTAAACCAGGGCCTCGAGTCACTGCAATCGCATCAATCCCATTGCCAGACCGATCAATCCCAGCAGCCTCAAGCAACCCAAACAAAACATCAACATGCTTACGAGCAGCGATCTCAGGGACCACCCCACCATATTTAGCATGGTCTTTTATTTGTGATGCAACCAATGATTCCTTAATCTGAATCTGATCACCATTACCCTCAATAATAGCTACTGCGGTCTCATCACAACTTGTTTCTATTCCTAATATTTGCATAAACTGGACTCATGCGCTAAATTATGGTGCAATATAAGAAATTAATCAAGTAATTTATGAAAAATCCAATTAGATGGGTACGTGAGGGCTTTGGTATAGTCGATGGTGGTGTTCCTGGACGACCTGAGGCTAAAGATGTTGAAGGTGAACGGGCATTCGATGAATTTCTAGCAAATCATCGCGCTAAGTTTGAAGGTCTGCTCGATCTCGAACAACCAACTGACATGCAGGCACTCAAAGATGTATTCATGAAGATGAATCAAGGGGAAACACGATTTGAAGGGCGTCAAGCTGAAATCTACGCCGTGATCGTCGGACCCGCTCCAGAAACACCCCCACCAAGCGCTGCTCCGGAAGCCGCAGCTCCGCCAGCACCTGAAGATGAGGATGCAAGTGGTACTGGTACGGAAATGGATATTGCTGTCTAATATCAGAAAAGAAAAGAGACAGGATTCGCGTCCTGTCTTTTGTATACCTCAGCGGTGCTCAGCAACGGCACCGAAAAAGTCGAGTGTCCGCAGCTCAGAAGCGAGCTGGATCAGGTCGAAAGAACGGAAGATGCGGGCCAGGTCGCCGAAGCGAGCACAGTCCGCGTGCTGGCGCATGCGAGCGATCTTGATCGAATCGCACCCAGGCTTACTCAGCCGGATACGCAACGACTGCAAGAACAACTCGGTCTGCCAGACATCCTCTTGAACCAGGAAAAGTTCGATCTCGATTGCATCACGCAGCGCGTTCATCCGTCCCTGCTCGCCAAGCTGGCGCAGGAACTGGACCCGCTCGCGCAAGGAATCGATGTCCGTGTATCCATCCGCGTCCGTACCATCTTCACGTCGGGCACGCGCACGCAGTCGTTGTACCGTATCCCAGGCACGCACTCGACCCGGATGCGGTTCTGGCCGAACACTGTGAGCCACAACCATTTCCTGAGTAACGTAGATCGTATCACTTGCCGTTGCACCGTCGAATGGGTCTTGCATTGTCTTAATCCTTTCGAAAAAACCTCTTCTCCCCCATAGAGGATAAGAATCCACCTTGCCACATTTTTTCAATCCTGTCAAGCCCAAGCCTGGCTAAACCTTGACAAAATAAGCTAAAACCACTATAGTATTAAGCTTTTTGCATTAGCTGTGATAAGTACGCACTTTACAAGGGAACAGAACAATGACAGAACAAGCCGCTCCCAAGACCCCTGGTTTCTTCAGTCTGAGAACATTGGTCATCCTGGTCAATGGAATCATGGTCCTGCTCGGTTTCAACTGGATCCTTCTGCTAGGCACTGGGAACGATCTGGTCATGATCGGCGTCAAGGCGACCAGTGTCCAGCTGGCCAAGACTGATCTGGTCTGGCTCGATCCGCAGATCAAGGTTTCCAAGCGTAAGTTCAAGAAGCTCTACAAGGAGATCTTGCCCGAGCGTCTGGTCGCAGATGGTCAAGGCACACCCTTGGACCAGCTTTACCAGGATCTGCTCGAGCAGTACGATGGTGAGCTGATCGACGAAGAATTCGTGCGCCAGCTGTTGCTGGACATGAAAGACGAGGCTTTGGTCCATGACGGTCATCACTACTACCGTATGGACGGAGGCAATGGCCACCAGCCTAGCGCACCGATCGACCCGACCGTACTCGAAAAACAGACCATCTCGGTCGCGTTCTACTTGAACAACTTTGCCTTTTACTCGAAGCAGATTTTCCAGAACCTGACCAAGCAGAGCAAGGTCGCTTTTACTCGACAGGTCGACGATGACGGCAAGTACATTTTCGAGGCCCTCGAAGACATGACCCAGGCCGAGCTCTACGCCATTGCCACCAACGTGCAGGCGCCGGATCCGGAAGCCCTGGTCGAAGCAGGTACACACCTAAACGTGCCTGCACATGAGCTGCGACAAATCTCGCGCATCTTCAAGATCACCCGCAACTTCGTTGACCACCTCGGAACCGAACGCCAGGTCACGGTCTATCTGGATCTGAAGATGGTCGACCAGATCAGCTCCAAGATCTACTCCCTGCCGGACGGCACGATCCTTGCCAACGAGAACGGACTACTCTCGGTCCAGACCGACGCCTTGTTTGTCCGACGTGTTGATGGATACAGCAAGGGTCGCGGCCGAACCTGGTCCTACTACGAGGACGGGGATCTGGTATTCAAGGTGGTCAACGGTCGTTGCACTTTCAACGCATTTGGCAACACTGATATTGACTTCCAGGCCCAGGTCTACAAGTTGCACGATACCGACCAGCAAGTGCTCGAGGTGCGCATGGAAGAAGGCACGATCTCCTTGCGCGAGCCTAGCGGCCGTGTCTGGCGAACGATCGATCACGACAAGGTAGTTGATGCCGATGACAATCTGGTGAACAACCCGAATGACCTGGGTGTTCACTTCCAGAAGCAGGTTCTCCTTGGTCGACAGAGCTTCACAGAGCAAATCGATCTGGACCGCTACGTCAAATCTGGACCACTGATGCAGAAACTCGTCCACGATATCACCTCCGCCTACGACAGTGATGATGATCGAGCTCGAGCCCTACTTGCTTTCGTCCAGAGTTTCGAGTATGAGCCTGGGATGATCCTTGGCCAGGCCAAGACCCCCAAGGACGCGCTCATCTCGGACGAAATCGACTGCAAGGACGCCTCAATCTTCACTGTTTCCCTGTGGGAAGCGGCTGGGTTCGATGCTGGGTTCCTTTACCTCAGAGCCAAGCGTGAGGGTGAGGACGGGCACGCTAGTCCGGTCATTGCTGACTCCAGCTGCTGCTCCGGTGATGGTCACAACCATGACGGCCAACTCTGGCTCTACGGCGAGGCAACAGCTGCTGGCTGGCAGATCGGACAGGACGCTGGCTTCAACGCAAACGGCCTGTACCTCAACTTCTTCCAGGAACATGACTACGACCCGGTCACTGTTTCCCGCTAATCAAAAACCCCGCTCTTGCGAGCGGGATTTTTATTTACACAATTTAGGCTCGTGTAACACCTGTGGCTTTAGGGCCCTTGTCTGACTCTTCAACCTCGAAAGTAACTGCGTCACCTTCGTTAAGGTCGTTGAAATCAACACCTGAGAGCTCTGCTGAATGGAAGAAAATGTCCTTATCACCTTCATCTGGAGTGATAAATCCATATCCTCGATCCATGAGCCGAGAAATCTTTCCTGTCATAGTAAAGATAAATGAATTATTCTGCAAAAATCTTGGCCTGCAGAGAGATTCGACTTTATCTCTACTTTATTGGTCATCACTTTTTGCACGGCAAGGATACCATGATATGCCTATATTGTCAACCCTTAGGCTTGACAATAGGGCTATTGCGTGATATAAACTAGCATCATGGATTCACCGTGTTTGGAGGGCAACATGCAGCTGTTTGGGATTATCCTGGGCATCGCTGCAGCGTTGCTCAACATCTACGGATTCTGGATCTACAACAAATCGGTCTTTTTAGACAACAACAACCCGATTGCTACCACCTGGGGTGTCTGGTCTGTACTGAGCATCATCAACACCTGGTCCTACTTACAAGGAACCGGGGATTGGGTGATCACCTTACAATTCTTCACAGGGACTACTGGTTGCATTGTCACCTTCATCTTCTGCTGGGTGACTGGTAAATTCGAAAAACCAGACAAGACCGAACAAAAAATCCTAGTGGCCTGTGCGGTTTCGTTGGTAGTTCTGATCAGCGGCAATGCAGCCATAGCCAACTATGGCACCTTGTTCGCTTTCACCATTTCTTGGTGGGCCACGATCCGTAAGGTCTGGCGTGATCCAAGCATAGAAACACATCTACCTTGGCTGATCTGGTCTGTTGTCTTCTGGATGCAGCTGAACAACGCTATCCAGCGTTTCGATGGCTACTGGCTAGCCCTGATCAACCCAGCCTGGCTATTAATTACCAACATTGCCATTGCCGTGCTCTCTTTACGGAAGCCGGCCCAAACCTGAGCTGCCTTGCGGCTCTTTTTTCTTTTACAAAACTTATGCTATAGTAAATATGTGATTGGCCTGGAAGAAAACAAACGCGATTCCCGCCTGACCCGGTTGGGAAGAGCCCAAACCGACCAGGTGTAAGCCTGTGAGCGTTGCCTGGTTCGGGGTTGTAGGAATGTTGAGCAGATGGGTCACAGACCATCTCAGGAGTTACCAAGGGTGTGGCCAAAGCTGAGGGTTGCGCGAAGCGTAACTTAGGGCGAAAGGTGCTTGATGGCCCAAAGTCCGCTGGCAATGGATAACACACCCCTCCTGTTGCAGCATCTCCTGAGTAGCGAGCGAAAGCCGTGAATCTGGGTGCATAGAGGGTCACCCAAGGCTAAACAGCAGACCAATCACCTCTCCTCATCGAGCCGTCCCCGACGGCTCATTTTTTTATATCTTTTGAGAAATATATTTATATGGAATGATTAATAGACTCCAGGGCAAGACTGACAAGACAACCGGGATTATAATATTGGGATCAGTAAAAAATTCACCAACCAAATAAATCGCCAAAGTGAAATTCATGTAGGTCAAGCAAACCGTGGTCGTGACCCGATCTTTGTGGTCACGCCAGAAAATCGTCGCGTAACCAAGGACATGCAGAATAATGAACAGAACAAACAACGGAACCAGATACAAGAAAAACTGATCTTGTAGATTACTAACAATAGTTGATGATTGTCTTGCTACTATACCAGTAATGAGCAGCCCGAGCAGGATAATCGAGATTGGTTTGAAAGTATAATAAGTTGCTTTGATTTTGCTCTGCCAAAAATACTTGATTATGTTTGCAAGCAGGAACGGGATAAAGATAACTTTTGCTAAAGAAAGGAACATGTCCCAAAAACCAACACTAACCGAACCTCCGGCTAACAGATCGATCATAAATGGGACTGTGATCGGGGCTAGCAGCGAGGTTGAGATGGTTAAGACTAAGGCCAAGCTTTGCCGCCCACCACAAATCTCAGAAAGCAACGGCGCGGTCATGCCACTAGGCATGGCTGCTAGAATTAAAAAGGCCACAGCCAACTCCGGTACAACGGCCAAGGCAGTGAAATAAACAATAATCGGAAGAATGATCAGCATCGACAAATTAACCACCACTAGCATTTTCTTTGCATGCAAATACTTGTTTATCTCTCGAAGATCGATCTTGAGAGCACTAAAGAAAAAGATGGTACCCAGAAACAACGTGCTGTATGGGGCCAGCTTGACTGTGTATGCCGGAAAAACAATACCGGCAAACAGGGCAAGAAGGACAATGAAAAGATACGATTCGATTAATCGATAGAATAAGTGTTTAACAGACATAAAATCAAATAATTATTACCACTTAGCTGGTTTGGCAAATGAGTACAAGGCATCAAAGGTGGCTCGCATAGCATCAGCAATCCCCTGATGAGTCACTGTGACCACGAGTGATGTATCTGGAAACAAATAGGCGACCTTGTTTTCGTAAACAAACATCAGCTGCTGCATAGCAAGCTGTTTTTCAGTTAGCGTACGCAACTCTCCTTTTCGTTTCTTAAACAAATCCAAATTAGCTTTTGACATAACTCGACCCGGGACCTTGCGTGCCTCGATCGTGAACAAGGCCTTGGTCTTGATTCCTTTGCGAACCAATGCCTCCAAGAACTGATTCAGTTCCTTGCCGCTCATCAAATCCATTTCCATTTCAAACGCTCCTCGACCCTCGAGCACGCGAAACGTGCCACCTTCTGGCAAAGCAGCTAAATCTTTGTACAGATTAATATATCCTTGCCGGGACTCTGTTACCTCGACCACCGGGGTCTCACGCTCGATCACTTCCATGACTTCAATCTCAGGAATCATGGCCTTAAGATCTCCGGCCCAGGTCTCAATATTAGCCATAAGCTCATTTGGAGCCAAAGCCGTATAATGCTGCCGCTTACCAACTCGAGTCTCTTTAAGCACACCTTTTTCCTGCAGATTCTTGATGTGAAAATACATAGCCGTGCGACCTTTTGCAAGCTTATTAGCGATTTGGGTCACACTAGCCTTACCCAGGCTTAACACTGTTAAATAAACCTCGGTCTCCTGATCCGTAAAGCCAAAATGCTTTAAATTGTCTTTGAGCTTATCGTTCATATAAAAATATAATAACACGAAATCATAGTTTTGTCAACTATTTTTTTCAACATTTCTACCCCTTTTTTGCTTATTATTAAGCCATTTCCTGTTTCGACCACAACCCTTGACAAACTGTGGATAAAGTGCTATAATAGTATTACAAGGATGAGGAAAGGAGTCGAAGCCTTCCCCATCAAGCACCTTTAAGGGATCGACACACTTTAGTGTGTCAAATATAAGGAGAGACCCAAGACCAGGGTTAAGGTCAATAACGCGGATTTGTTTTTCTCTCACGAGTAAGCCAAATCCGCTTTTTTAACAGTTTCATCAACAGTCCCGACCCACAAGTCGGAGAAGGACAAAAAATGAGCACTCAGAACATGATGGCCGAAAAGTACGATCGCCTGGTCGAAACCGCTTCCGCGCTCGAGCAGCAGAATTCACAATGCCATTTCTGCCAGAACAACCTCGAGCTCGAAGATGCCCACGGTGTCAGTATCGCAGTCGTCGTCGTTGGTGCAGCCCCCAAGCTCCAGATGGCGGTCTGTGACAACTGTCTCAACGAAAAGCCGATGACCTTCCACCGGGTTGAGTCGGCCTCTGAGCTCATCGATGAACTCAAGGCTTATCAGGATTCTCAGGACTCCTGATCCTCACCATGATCCCGCCGGTGATCTACTCACCCCTACCGGCACTTCCCTTGGCAACGAATCAAGTATTCGTTATCTAGGGAAGTCACAAGTTCCTTAAACTCAAACCACCAGCCCTCGCGGCTGAGAGGAGAAAAAATGTTCGCCGAAAGAAAAATTGATAGTGTCATCTTGTTCTTCAGGATGCACCTCAATCTACTGGATGGAGTGCAAATCTCCCGTTACAGTGACGGAACTTTCTCATTCTCAACCCACCTTGGATACGCGATCTGCGGCAGCGGGCAGATCAAAGAAGAAGGTGGAAAATGGATTCTAGCCCACCCCAGTGGGCATAAGCGTGTTGAAGAAGAGGCCCAAAGAGTCATCGAAATCATGAATGAAATTGATTTTGATAACAGGAATTCTCTCATCCGATCCCGCCGGTGATCACTCTCACCTACCGGCACTTTCCCATAGCTCACGAATACAATGTCGTGGATTGTGGGAAAGGAGAGCGCAATGAAGAGCGCCAAGTTCGTTTTCGATGTTATGGTCGGCCTGACGATCATCGTGATCGTCATGGTCTTCACTATCCACAGCCAACTGTTCGACTAGTCGACTGCTGGTAGGAGAAGAGGTAAAGAAAATGAAAAAGGAAAGCCTTCTTGGCTTCATCCTGTGGGTCCTGACCGTCTCGATCGGGCCCTTGGGCCTGCTCGTGCCGCGTCGTCTGGTCGACGTGGCAGAGGGATCCTTTCTTCACCACATCAACGCCGGACACTGGTACGCCAGCTTCCGCATGCTGAACGTGTGGAGCACTACCTGCGGCATGGCGTACGTCGTCACTGCTGTCGGGCTCTTCGTTCACCTCAAGTGGGGGTGGGCCGACTTCCTCTGGGACATCAGTGTCCTTCCACTCTAGCCCCCTCCTATCCAAACAATCCCGCCTGTGATTGAAAAACTTACCTTACAGGCACTTCCCCAGGTTACGAACACAAGGTTCGTGATCTAGGGAAGTTTAACAAATTCTTTACACCAAAAAACCACCAGCCCTTGCAGCTGGGAGGAGGAAAAATGGATCCTCGAACCGCTAAGGCAATCATGCAGGATAGCATGATTGGTGTTGATGAGATTGAAAAGCTGTACAAGCAGCGGGTAAGAATGCCTGACATTCCTTTTAAGGAGGAGACTCTCCGTGCGTGTTCCAGCACGCACATCTTGGTACCTGATATCGGCACCTCTGTGCTTGACATCAGGCGAAACAGTGGACGAGGGTGTCTTTTCGACCAGTGCTGGACGGAGAGGGAGCCTTTCGCAACGGCTGTAAATCACCCAACCTGGAGATTGTTCTCAAAAAGGGTGCTAAGAGGATCCCTTAACAAAGGTTGGCGAGACCAGTTTAATCTGGTCGACTTCGAGCGTGAGGATTTGCCCAAGGCTCGTGAACTTCTTTTCCTGTTGACAGCCTGGGCAGGGCTGCGACAGCAGCCCCTTTACGAAGGTTTCTTCCTCCGTTCGGGTACGTATGATGTGAGTGGGCACTGGGTCTGCATTGGCTGTCTCAGAGGGTCAATAATCATGGGCTCGTTTCACAGCGATACAGCCGACTATAACATCGGCATCACCACCGTCCGTAATCCCGACCAATGACCCCGCCGGTGATCACACCTCACCCCTCTACCTACCTCGCCCTGTACCGACGACGCATCTGCGACGTCTGGTACAGGGCAACTTCCCCAGACCATGAAGAGTTCGTTTCGTAGTCTGAGAAGGTTCATTAAAAACATAGGGACAGGAAAATGCCGTATCATAGATACGCTCCGCATCATTTTCGATTGTGTATAAGATGTCGGGGTTGCGGATGGTGCTACGGAAAAACAGAACAGACAATATATATAGAGAGCTGTAGACAGAAAGGCCTGGACGCGAGTAAATGCGTCGATGGCAGGCGTTGTCCCTATTATATGGCATGTTGTGCTGGAACAATATCATGGAGGAGGTAAAAATCTTCAAATCCATTTCAAACGAAAACCTTGTCGCGGGGCGCAAAATGCGCGCAAGGATGGTCGGAGAGAATCAAATCACCTTCTATGGCTACTATGTGCGTGAGGGCCTCCTCGTCAAAGAGGATGAGAAGTGGACTCTTGCCGGAATCTGTCACGTCAGACAGATGGAGTTCTCCGGTCTCGATCGGATGCTTTATGAAAAATGGATCGAGAAGTGCGTTAAGGACGCCGTCAAGGCGCTCAATGCATTCGATTCCTATGAGTCCTATCTCAGCAGCCTCTGATTATAAAAAGATCCCGCCAGTGATCACAACTCACCTTACCGGCCTCGCCCTGTACCGATGTTTCACAACATCTGGTACAGGGCAACTCCATTAGGTAATCAAAATTGGTTGGCTGATGAAGTTCATTCAACTAAAGGAAGAAACAATGAAGAACGTTCGGCTCAAAGGTGTCGTGATTACTGCCGCCATCCTTGCCGGCTCGATCCTGCTGGTTACCATCGTCACCTTCATCATCGGTGCGACTACGATGATGGTCAAGTTGATCGCCCAGCCGGAGCAGACGACCCTGGTCGTCATTCCTGAGACGAGTCATGAAGTCCGTCTAGGCCGGGGTGATGAGTTAACTTTAGTCCTCCAGGGACCGCAGTGTCCTTGGGTCAACACTGATTATGAGGAAGCTGGAGATGTCGAAGTTATCCAGGGCGACTGGGTCAACGATGGAGATGACCGAATCGCTCCGTGTAAAGACTATTGCTGTTTCGACCACTCAACACAAATCACCCTGCGGGCCAACGAGCCCACAGAACTACACATCACCTCAATCACCAACTACAACTACTAGCCCCCACAGCGAACGTCACGTTGTGGGGTTCGTTTTTACCCATTACCTTGACACATGCCTGGATTCCTGATATTATTTCGCCACAAAACAACTAACCACGGCCCCATCGTCTAGTGGTTAGGACGCCAGGTTTTCATCCTGGTAACGGGGGTTCGATTCCCCCTGGGGTCACCAAAAGGGGCTTCTCATTACGAGAGGTCTTTTTTGTTACTAGGACTGGCGACAATTCTGGTGTTTCAAATTTTCCATCCAAGTAAACTGGCTTTTCTGGAAAAATCAAACCCTGGAGTTGTTGTTTCTGTTTAGTTTTTGCTTCGTTCCAAATTTCTGGTAGGTCAGCAATCACACCGAAAACATAATTGACCGCTTCATCAATATCAAAGGTTTCAAATTTTGTTTTTTCAAGTTCGTGACGCTTGCTGGTCAGCTGAATTTTCACCTCATCAAATTCATTTCTAAAATCTTCATCTGGAATCAGCTCCTTCTTTTTCATTCTAATCAAAGATTTCTTTTCTTCTTCCAATTTATCAATTACAGTGTTGATCCTTTGCCGATCTTGGTTGATCATGCTGTACTGTTCATCCCAAACATCAAGAATCACGGCCTTGAAAGCCTTGAGAAACTTTTTCTTTCGAGTAATCTGTTTAAGATATTTATGAAATTCATTTTCCAATTTTTTCTTAGGGATTGAACGGACTTTGGTTGGGCAATCTTTGTAGTAACAGCGATAATAAGGAAATTTACCACCGCCCTTGCCCGTCGAAAAACCACCCGTCATTGGTCGGCCACAATAACCACAAGTAATAAAGTGACGTAAAGGAAACGCTTCATTGGTTCGTTTCTTGGCAATGTTGTCTTCTCGTTTTGAGCCACTGATTAACTCTTGACACCGCAAAAAAGTGGATTGGTCGATGAGAGGATCATAAAACCCCATTTGAATAATCCCGTAAGCATGCATTTCTCCCCAATAGAAACTGTTCCGAATCATCTTAGATATGGCCTGAGACGATATTTTTTTACCAGCTCGTGTTTTCAGCCCCTTTGCATTTAGTTCGACTCGAATATCTTCAAGAGTATGAATACCTGTTGCATATTCCTTGAACATCCAAGTGATTAGCGGTGCCCGCTCTGGGTCAGGGACGACAATCTTATCGTTGGTTTCTGTTTGGATGTTCTTGTAACCGAGTGGGGCTCGCCAAATCCAGTAACCTTTTTCAAACTTTGTCTTCATGCAATCACGGGTACGTTCTCCCTTAACCTGGTTATCAAGCTGGGCATTGGCAGCCATGAAATTACCAATGAATTGACCAATGGGGGTTTCGTCAACAGCTTCTGAGGTGGAAACCAGCTTGATGTTGAGTTTGCTCAACAAGACCAGAACATTGCTGTAATCGTTGACGTTGCGAGTGAGGCGGTCAATCTTATAGACGATGACACAATCAATATCCTTGGCTCTCTTGGTACAGAAAGACAGCATTTCTTGCAGACCTTCACGGTTTGTGGTTTTCGCTGAGCGACCATCGTCGTGAAAAACATCTATTATCTCAATACCGTTATGTTCGGCGTACTGCCGACAAGCCTTTTCTTGTTGTTCAAGCGATAACCCAAAAGAGGCCTGCTCTTCGGTGGAGACCCTGTAATAGATCAATGCTGTTTTTGGTTTGTCGTCTGTCATAAAAAATCAAAAGGAGCGATTATCCGTAGTGAGCTCAACCACCAAACAGTGATCGAAAACGGAAACCGCCCCTTCTGAACCTTCAAACGTTGCGTTTTCACTGTTTGTATTTAAGTTGAGCTCGGACTAATAATACCATGTTTTTGAACTGTTTTCAAGCTAGTTTTCTCACTAAGCCAGCGTTCCAAAGCAAACTTAGCAAACTGATATTGGGCATCTCGAAGTTGGCGAATTTCGTCTTCGCTCAGACCCTCGGCTTCTTCCCCGAGCAATTTTTTGTACTTCGAGACGGATAACATTTTATTTGTTTTCTGCTTTTAACGCTTGACGTAAAATCCTGACCATTCTCTCTTCCTGATTTTCTGCTTTTTGATTATCAATGTCGCCAAGACTTTTTACTAAATCAATTTGACGTTCAGAATCAATGCTACCGTACCCAAAACAACCGAAAGTTGTGGAGACGTCCTCGTGACCAAGATTTTGGCTAATGGCCTTTTTTGCTTCCTCGGTCAGTGGACGTTTGATCAATTCTTTGACGACCAAATGGCGGAATGAGTGAGGGTTGTGATAATCAACACCAGCCTCCTTAAAACGCTTTTGAAAAATCCTTCTAGCAGAGTCTGGGCTTTTCCAGCGAGCTCGTTCAACCTCACCCGTACTCTGATAGCTGATGTTCTCCTTGCCATTCTGAACATTGGTAATTGGAAAAATCGGGTCATCTGGACCATAACCCTTTGTCTCAACTAAATAATCAAACCACTCCAGAAAGTATTTACGAGCTTTGTCATAACCAAGAGGAAAAAATACAGTGGTGATCGTCTTGGAAAATTTGGTGCTTACTCCCAGGTTTGGGTCTTGGCTGATCACACATTCACTTCTATCAAAACTTCCAATGGTCGAGCTCACTAGAGAAGCGATCCGAGCCCCAGTAAGCATTGCCAAACAGAGCAGTGCTCGATCCCGTTGATCTACTTCGGTTTTGTCACCGATTGACTCAATTACTTTTTTCACATTTTCCAGGGTGGGCACCTTTTTCCGCTTCACCTGTCTGGCTTGACGACTCTCCTTCTTGCTGAGGGATAAGTAATCTGTGTCAATTATCTGAATTTTGTTGCGAAACTTTTTTTGACGTGCCAGCCATTCAAAGAAATCTTTTAGCTTCCGCAGGATGTTGTATTGGTAACGTAGACTGAGAGTCTTGCCAGAAGGACGTTTGCGTTCAGATAGCCACCTCTTGAAATCAACAGCTTTGGTTTTATTAAAGGCGGTAAGCTCCCCACCTTCAATGAATTCCTGCCAAAGTAGAACAGAACTTTCGTAGGTGTCGATCGAGTTCTCGGCGTACCCCTCGGAATCACGCAAATAATCAAAGTAAGCTCGCTTGATCAGCTCGTTTTGATAAACTATTTCTTGTGCTGTTTGTTGTTTGTTTTGTTGTCTAGCTAAAGTGGACATATAGATGAAACTCAATTTAATCAGTTAATCTCCCTCGGCGGTGTTTGGAATAGTCTACTAATTTTCTTGCCGCAGCACTCACAAAGACCTATTTTACGTTTCTGTTCCACGCCAGCCCGCCCAACCAGCTTCCCCGTTTTCTCAAACTTTAATGATTCAGGAATCCCTTTCACTGCTTTACGACAGGCGAGACAATAAATTTCATCAGCCTTCAAAGTAACCCTTCGCTCTTGCCGTTTTTGAATCAAGAATCTGTGTAGCTCAGCCCCCATGATCAACGGACGCCTGTGAGGCAGTAGTGGGGTAAGCCCGTCCTTGATCCACCGCCGCACTGTTTTGACGTTAATCCCAAACAAATCAGCGATCTCAGCTGGGTTGTAGCTGTGCTTTTTCTTGATTTTGTTGATCGGGTAATTCGCCATAACGCAACGTTTGTTGTGGTGACAGAAGGTTTCTCCACCGCTACTTCCATCAGAATTTAAGAATAGGGAACGTGTCAAGCCTTCCAGTCCTGTGGACAAATCAAAACAAAAAATCCCCTAAAATAAGGAGTTTTTATGGAATCATTAAGAATTCAGTTGCGATTACAGGCTCTCGTAAGAGTAAAAATACTTACACTTACTCTTACAGGTGTTATGAATTCAGCGTTTTGAGTTTCGGGTTTAGACGGTAAGCTTCATCATCAGTTAGCGTAATGATTACCTTAGTACCATGTTTCTCACAGAGGCCATTTAACCTTGCTTTTTGATTTGTAACTGTCTGACGCCATCCGCTGGCAAACTTATCCGCTAATGTCTGTAAACAAACGGAGAAATTATCAGTTTTGCTAATCCGATATAGATATTCAATTATACTGGCGGCCTGTCGTCCAATCTTTTCACTGTTTCTAAATTGTCCCTTGCCAACATGATTGAAAAGTAGAACGAAATCCTCCGTGTGTAATCCCATGTGTTCGTCTAAATAAATAACTGATTCGTCAGCGTAAAAGACACCTTGATTCAGATAAGTTCTTTGATCTTCCAAACTGATAATGATTTTATCTTTTGTTATGTCTTCAATGGTTTCAAGAACTGGAACCGTTGTTACGTACTGTCTCTTATCATTTTGTGGATTGGCCAGAAAAAATAAAACAGAATCACATCGTTCCTGGGCTAGATAAGAATGAGCTTTGGAAAATTTATTCGGATCTCGAATAAAAAACAGTGGCCTGTTTAATCCGTCAATAGTTACGTTTCCCAAATCCCAAAAATTATCGTCGGGGCCAGTTTCAAAATGAATCTTATCAATATCTGCTCCCTGAGCTTCAAGGAAAAGTTTCAAAAATCGAGTAGTATTGAACTCATAAAGACCTAGCTCTTCTGGTGATAGAAAAATCCTTTCGCCCTGAATCGGACAAGCCACAAAAGGTCCTGACTGATCACATTCATGCACCGTTAGCACGTGTTTACTGTCGCACCTCGGACATTCTGCCTCAGAAGCACATTCCACAATATGAAGAATTCCAAGGCCTTCTAATTCATCTAGTTTCTCGTCGCCAACAAGATCAACTAGTGTGTGGTATCCAACACGAGCGTCTTTATTGAAGAAAAGCTGTAATGCTTGGCGTAAATTATTCCTCATACTTTTGAAGTATCAATACTCCACCGAGCAAACAGTTTACGTACCACCAAATCTTGATCCCGACACCTTAGATCATGACCTTTTTGGTGACCGATAACTGTGGTTACTGATCGGTCTTTGTTACCAATCTCGACCATCACTCTAATCCTAGCTTGAAGAATGTCAAAATAATCAAAGTTAATGTTGCGATACTTGAGTAGGTTCTTCATGTCCTCTACGCCAGGTTTTTCAGATGGACCAATTGTTAAATCTACCCTGCCTCCATCAGCTCGGCTACGTAGGCTCATGAATTTTAATTGTACAAATTTTACCAGGGGTTCACCCACGACGTTGAGTGGGTTGGGGTCAAGCTCCCGAAGCACATCTAAAGAGTACGAACTTTTTTCAAAGTCCCCATAGTTCAAACCAAGACAATCTTCAATAACTGCTCGGTGCAAGGCCTCAACCTTGGGCTGTCCGCCTTTGATCTTAACTTCTAATTTTTTCTCATCTATCCAGTATTGAATAAAGGCCCGAAAGACAGGACGAAATGCTTTGTTGGTTTTTACTTCATTGCCCTGGAAACCAAGATGATTGGTAAACTGATCTTCAATATAAGCAACTAGACAAATTCTGTCGGCTCGCTTTAATTCAATGATCTTACAACGAGGATCAATGTTGGTGTAAATTTTCTTTATGGCTTCCTCTAATTGCCTGGTTTGACTGGTGAGTTGACTTATATCATCTAGTGGCAGAACTACGCTTTTCCAGCTCGTTTGATTGTCTAAGAGGAACTCGCTAACGGATTGGTTGAAAAGTTCTGGAAAATTCAAGTAAAACCAGAGTGAGCGGGAATGGTTATTTGGGAGTTTATTCAGAGCTTCTTGATCAACATCTTTTTTAAGTCCATCGGCCACATTACGTAGATATTCAACACCGCTTCTGCCTGATAAATCACTAATATCATTAAGAGCCGCCCAGATTGGAGCAGCCGTGCGGTCATCCTGTTGTTCAAGTAATCTCAAGAAACTGTCGGCTTGTTCCTCTGCTTTCTCTTTCTTGCCTGTTTCCATTTCCAGGCCCTGTTGAACTACAAATTCTTCAAACAGTTCTGGTTCAAATTTAACGATCATTGAGCGTGGATCAAAGCTACCTGTGGCCATATTGTTGATATTAGTTATTGCCAAGTATTGTAAAGTTATGGTAATTTACTGAATATGTCAAGCGATGTTTCAACAATCGAACTACCAGAATTGCTCACCATCAAGCAGACGAGCGATATTTTGAGCTGTCATCCAAATACGTTGCGAAAATGGGATAAGGAAGGTAAGCTAGTAGCGATTCGGTTTGGAACTCGTGGTGACAGACGATTTAAGAAAGCTGACATTCTGAAATTTCTGAATGAAAGCCCGTAACCAATTATTCACAATTGAACTTGCCTAAACCTTACGAATTTATTCCTAAGGCATGGCACTAAATCCCATCCCTGTTACTGAACCCTCCGTTCAGCGACTCAGGGATGGGTCATGTCTCGAAAGAGGTATGTGCGACCGAAAGGTTGCTAGCTGGCGGAGGGCTTTGTGTTTCTCCGTCAATAAAATCCCATCCCTACTATGAAAATTGAACTAACCGATAACGAGAAGCGAGACGTTGTTAAGTTTGTACAACAAGGTAAGCCACTTCCCGAGAAATACAGATTTTTATTATTCGAAGACAAGCGAGAAGTTGAGCTTGTTTGGAATGGTAAAACTAATGAGGTAACCAATACTGTCCTCCCTTTTCAGACCATTGAGCATATTGATGAACCTCGCAGTGAGGAAGTCAAAGAAGCTCAGAGCAGCTTGTTTGATACTGATGGCCGTCAGATCAAAGGTTGGACTAACAAACTGATCTGGGGAGACAACAAGCTAATTTTGTCTAGCTTGAAAAATGGTCCGTTGCGTCAGGAGATTGAAGACCAAGGAGGAATTAAATTGATTTATATTGATCCGCCATTTGATGTTGGGGCGGATTTTTCAATGCAAGTAGAAATTGGTGGCGAGGAGTTTACTAAGAAGCCATCAGTCATTGAAGAGATCGCCTACCGTGATACTTGGGGCCGTGGAGCTGATAGCTTCTTGGCGATGATGTACGAACGACTCAAAATAATGCACGACTTGCTGGCTGACGATGGAAGTATTTATGTTCATTGTGATTGGAGGGTCAACAGCACGTTGAGATTGATACTAGACGAGATTTTTGGAAATTCAAATTTTCAAAATGAAATTATCTGGGAGTATCAAGGCTCTTGGGTTGAACCGAAAACTTATTTTCCAAGAAGACATAATTCTATTTTCTTTTATAAGAAAACTGATTACTCTACTTTTGTCCGACAACATGAGTCTGATGCAGAAAATCAAGTAAATTATAAACGTTGGGAGAAATATCTATTTAATAATAAAATCTATGGTAAAAATTACCCAAAGGACGATATTAGGTTCAAGCCATATTTTGATAAATTTATAAAAAATTACGGGCGGAAACCCAAAGATGAGGATGTAATTTTTGAAGCTACTGGGTCTGTTGTGGGTTCTGTGTGGTATGTAAAAAAAGTAGATCCCAAATCCCCAGAAAATGTATCCTACCCGACGCAGAAATCAGAAGCCTTATTATCGAGAATTGTACAGGCTTCTTCTGACAAAGGAGATATCATAGCTGATTTTTTCTGTGGCTCGGGAACAACCATGTCGGTAGCAGAAAAGCTAAACAGAAAATGGTTGGGTTCTGACTTGGGACGTTTCGCAGTTCACACAGCACGCAAAAGATTGATTGGAGTCCAACGTGAATTGAAAGAGAGGGGGCAAGGGTTCAGAGCTTTTGAAATTCTAAACATTGGAAAATATGAGCGTGAGTATTACGTTTCGGCTGACACTGGGCTCAGGGGAGCCGCTAAAGCAGCTCAGCAGAAACGGAAGGAGAAGGAATTTGTAAAGCTGATTTTGTCTGCCTACAAGTCCGAGTCAGTTGATTCGTTCAATAACTTCGTGGGCAAAAAACGTGATCGCTTGATCGTAGTCGGACCAGTTAACGCTCCAATTACTCCAGATGTAATTGAATCATCCATTGATGAGTGCAAAGAAAAAGGAATCACCAAGTTTGATATCTTGGGCTTTGAGTACGCTCTGGGGATTGACTTCGAAGAATACAACAAGCAAGGAATTGATATTCGTTTCCGAATAATTCCTCGTGAAGTCTTTGATAAGAAAGCAGTCGAAAAGGGTCAGGTTAATTTTTACGATGTTGCTTATATTGAAGCCAAACCAATCATCAAGGGTCGTGGTAAAAGCAAACAATTATCGGTTGAACTATTGGATTTCAGTGTTCACTATAACCAAGACAGTCTCCCCAACGTCGAGGAGTCGCTCAAAAAAGGTGCCGGCAAGGTTATCCTGGAGAACGGTCAGGTTGTGAAAGTGACCAAAGACAAGGAAACTGATCTGATTGAGAAAGAAATCTTAACTAAGAAATGGACTGACTGGGTTGATTACTGGTCAGTTGATTTTGATTACGAAAGCAAGAAAGAAGTCGTGAAAGTTACCGACGGTGACGAGGAAAAAGAAGAATGGACAGGCAACTATATTTTTGAGAATGAGTGGCAATCATTCCGCACCAAAAAAGACCGCTCACTTGAACTGACCTCGGCTTCCAAGGAAGTGCCGCCAGGCAAATATAAGGTTGCTGTAAAGGTCGTGGATATTTTTGGAAATGATACGACTAAAATAATTGAAGTGAATGTGTAGTTATATGGAAATTGCTTTTGAAAAATATAAAAAACAAATTCAGGCAAGGCTTAAAGAGATGGGCTATGATGAGGATGGTTTTGTATTGATTGATGGATTTGTAAACCAACAGCTACAAAATACTTTGACTGGTGGGATCGTGGTTGGTGGACCATCAATTCCCTGTGTTGTCGTAGTAGACAAGACTGGTAAGTTACATTATCTAGCTCTCAAGATTGTCCTTCCAGATATTAGTTACGAATAATATGCCTCCAGACAAATCAGAACAATATGTAAAATCAGGTTTAGCTTCTGAGATGAAAGAAGAAGATGTTAAATTACTAGCTCAATCTGCAATCGAGAAAGTCAGGAAGGAAATTGAAGACAAGATTGATAAAAGAGAAAATAACGTTCTTCAAATTCTTGCAATTTTCATAACCTTGTTTACCTTCATTTCAGTGAATGTTTCTTTCTTCGCCAACATAAATAGCGTATTAGCGGCGGCGTGGTTCATGTTGCTCATGTTATTTTGTTCTATCAGCTTAGTCAGTTTCCTCTTTATTTTAATAAAGACAGAGTCCGTTTCAACAAAAACTTGGATCGGTCTGTCAACAGGAATACTTGCTCTTCTTGCTCTGCTATTTTTTGGTCGGCAATATGTATTTACTCTTGAAGATGATGGCCAGATTATTTTTCCAGCACCAGTCGAGCAGCAAGGCACATCCAATAATCAATATCTTGGCAAATAATCATTATGGCCCTACATCCTAAATTTCCCAAAGATAAATTTGCTATCGCTGACCCAAACGTCCGCTGGTTTCCTGCGGACGAGGATTTACGTGAGCAAGGCCATGAAAAGCTGTTGCCCCCACTAGTTCCAGAACTTAGGAAAGAGATCAAGGATTGGAGAGCAAAAGATTACGAGGGGGCCACAGAGACATCCAAAGCTCTGCTTACCTGGTGGTTTAAGGAACCGCACACGGTTTATGGTTCTGATGGTACACCTACCCAATTTCAATACTACTTCGCCCAAAGAGAGGCTGTAGAAACGATTATTTGGCTCTATGATGTAGCCAAAGTGCGGAACAAGTATGATTTACTCAAATACGATCAATCTGGCCGTACAAGCCCTGCCATGTTCGAGGAAGACTGGTTGCGACTGGTTACTAAGATGGCTACGGGGAGCGGAAAGACGAAAGTGATGAGCCTACTTATTGCCTGGTCATATTTTCATAATAAATACGAGGCAGATTCCGAGCTTTCCAAAAACTTCTTGTTGATTACTCCAAACATTATCGTTTTGGATCGTATTAAGTCGGACTTTGATGGCTTAAAGATTTTCTATAACGACCCCGTGCTCCCCAACAATGGTTACTTTGGTCGTGATTGGGAGAATGATTTTCAACTTACAGTTCATTTACAAGACGAGGTTGGAATTATCTCAGACACAGGTAACATTTTCTTAACCAACATCCACCGAGTATACCAAGGTGATGTCTCGGAAGCGTCTTTTGGAGATGGTGACGTATCCAATTATTTCATGGGAGACAAAGCGGTTACCAAGACAACCAATCGTACCGTGGATCTCGGAGAGATTGTTCGAGGTGTTGATGAGTTAATGGTTCTTAATGATGAAGCTCACCACATTCATACTTCAAAACTTGCTTGGTTCAAATCAATCGAGGACATTCACAACCAGATGTTGCAGAAAAGAAAGAAACTGTCTTTACAGATTGATGTAACTGCCACCCCAAAGAACATAAAAGGTGAAATTTTCGTTCAAACTGTTTCTGACTACCCGTTAGTTGAAGCGATCTATCAAGAGGTGCTCAAGACCCCAGTTCTCCCAGATGAAGCCAGCCGAGCAAAACTTGCTGAAAAAGAAAGTGCTTTGTTTACCGAGAAGTACGAAGATTTTATAAACCTTGGTGTGGTGGAATGGAAAAAGACTTATGAGGAACTAGAGCCGACAGGCAAGAAATCAATCATGTTTGTAATGACTGATGATACTAAGAATTGTGATGATGTTGCTGAATATCTAGAAAACACATATCCAGAATTAAAAGGAGCGGTGCTTACTATCCACACCAATAAACAAGGTGAGATCAGTGAAACAGCAACGAGTAGAAACAAACAAGAGCTTGAGCGGTTGAGAGAACAAGCCAACGAGATTGATTCAAATGATAGTCCATATAAAGTGATCGTTTCTGTTCTAATGTTGAAAGAGGGTTGGGATGTAAAGAACGTAACCACGATTGTTGGTCTGCGTGCATACAATTCAAGATCAAACATTTTGCCCGAGCAAACCTTGGGGCGTGGTTTGCGTCGAATGTTCTTTGGTCAAGACGTTCAAGAATACGTTACTGTTCTAGGTACCCCCGCCTTCATGGATTTTGTCGAATCAATTAAAGCCGAAGGGGTTGAACTTGAAAAACGCACCATGGATCGCAACAGTAATCCTGTTACACCAACTGTGATTGAGATTGATCACGAGAATACCAAAAAGGATATTCAATCGTTGGATATTGAACTACCAATCTTAACTCCCCGAATCCAGCGACACTATAAAAATCTTGCTGATCTTGATGTTTCTAAGTTCAAACATAAAAAGCTAAAAGTCCAACAGTTCAGCGATGAACAACAGCGTGAGATTGTTTTTCGTGACGTGGTAGAAGAGAATGAGCACCACGTAACCATCCTTGAGTCTGACAGCACACCAAGTTATCAAAATGTGGTTGGGTTCTTTGTGCAGTCAATAATGAAAGAGCTTCGATTGTGGGGTTGCTACGACCCCATGTATGGCTATGTAAAAAAGTTTATTCGAGATCATTTATTTGAGGCCGCTGTTGATCTCGAAGATCGAAACCTTCTCAGGAACTTATCTGAGCTTGAGGTTAAGAAGACGATCAAGGAAACATTCAAGAAACACATCAATGAACTGACCATTCAGGATGTTGGTGATACTGAGATAAAAGACACGATCAAGGTTAGTAGTGCCAGGCCGTTTGTAGTAACAGATCACAAGTACCTACGACCAAAGAAAAGCGTATTTAACAAGATTGTTGGCGACAGTGATTTTGAACTCGAGTTTGCAGACTTTCTGGACGGGGATGATGAAGTAGTTTCATTCGTCAAAAACTACTACGAGGTACACTTCCGATTAGATTATAAAAACGCCAGTGGCATGATCTCAAACTATTATCCAGATTTCATTGTTAAGGCTGCCAACGGCACGGTTTACATTGTCGAGACCAAGGGTCGAGAAGACCTGGATGACATTGAGAAAATTAAACGGCTAAGACAATGGTGTGAGGATGCAACTGAACGGCACAGGAAACACGTATATAAAGCCCTGTACGTAAAGCAGGAAGATTGGGAGCGGTATAAGCCAAAAACTTTTAATGAATTGATTTCATCGTTTGAATAGATCATCTCCTTTGAACCAAAGTTCATTCATTAGTTTATTTTTCAACTTGTATGTGTCAGCGTGCGACATTACTCCTGAATAAGAATTGAGAGATTGGTACAAATTGGTCTCACCAAGCTCGCCTTGATTAAACTCATCAACTTTCTGTTTGAGATTATTAAACATTCTGCGTTTGGTTTTTGTTCGCATGATACGGTAATGAGGCCTTACAACATAACCTAAAAAGTCTATTCCTTGATGGGCGGACAGCAAAGACATTTTACCAGGATGGAGCTTTAATTTCAGATGGTCACAGAGAAAACAAGATATTGGTTTGACTAGGTTTGCTAAATAATTTTCGTTATCGGAAATAATTACAAAATCATCTGTGTAGCGAGCGTAACACTTGATTCTTAACTCGTGTTTTACAAATTGATCAAATTCATTCATGTATACGTTGGCAAAAAATTGGGATGTTAAATTTCCTATCGGCAGCCCCTTACGTTCCAGCAAATTGGATTCCCTTGAAACAAAACTGTGAATTATTCTTTCTAGCAACCAAATGGTGTCGGCATCTTTGATCCGCTTCTTCAAAATCTTGAGTAGAATTTCGTGGTTAATGGAATCAAAAAAGCGTTTAATATCACATTTTAGAGCAAAGCAAGGCTTTGTAAAATTTTGACTCACTTTTCTGGTCATCTTTTCAACCTCAGTCACACCTCGATGTGTACCCTTGTTTAATCTGCAAGAAAAGGAATTTGCTATAAATGTGGATTCAAAAATAGGGTTAAGTGCTTGGTATACGGCATGATGAACAACCCTATCCCTCACACTTGCCTTATGGATATGACGTTGCTTAGGGTCAGTGATATAAAAGCCTGTATATGGACCATGATGATATTCCTGGCTGATCAAATCACGGTGTAACTTAAAAATGTTTTGCTCCAATTTCCACTCAAATCGAGCCACATCTTTCCTACCACTCTTACCTTTACGAAATTTCTGCCAAGCTAAAAAGAGGGATTCTGGATCTGTCATTGAAGAAAAAAAATCTTTATAAATCCTCATAAATTTATTCTATGGATGAATTTGACATCCCTATTTTCAAAAACACCTACGAATTTTATCAGAGTATTTACTCCCTCCGACTCCGTATACCTAAACAAGATAGATACACTTTGTGGCAACGAGTAGAAAATACAACCCTGGATTTAATCGAAGGAATTCTCAAAGCTAGTGAGTTAAGCAAGCAAGCCAAGCTCCCTGTGCTTGAAGATGTTAGCACAAAACTCAATTTACTCAGGATACTTATTCGCCTAATGCGAGACATTAAGGCAATTGATGGTTCAAAATATACCCGTCTTCAACAAAAAATTGATGAAATCGGTCGGATGTTGGGAGGTTGGATCAAGTCACTTAAAGAATAAAGCAAAGCACCCCCGTTTTTAGGAGGTGCTTATTACAAAGACGAATTTCCGAGCAGCGGACACACCGAGGTTACTGTTCCGATTGTCGTCGTTCCAGTTGTTGACGTTGAGACCGTTCCTGTCGAAATTACCCACGTTGACACGGTTACCATCCGAGTCCACAAACATTGTCCGTCCCCATCTGGGACACTGGGGATTGAGGTTTACCGCTCATAGAGCCTATATACTCTCTTCCCTGTATTTTATTTGGAAGCAGCTCAAAATTTTGAACATCTTCACCAGAAACAGACAAGAAGTTCATCTCTGCTTTGATCCGCACGCTATTGTGATCCTAAGAACACGATACTCTGGCGAAAGCTCAAAGAGAGCACCTTGCGAGACGAAATTATAATCTCGCCTACACTAGCAAGATAAACTAATTATAACATTTTTGTAATTGAAAAGGGGTCATCCACGTCGCCGAGTTGTGGATGACCCCCCAAGAGGTAGGATGTACCGACCCGCCAAGGCGGGAAAGGTCAAGGGTTCAAGAGAGCCAAGCCTTCTAGGTACGAGGTTCAGAACTTCCGAGCAGCGGACACACCGAGGTCACTGTCCCGATCGTCGTCGATCCAGAGGAGAACGACGCAGAGACCGTGCCTGTCGAAAATACCCACGTAGACACGGCTACCAACCGAGTCCACGCTCGAGGTACGAACGTACAGGCTCGGGAGCAAGTAGATGTCCCTGACGGCCTTGTAGGTGGTCAGGGCCCAGACCAGCTCGGCGATGTTGGGCGTAATCTCGACGTCCGAGAGCAGGGCTTGCTGCTCGTCCCAGTTCTTGTTGGTGCTGTTCTCGACGGGCGTCTTGCGGATGATCAGCCAGCGGCAGTAGACCTTATCGTTGCGGGCGAAGGCCTCGGCCTCGTCGGCGTACCAGCCACCCCGCTTGGAGTAGAAGTAGTCTCGTTCGAGGTCACGGATGTCGAGGAGTGACTTGGCCTTCGGGGGCCCAGCGACCAGCATGCAGTCGTTGTCACGGCACCATTCGAGCACCTCCTGCGAGGGCAAGCTGCTGCCGAGCTCCTTGATCTGCTCGTCGGTGTAGGCCAGACCCCTGGCCTCGGCAATCTCCTCGGGGGCGATGAAGTCGTCGCCGAGGATCTCACGGGCGAGGGCGTAGTCGGGGACCTCCGAGAAGCGGCGGATGACGGCCTGAATGGCCTCCTGGAATCCGTCACCTCGCTCGATCAGGCGTTGGGCACCGTCTCGGGCGAGCTCCTTGGTGAGGTTGTCGAGGGCATCGGCCATGAAGCGGCCGACCTGCTTCTTCTGCGGGGACGTGATCCTTGCGGTCATCGTCTTTTCCTTTCGTCTTGATCCGTGTTCGCACGGTCACGGCCGATCTCGGGCATGAGATAAGCACCCTGAGTAATTATTAAAACTACACAAAGTGCTTACCTCATACAAATCTTGAACCTTAATTTAGAATGATCAAGGACGAAGTATAGCATATTTTAGCGAAAAAGTCAAGGTCTGGTGGGTAAAATTGTGCTAAAACAGCCTAAAAATGTAACCTCTATAACGCTGTTGGAACTTCTCCTAAAATTTTCGGTAAAGCCTCGTGCCAAAGTTTAATAGTTTGAATAATAGTGTTCCAATTCTCAGTACAATGGGTCACCAAAAAGTTCTGAGTATCGCTCAGCGCTTTTTGTTTTCTGAATAAAAAAGACCCTGGGGTTCCAGGGCTTGGAGTTCTAGAAGCTGATCACCGTCTGAGTGCGAACCAGTTCGATCTTGGTCGGGCCAATTACACGCTCGTGTACGGCACGGACAGCCAACTCGCCGATGGCATGATATACAGCAACCATGCTCCGCGGCTTGAGCAGCCCTTCCCCCTCGTGCACCAGACGAAGCTCTTCAGACACACCATGAAGGAGGAAACTGTCAGCATTGACCACTCGAGCCTGGGCCAACCCATGACTATCCGGTCCATCCTCAGAATCATCTCCGAGAATGTAGTGGCTCACCCCAGAAGAAATTCGCGGTGGACTCATGTCGTACTGCATATCGACTCGCCAGTCTTCCACAGGCAAGACGACTGCATGCGATGAGCCACGAGGATCGAGCTCCTCACCAGCTGGCACAAGCAGTTCGGCAAAAAGTGGATCGTTATCGAGCATGGGAATGGTCAACACAAGGAAGTGCCCTCCCTCGACGATGGCCACCCTGGCCTCAAGGCGGTCGTCGCTGAGCACCTTTTCTTCGGCCCTTAGGATCTCCAGTCCTTCTGGGGTGAACAGGTCCGCTGCATCCGCGGTAGCGAAATGTAGCATGTGCATGGCTTGAGGTTGCTCAGACGTGCTGGGCATGACTATCTCTCCAGTGGTGCCAACCAGGCACCGGAAAGCACGTGATGTTCGCCGTCGGCGATGATAGTAACAATCTGATCGTGACCAACCGAGGCACGATTGTACACACCACATTGGCTATGGTGAGGCAAATTATTGTCACCAACTCCACAAGTACATCGGCTATCTACCGGTCGAACCTCGTGCACTTGGTACGGTGGTTCTTCTCTGATGTCGCGGCTCGGGATAAGTATCCGGGTCGGTAGATCCGGATTCCAGACAACCCACTGCTGGCGGTGAAACCGATGCTCTTCGACTTGATCTATGCCGCTCATGACGATTCTCCTTTGAAGGAACTAGGACCAAAGACGATATCATGAACTACCAGGCCTGTCAACCCAAAGAAAAAACCATCACCTTGTCTGGTTCCTGGTTTAATGCTAGGCTAATTTTAGATATGTCTTTCAATTATTTAACAAATCAGCCGAGTCCAAAGCTAACCATGATGGTCAGCTTTGTTTGGTGTTCGTAAATAAATCCGAAGGACAAAGAAAACTGGTCATCATGATGATGATCAGTTTTGTTCTTTGGAGGAGTTATGAGTATAAAGCGAATGATCGTCGTGGCTGACGATCACAACATTGAGGAGCTGGTGCAAGCATTGGTTTATGCAGGGGTTGACCCTGGCAATATCAACGTCTCGCCCAGCCACCTCAGCGAACACCTGACTGAACTTGGGGTCAAGGCTGAAATCCCTGATGGCCCACTTGCAGTCAGACGATCTGGCTCGAAAAACAGAGAAGAGGGGCCGTAACTTAAAAGGCAAGAGCAATTGCTCTTGCCTATTTTATATTCTTAGCATGCTTCCTGATCTGGATTGTATTTCTCAGGACAATTGTCGCTTTGATCAGTAATCCCATCTTGATCTGTGTCATGTATACCATCACCATACGGTGAACCATCACACCCGTTCCCCAGCCCGTCGTGATCTGTATCTACCTGGGCTGGATTATGCATGTACAAACAGTTGTCAATCATATCGTCGACTCCATCTTGGTCCTCATCAAGGATGGCTACTACCGGTTCAACTGGTGCTGAGTCAGATTGGACGTATGGGGCAGGATAGGATAGATATGATTCCGAGGGCGATTCGATTGGGACAGGGTCAATCGGCTCTTCAGCCTTCTCAACCACATCAAGATCCATTACAAAATCCTCACCAGGCTCTTCAACAGAACTCATTGGCCCTATTGTGTCAGTGTAGGCAGATTGATCGGTTTTAGAATCACACCCACCAAAACCAACTAAAACCATTAATGCTCCCCCAATAACTAAATAACGTAAAGACATAAATCTAAATTTAAATGTTAAGCTCCTCAAGTTTTACCAAATTTTGTGTTATAATTCAAATATTATGGATGCGCAGACAAAACCATGGATCACTGATGCCGACTGGGTTGACCACAGTGAAGGTCAGCTAGCAGTTGATGTTGTTGAGGATCAAAAGAAAGTTATTATTCGTTCTGCTATTGCCGGAGTCGATTCCAAAGACCTTGATATCTCTGTGACTGATGACACAGTAACTATTCGCGGCAAGCGAGAGATTGATTGCGAAGAATCTGAAACATCAACCACCCATATCCAGGAATGTCACTGGGGCGGCTTTTCTAGGTCTATTGTTTTACCAACACATGTTCGCAGCGAAAAGGCCGACGCCAAGTTAAAGAACGGTATCTTGACGATAACAATTCCAAAAGCTAAGGTTAGTTCTAGTATAAAAGTAAAAGATCTTGATGAATAATATGACATTACCAAATACACTTGAAGCAACAGTAGAGGAATTCAAAGACGATATTGCAGTCTTAGTAACTGACGATAATCAACGTTTACGTGTTCCAAAAAGTTTAATCTCAGAAAATGCCACAGCCGGTGGCACGGTTTATCTGACTGTGTTCTCTAGTCAGGACGCAGCAGCTGAACGAGATCGTTTTGCAAAGCAAGTTCTTAATGAATTGCTCCAGGGCTAAATTTTGTGTTAGAAGAAGCTATAGAAAACCTTGAACAAACGCCCTCGCCAAAAACTGCGGGGGTTTTTCGAAAACGACTAAAAGTGGTGATCATTTTCGGTTTGATTTTTATAGTTGCTGTCGGAGCACTGATTTATGCCCGCTCTCAAGTTTACGCTGGCACAATCTCACCAGGTGTACACGTTGGTCCAATTTCTGCTGGCGGCTGGGACAAAGAAACGGTTCGTGAACTTTTGTATGACCAAGTCGACGCCCTACTCACTCAAGGCCTGGCTGTCACTTACAAGAACCGAACCAAGGCAATTCCACTTTCATCGATCGGAACTGATGACCCAGACACAGCTCAGGATTACATTATCTATGATATTGACACTGCAGTCGAAGACGCATATGCACATTATCATTCTGACAATCCGTTCTACGATTCTTTACTTATTACCTACTCCACGATTCGTCGGCCAAAGATCGAGATTCCAATGACCACTGACCAGGAACAAATCTTAGCTGAAATCGTGGCCGTATTTCCAGAACTAGCTGAGCCGCCAGTTGATGCTGGGTTTGCTATTACTTGGACCGGAACAGATTGGCAGATTGAGGTAACTGAAGATGCGCCAGGCACAGTGATCAATGAAGGCCTGCTTTTTGCGGAACTAGAGGCAATGCTTAGTGATTTTTCTTTACAGCCGATCGAAGTGCTTTACTCATACCAGGATGCGGAGGTATCTGAACAGGCCGCAACCACATTTATTAATGCAGCGCGGTCAGTGCTTGAACGTGCTCCATATACCCTTACCTATTCAAATCCATATTCTTGGGAACTTTCTGCAACCACAGTAGCTAATGCGATCGGACCCCAAGCCAGTGGTGACGAAATTCGACTTGGCCTGAATACTGAGGACATGCAGGTGCACTTAGATGCAATCGCTGCTGAAGTCGAGGTTGAGGCGCAGGATGCGCACTTTGTTATGGATAATGGTCGAGTAATTGAATTTGTGGCTAGCCATGACGGCATTGAGCTGATACAAGAAGAGACTCTGGATGCAATTGCACAAGCTTGGACAGCTGACCAAACTGAAATTGAAATTGTGGTAGCTATTACCGAGCCTCGAGTGACTACAGATGAAGTAAATGATTTGGGAATCACGGAAGTGCTTGGTGTGGGAACTTCAGATTTTTCTGGCAGCCCATACAACCGTATTATGAATATTAAACATGGTGCTTCGAAGTTGAACGGTATCCTAATCGCACCAGACGAAGAGTTCTCTTTGCTTGAAGCATTAAAGCCATTTACTATCGCGGATGGATATTTACCAGAACTGGTTATTCGTGGTGACAAGATTGAACCAGAAGTTGGTGGTGGACTGTGTCAGATCGGGACAACCACTTTCCGAACCGCCATGAACTCTGGAATGAATATCACTCAACGCTCAAACCATTCATTAGTCGTTTCCTATTACAATGATCCGAGTAATGGCAACCCAGGAACTGATGCAACTATTTATGATCCAGCCCCTGACTTTCGTTTTGTCAACGATACTGGAAACTATGTTTTGTTTACCACTGAAGCTGATGTTGATAATCGTGAACTGACTTTTACTTTTTGGGGGACAAGTGACGGACGCAACGCATATTACTCAGCACCAGTAGTAACTAGCTGGATTCCATATGGTGAGACTCAATATATCGATACTGAGGATTTAGAACCTGGCGAAGAGGAGTGTCAGGGTGCGCACATTGGAGCAAATGCGAACTTCACTTATTTTATTGAATGGTCTGCTGATGAAGTTGAAGAAACTACTTACACCTCACACTACCGTCCACTGCCCGAGATATGCTTAGTCGGAATAGACCCTGAGGCTGAGGTAGAGGGTTGCGAGGATGAAGAAGATTGTGAGGATAATGAGGACGTAGAAGAGGCCGAAGAAATTGAGGAATAAAAAAAGCCCGTCTTAGAGAGGAAACTGCAGGCAAGAAGTTTCAAGGAATGGATAGGTCGAGTCACAAGGACCTGAACAGTCCACAATTGAAACCCCATGCTTGTCGTGCCTGCAGATTTCTTTCTACAACGGGCTGTGCCCTTCAAAGCCTTGGCGAAGAAGGGTTTTTTGTATTGACAGAGTATTCTAACAAGATACTTAAAATTTGTCAACACTTAGCCAAAAAATCGTGTTTGATCCCTTTGACAAAATCAGGAAAAACACGATTTTTTAACTTATTTTAGTTGTCGTTTTTGTCAAAATCAACTAACAAGCCTTATTTAAGCTTGGATCACTTTGTCAACCAACCCATATTTCACTGCTTCAGCTGGATCCATAAAGCGATCTCGGTCAGTGTCTTTTTCAACGGTCTTGATCGGCTGCCCAGTATGATCAGCTAGGATTGTGTTCAAACGGTCCTTGATTTTTAAGATACGCTCAGCGTGAATCTTGATATCTGTAGCCTGCCCCTCTACCCCACCAAGCACTTGGTGAATCATAATCTCAGAGTTTGGCAAAGCTAAACGCTTTCCTTCTGCACCACCAGCTAACAGCACAGCTCCCATTGAAGCAGCCAAACCAACACAAATAGTCGACACATCCGGCTTAACGTACTGCATGGCATCATAAATCGCCAACCCAGCTGAAACCGATCCACCTGGTGAGTTAACGTAAAGCTTGATGTCCTTCTTGTTGTCCTGGCTTTCCAAGAACAACAGCTGGGCAATGATTGTGTTAGCAACCATGTCATCGATCGGGGTTCCTAAAAAGATAATCCGATCTTTAAGCAAGCGTGAGTAAATGTCATAGGCACGCTCTCCCATGTGTGTCTTCTCGATCACGGTTGGAACGAGAATCTGCGAAGTAACTTCGTGGTTATTTTTATTGCTCATAGTAAGCTTAGATTATCATGAATTGGTTATTTTTTTCAACTAACTTTGCGCCAGGTAAGGTGAAGCCGGAAGCACGAGTATGTCCTCCCCCACCAAACATCTGAGCCAACATCCCCACATCTCCGTTGATCGTCCGCATGCTCCCATTCACTCCATCCGGCACTTCGCGAAGCACGACCAGCGAATCTGTATCAATAATACCATGCAAAAAGTTAGTAAGCCCATCCAAACTTTCATTCGGGGCGCCAATCTCAACAAGATCTTTTAAAGTAACGCAGGTCACAACAACGTCGTGCTTGGGATGCTTTTGCAAACGCTCAAAAGCTAAGCCCCAAATCTTGAGCACAGCCAACGAACGGTTCAACTGCAGATTGCGGACAATTTCCTGTACCCGCGCGCCAAGCATAAACAGATCAGAAGCAACCGAGATTGAACGATCCAGTGTGGCTTTATTCGACAAGACCGTCGTATCGTAATAAACACCAGTAAGCAATGCCGTGGCCATTTCAGGATCAATGTAAATATTGTTCTCTAAAAAGAAATCGTAAATAATTTCTGTGGTTGAGGCCACATCGGTCACGATCAACTGAACGATATCACCAAACCCTGGATTCGATGCGTGATGATCAATATTAACCAAAGGAACACGACCAGGCAACTGATCAGTCAATCGGGCAACATAATCTGGATCAGATAAATCAACAGTAATCACAAGATCAATTGTCTTATCGTTTAACAAGCCGTGGTCCAATGAACACAGATCACAGTGATCTAGAAACTTATATTTATCCGTAATCTCCTCAGCACAAACAATAGTTACCTTCTTGTCGATTCGATCAAGATAACGATACAAAGCAAGGGCAGCTCCAAGGCTGTCCCCGTCAATTCGCTCGTCAGGCAAAATTAGCACGTGATTAGCCTGCAAAATCGCTTGATTAATTTGTTTATGCTTTATCGCTTCCATAGCCGAAGACCTTACCTTGTTATCAAAACCGCGTCAAGAAAAAAGACCCCGCCCCGCCAAGCTCATGTGAGGCGGGGTCCCGCCAAAGGCGGGAAAGGGTCAGGATCGCTACTCGCGATCAGTGTACCAGGGACAAGCGTTGTGGTTGTCCAGGCACAAGGCATCACTGTGCATGTGGACGCGAGGACGTCCGTGTACCAATGGCACCTTGTAGTAAAGGCGAACAAGGTCCCCAGGTCGGAGCAAGCCCCTTTCCCAGTGACCAATCATACAGGACTCCACCAGTGGCGATTCGGTCACTGCGAGGATGGCCGCTTTTTTTCGCTGCTGACGAATGGCCCGCACAGCTGCTTGTCGAGCCATTTCGTCCATGTTGACTCGAAACATCCTAGTAACCGTTTCGGTCCGATCCGGGGCCCTTTCCCGAAGAGCCGAGAAAGGAGTACGGCCCAAGCCGTAGTTGAGGACCACCGTCTCGACCAGAGCACGATACCCCAACTCGTCGTTACTGGGCACGTGGTCGTCATCGACCCATAACGTGGACAAAGCGGTATTCATAACCGGCTGGCGTTCGCGATCGAAGCCGAGCATACGCATGGCCGCCTGAGCGCTCTGAATCATGAAGTATGGATTACCTGCAAAGACGGCGTCAATCCGTTTACCTTCCAGATGCTTGCCAACCGCCGCCTCCACCTGGGCAAAGCCGGTGCCCGACAACATCAGTGGTTCGTTCTTGCGTGTTTGTCCAGCCACCAATGCCCAGACGTCAACATAGAAGTACCCTTCGCTGCTCATCTTGATCCTCCTTGAAACGAACAAGTGGAAAAGAACCTTAGCACAGCGATAGACTCAAGTCAAGACTTTAGGTATAATATAAGCCGTTATGTATCTAGAGAAACTGGAAGTCCAGGGATTTAAAACTTTTGCCCAAAAAACCGTACTCAAGTTTCCAGCGCCCAAGGATTCGCGGCACACGATCACCTCGATTGTTGGCCCAAACGGGAGCGGGAAATCGAACTTATCGGATGCAATCAGGTGGGCCTTGGGGGAACAAAGTTTAAAGTTGCTCCGCGGAAAAAAATCCGAGGATGTTATTTTTTCTGGCTCACAAGGCCGGGCTCGCTCTGGTTTTGCTGAGGTAGTCATGACTTTCAACAACGAGGACGGAACCATGCCGATTGATTATCCGCAAGTGGAAATCAAGCGGCACATGGATCGCAAAGGCGGTTCTCAATATCGTTTAAATGGCAAAGTGGCTCGACTGGCTGATATTCATTTATTACTTGCTCAAGCCGGAGTCGGACAAAAATCTTATGCTGTGATCGGCCAAGGTATGGTTGATCATATTTTAGTTTCTACTCCTGAAGAGCGTAAGAGCTTCTTTGACGATGCTACTGGTGTGAAACAGTTCCAGCTCAAACGCCACGAAGCCATGCTCAAGTTGAAACGGACTTACGAGAATCTTGAGGAAGTTGAGCTGGTGCTAAACGAAATTGGTCCGCGCTTACGCTCGCTGAAGCGTCAGGTTTCTCGTTTAGAAAAACGTGAGGTGATCGAAAACGAGCTGCGCGATCTACAACTTGGCTACTACGGTACACTTTGGTGGACTTTGCACGATCAGTTAAAAGAAGTGCGTATAAATTTCGACAAACTTGATGTTGACTGCCGCACCCTTGAGGTGAAAACCAAATCGCTTGAAAAAAAGGCAGCTGAGATTGAAGAGGCTGATCAGGAAAAAGAAACCACAGACCAAGACTTGGTTGCTCTGCAAAATCAGTACCGTGAACTACAGCGAGAACGATCTCGTTTGCGTGATCAAGAATACGAAGTTCAGAAAGAAATCGAGCTGAAAAAAGTTCAGGCTGAGGCCAAGTGGACTCCTTTGCCTTTGCCGGACATTATTAAAGAACTGGAGACTTTAACTGAAGAACATAAAAGCCTGGTTGATAAACTAAAGAACAGCGCTGATGTATCTGGCTTGGCTGACAAGCTTCATGAGCGCTCAGAAAAATTACTAAAACGCTTGCGCAAACCAGCCCCTGATAAAATCAAACCAGACCCAGGCCTGGCCATGGATCTTAAGGATACACAGAAAAAACGAACTGAGCTTGAAGATGAGCTGAAGCGGCTTGAGAAACAGATGGAAAGTTACGCCAAGACCGAAAAAGAGCAAAGGACCGAATTGTTTGAAATCGGGCGCGATCTGCGTGAAAAGCAAAATCAATTACACCAGCTAAGCAATAAACGTAACCAGGTTCAGATCGAGCTGGCCCGACTTGAAGAGCGCGAGCAAAATCTGAATCGCGAAATGGACGAAGAGCTCCGTGGTTTAGTTAAGGACATCAAGAAAACCAGACAACCAGACAACCAGACAACCTCCGATGCTGAAGCTCTCTATCCGCAGATCCAGAAGCTGAAGCACAAGATGGAAATGATTGGCGGAATAGATCCAGAGATCGTTCAAGAGCATGATGAAATTCGAGAACGACACGAGTTCTTGGATACACAGGTCAAGGATCTGCAAGGCGCAATCAAGTCCACGGAAAAAATTATTGACGAGCTAGATAAAAAAATTCTGACCCAGTCAGAAGAAGCATTTAAAAAAATCAATCGAGAATTTCAGAAATATTTCAAACTCTTGTTCGGTGGCGGTTCGTGTTCGTTGGTCAAGATGACTCGTGACGATGTTGAAGAAGAAAACGGGAACGGGGCACAGGAAGGTGTTGCTCTAGATCGCGATGCCTCGGACACAGCAGCGGAAGAACGCAAGCACCATGAAGAAGATGGAAATGACACCCGGCAGGGTGTCAAGGATCGCCTACGCGGCAAGCGTGACACAATTGTTGGCATCGATATTCAGGCCACACCACCTGGCAAAAAAATGAAAGCTTTGAATCTGCTTTCTGGTGGAGAGCGATCATTGACTTCAATCGCCCTGGTCGCAGCAATCATGTCGACCAACCCTTCCCCATTCGTTGTCCTGGACGAGGTCGACGCCGCACTTGATGAAGCCAACACTTTGCGCTACGCGGCCATTGTCGAAGAACTAGCCAAACACACCCAGTTCATCATTATCACTCACAACCGTGCCAGCATGGAGAAGTCTGATGTCTTGTATGGAGTAACCATGGGCGACGACGGGGTAAGTCATCTGCTTAGCGTCAACTTGGACCAAACACCAGAAAACTAGATAACCAGACAACAAGACAACCAGAAAACCAAAACCGACCCGGTCACCCGAGTCGGTTTTTCAATTTGCATTATTTATGCAGCAGCCTCATCTTCAGAAGCGGCTTCTTCGGCAGGAGCATTCATCTCTGCCACATCAGCATCGATCTTGTCCATAGCATCAGGACCAAAATCACCTGCTGCTTCCTGAACCTCTGGCATACCGCCAGCTGCGTCGATATCGGCCATTGCATCAGGACCGAATGAAGGTTTCTCACCCATATTTTTAAATAGATATAATACTTAAATTATGCATACATAATAGCACTTTTTTGCCTTCTTGTCAAGCCTATTCATGCTTAAATAAGCTTGCCCTTGACTAATAAGCTCAACTCGTATATACTGCGCGCACATCGAGTTGTCTAGTTGTCTGGTTATCTAGTTATCTAGTTATCTAGTTTCCAGAAGCCAGACAACCAGAAAACAAGATAACAAGAAAACTCATTATGCTATCAATCAGACTTTCCCGAACTGGGAAAAAGAAACAGCCTCACTACCGCGTTATCGTGGTAGACAAGAAACGCGATCCCTGGGGCAAATCAATTGAGATCCTTGGCCACAAAAATCCACGAACCAAGGAAACTGTTCTCAAAGAAGAGCGCATCAAGCACTGGATTGGTGAAGGTGCTCAGCCATCAAACACTGTTTGGAACATGCTGGTCGATGCTAGTATTGTCAAAGGTGACAAACGCGGAGTGACCCACATTTCCAAGAAGCGTTCTGGCAAGCAGAAAGAAGCTGAAGAGGCAGCCAAAGAAAAGAAGGCAGCAGCTGAAGCCAAAGCTGAAGAACCTGCAGCAGAAGCACCAACAGAAGCTCCGGCTGAAGAACCAAAAACCGAGGAAGAAGCAAAAGATGAAGCTCCGGCTGAAGAAAAGAAAGAAGACGAAAAACCAACCGAAGATAAAGCAGAATAAACAGGAAGAGGGATTGACAAGGTCCCTCTTTTTTGTTACAATACTTTCGACGTCACTAGCTAGCCCACTTGGTCGACAGGCCTGCTTGCGACGATGAACAAGAATAATCTAATAGTATAGACAGACTCACCGATATGGAAAGAGACCAAGAGTTTGTCGAGTACATTGTTAAGGCGATTGTTAATCACCCTGACGATGTCCGTACTGAGCGTACTGTTGATGAGCGCGGTGTACTAATCACTTTGCACATCAATCCAGACGACATGGGTTACGTTATTGGCCGACAGGGCCAGACTGCTCGTGCTGTCCGAACATTGCTCAAGATCGTTGGTGCACGCAGCGATGCTCGTGTTAACCTAAAGATCTTTGAACCAGAAGGTTCACGTGGCCCACGCCGCGATCGCGATACTGCTCAGACAGAAGACGTTGACACATCAGCTGTTGACGAACTCGGCATTTAAGCATAGAAAAAAATAGGGAGCCATGGTAGAGTATTACCATGGTTTTCTGATAGGAGCAGAGGGTAGACAGTAGAAAGTAGAGAGATTCAAATTCTTTCTACTCTCTACCTTCTACTTTCTACTTATATGCAAAAACGTCTCGACATCATCACGATCTTCCCCGAAGTCTGTACGCCATACTTACAGGCTAGTATTTTGGGTCGAGCGCAGAAAAAAAAGTTATTGGATCTGCGCACACATGATTTACGATCGTATACAAAAGACAAACATAACCGTGTCGATGACACACCGTACGGCGGTGGTCCTGGCATGGTCATGCAGGTTGAACCATTTGACAGGGCTTTGAAAAGGGTACGGACTCGGCGCAAGAAGGTTCGAGTGGTCATGACATCAGCCGCTGGAAAACGATTTACTCAAAAAGACGCCAAGCGTTTAGCTAAGTATGATCAAGTTGTTTTCTTATGCGGACGTTATGAAGGAATTGATGCTCGAGTTGAAAAACATTTGGCTGATGAGTCTTTGTCGATTGGTGATTATGTGTTAACTGGTGGTGAGTTGCCTGCCCTGGTTATGTCTGATGCAATAGCGCGAATGGTCCCAGGTGTACTTGGAAAGGCGGAATCACTGGAGACCGAATCGCACACGGTCGAGGGTGTACTCGAGTATCCCCAATATACAAAGCCTGAAAAATATGGTCGCTGGAAAGTGCCGGAGGTGTTATTGAGCGGCGATCATAAAAAAATAGAAGAGTGGCGCAAAAATAATTCTCAGGGACTTTAGTCCCGTCTTGATATGCTGGCAACACAATTTTTCAAACAATCATATCGATACATCTTGAAACCTTTTCTTTTTTTGTTTGACCCAGAGTTGATCCACAACATCTTCGTCTGGGCCGGCGAGTTGTTTGGTCGGTTCGGATTCGCTCGAAGCCTGACCTCACGTTTCTTTAAATACTCCCACCCCGCACTTCGACAAAACATTCTTGGAATCGACTTCCCTAACCCAATTGGCCTGGCTGCTGGTTTTGATAAGGACGCTCGGCTAATGAACATTCTCCCGGATGTGGGATTCGGGTTCGAAGAAGTTGGATCAATCACTGGCGAGCCTTGCCCGGGAAATCCAGGTAAACGACTTTGGCGCATGCCCAAATCAAAAGCCATCCGAGTTTTCTACGGACTAAAAAATGAGGGGGCCGAGGTGACTGCTCGCAAACTTAGTAACCGACATTTTAATTTTCCGCTTGGTGTTAGTGTGGCAAAAACTAACAGCCCAACAACAGTTGAACCAATGGCTGGAATCGCAGATTATCTTAAAGCGTTTGATCTGCTTAAAGGTATTGGTGACTATGTAACAATTAACATAAGCTGCCCAAACGCCTTTGGCGGAGAACCGTTTACTGATCCGGCCAAGCTTGACCACCTGTTGGCTGGGATAGATCGAATTGAGACTAAAAAACCGATATTTTTAAAAATCACACCTGACCTTAGTGAATCCGAGCTTGATGAGGTAGTTCGAATCTGTGATCAGCATAGAGTTCAGGGTTTCATTACTAGCAATCTGCTCAAGGACACCTCAGGCTTTGCTCCAGATGAAATCCCAAAGGAATCTAAGGGTGGCTTTGGTGGTCGGCCAACCTTTGAACCTTCGAACAAACAGATTGGATATTTATATCGCAAGTGCGGCGATCGATACACAATCATCGGATGCGGTGGCGTGTTCTCAGCCGAGGATGCATATGAAAAAATAAAACAAGGTGCTTCCCTAGTTCAACTGATCACTGGCATGATCTTTGAAGGACCGCAAATGATTGGCGAGATCAACAAGGGCCTAGTAAAACTATTAAAACGCGACGGGTACAAATCAATATCCGATGCAATAGGAAAAGCACACAAATAGAGGTCACGGTCGTTGACCTCTGTTTTTATTTTTGATATATTCTCTTCATGCGTACCCTTCGCATCGTGGTCGTGACGGGCCACACCCACAACGGTCGGTGCAAGACACAGACGCCTTAGGCAAGCGAGACGAGAACCGCGGCGGATCTCAAATCCGCCAACCAACTGAGCGCCTGAAAAACGCTCACCTGCGCCAGGCGGTAACCTGGCACGCCTACCAGCGGAAGCTCCCAACAATGAGTCGTTTGAACATTGTGTGTTCACTAACCATGTACTCCACCCGAGCCGGATGACCCGGCTCTAGGACACACCCTGGAATAGCGACTTGGTGCTGGACAGTGAAAGCTGGTTTCGAACCAACTAGAACCCAGTAGTTCAACAGCGGGTTGACCACCTGCTCTCAGCGGCGATCCTGCCGCTTACCGTCACATCTTGGTCCCCTGTCGACTCCGGTCGGCAGGGGCCATTTATTTTACTCAAGGGGTTGACAGAAACCCCATATTCTGCTACCCTTATCCATATGGAAACCTCGGGAATCACCGAGTGTTGCGGTCGGCGACAGACTGCAACCATATTTATGTCTTGTGAGACGCACGACGCCCTCGGCGCCGGCGCCACCAAGAGCCTGACCGACTAGTTCGGCCAGCTCTCGGCGGGGTCTCTTGGGAAAGTAAAGGCTAAGTAAAAAGGGAGAATGGAGAAAGCTCGAACCTGGCATGTTGAACAACTGCTGACGGACCAAACCCCCCGTCTTGCGAGCCAATCCTGAAACTGGACGACGAAGCCCGAGTCTGAACCAAGAGATATCAACCAAGAACCTGCGGTGTCCCCAGCCTGCAGGCTAAATGAAGAGGTAGCGATCATGTTTTAAGGCCAGCTGCAGCCGCGGTGTTTGAACGACCGCGCGCAAATCGCAGCCCTGATCGCCAAGTGGGGTTAACCTCAAGTCGCACGTGTTCGTAGGCCCCCCGCCGACTCCGGTCGGTGGGGGCCATTTATTTTTAAGCATATTTTCAGGAATTATTACCGATCAGTTAAAATACCTGATATTATATCCGTCACCTTTTTGATACGATCGTACTAAAACAGGGACACTTTTTTATTGACATCAACGCACAAAACTGGCACAATCGATTCTTATCGAGTTTTGCTCGATATCCCCGCCGTTGGCGGGGTGTAGGTTAGCCGAATGGGTCGGCTGGCCCAAGATCTCGCCATTGGCGAGATAAAACTCCGGTAGCCCGGTGAGGCTGTAAAGCACTTACCCGCCTACCACCTTGTATTTGGTCCCGCCCGACAAGATCGAGCCGCACCAAAAGCAAGGAAGGGAGAAACCTCATGTCTGTTCCTTTTCCCAAAAACCTGAATGATTACAAACCAATCCCCTTCGGCGGTTTGTACATCCTCTCGGGCCTAGTCCTGTTCGCCCTGATCCTTGGATCTGGTGTTGCCTCGTGGCGTGCCGGAGGGGCTGAGAGTACAACGGAGGTTTTCCTAGGTATTTTCGGTGCCATTCAACTCTCGCTGGTCTTCGGTGTATTTATTTATTTCCTGACCCACGTGCCCTCAATCGGAAAGACTGATCGTTGGCCTTTCCCTTGGTTAACCAAGTGGTGGGCCCGACACCAGTACTACCTGGTTTACCAGCACTGTCGACACGGCGAACTTTCGGTTCACTTGCGTCGCTTTGGTCAAAAGTACAGAGGCCAGAGCTTTAGCACCAAGATTCTGAGTACTTGTGAAAACGCACTTTGTACTGTGCCAGATCTGGAACTGATCGTACCCCTCGGCGGCATTTTCAGACACCCGGGGTCGTGGGTCGAGCTCAGAGCCAATCGAGAAGAGGCCAAGGGAACATACCCGTCGTTCTATAGCTGGAGCTTCGGGGTGGCTTCTCTCGAACAGAGGGCTGGAGTGATAGAAATCCACATCAGAGCCACTGATCCGAACAAGAACAGTTTCAGCATGACCGTACGAGAACTGTTCAATCTGTTCACCTTGGCCCTGAACAACCGACCGACACACCGTGACAGCTACCTCCTGACCTGGGAGCGGATCTTCAAGCTTCAGCGGGAACGAGCTGGTCAGCTTGAGTCACAGGTAAGACAATTGGGTCAGATCGATCAATATCTCCGAGCTGATCTGGTTGCCGCAACCGAGGCTCGAGAGGCAGCAGTGGCCGATGCCACGGTAACTGGCGTAAATACCAGGCGCTGGCAAAAACTGTTCGAATCCTGCTTCGATATGTTCTACAAGGCCTTGGAGGACATCCGTAGCAAGCCCAGGGTGGCAAACCCACAGGAAGGCGCCCTGGTGCAGATCTCAATCATCACCTGCCTGCTCGAACTACTTGACTTGATCCAAGAATTCGATCAGGAACACCAGGTGCTGTCCAAACGTGAAGAGCTGGTACCCATGCTCGACCAGATGCAGCATCGCCTTGGGCGACTGAAAGCTGATGCTCGGCGACGAGATCGCAAGAAAAAAGCTGCTGCCGCAGGCTAAAACACATACCCACGACACGATTCGTGGGTTTTTTAATAGTGAGGGTAGAAAGTAGAGAGTAGAGTGTAGAAAGAAACAAAATTTCAGGATCTATCTACTTTCTACTATCTACTCTCTACTCATCTATTTTTTCGCTAAAACTGCACTGTGAATAAGCTCAGGATCCAGCCCTTGACAGGTTTTCGGCAATAAGCTAAAATAGCGCCACGTTCGTTTACAAATTTGTACCAAGCAAACCTATCAATACTCGGCAGGGCCGAGTAAAAAAACGAAACAATTGTTTATCTACTGTGCGATTGTAACGTCTATTATCAAAAGTCCTCGGATTTATCCGAGGCATGACAGATTTCCATCGGTTTAACCATGGATTTTTTCTGAGAGTTTGATCCTGGCTCAGGATGAACGCTGGCGGCATGTCTAAGGCATGCA
>CAZDDW010000008.1:0-46890 GCA_964504365.1 uncultured Gammaproteobacteria bacterium | reverse complement strand
GGTCATTCTATCATTGATTATTATCTAGATCATTGGTTATTGATCATTGGTCATTCTATGTCACTAGCTGATCCAACATGAACAAAGCAATGGTCAAACCTGAGGCAACCATTGAGATAACCCAAAATCTCATCACAATCTTCGGTTCACTCCACCCCACAGCTTCAAAGTGATGATGGATCGGCGATGAGCGGAAAATCTTTTTGCCTTTGCGTAATTTTTTCGAAAGCAGTTGCAAAATAGTTGACAAGGCTTCAATCACAAAAATAATTCCCATGATCGGAAGCAGTAAGGCTGTGTTCGTTAACATGGCCACAATTCCAAGAGTAACCCCAAGCGACATCGATCCTGTATCTCCCATAAAGAAACGAGCTGGATTGATGTTAAACCACAAGAAAGCAAGCAAGGCACCAACGATCACTGCGCAGAAAGCAGCCAACTCTAATCGACCCTGTAACATCGAGATCACCGCCAGTGTGGCAAAAGTAGTTAACAATGTCCCACCGGCCAGACCATCAAGTCCATCAGTTTGGTTCACAGAGAAAGAAGTCCCAACAATAACTAACATGAAAAACGGAATATACCACCAGCCAATATTAAAGTCACCTAAAAACGGTACGTGTAACAAATCCCAATCTAATTTGAAATAAAACCACCAAGCTCCAACTAAAGCAATTAACGTAAACAGAACCAAACGATGACGCACACGCAACCCGCCTCCATGCGGCCCGATCTTCTTCACGTTAAAATAATCATCAACTAATCCAATTAGGGCTGAGGCAACTAAAGCACCTAATGGCAACAAAGTCTGCTCACGAGTCAAAAAGTTTAGCTGCCCAAAAAAACTATCTGGTACAATCTGCCAAACTACTACAAACAAGATCGCTAAAAACAAAGTCGTTCCCCAAACCAACACACCACCCATGGTTGGTGTACCAGCTTTCTTAGCGTGTAGTTTCGAAAAGATCGGCGTTGAGCCATCACTGCGGATTGACTTGCCCATCTTGTACTTATACAAAAAATGAGTCAAAGCCGGAGTCCAGGCCATGGTTATCAAAAAAGCTACTGTTGATAAAATCAAAATCTTGATAATGGCAAAGGCTTCGAACATATTAAGTATTGAGCATTATAATTAACAACATCGATCCGAACAGGACTGCTTCGACAATAATTGTTGTGATAGCAAAAAACACGGACAGGATGTGCTCGCGTTTAACAAAAATGGATTCAAAAATGATGTTCAGGATCAAGAGTAAAAAACCAAGCGCTGGCAAAACAAAAATATAATACCAAGGACCAAAACGGTCGATTCCAAAGTAGATATTATAATGCAGCGGAATATAAGTTTCCTCCCCAAGCACTGGAATCAAGCGCCAAATAGGCATAGCAAAAGTCAAAGCCACTAGAGCAGCCGAGGCAATGGCGATCCAGCGGTAAAACTTTGAATTCTTAAACAGGTCACGCATGGCAAAGCGAAGCTTGCGAGCGCGAGAGATGATTCTACGCATGCAGGAATTATAGCGCGTCTAGGCTTAAAAATCAAAACCCGACCTGTGCAGATCGGGTTTTATTCCAGAACTTATTTCTTAGGCTCGATATTAACAAACGTCTTTAGCTTCAGAGCCCCATCAAATTTAGTAACTTTCTTTTTGGTGAACTTAACGATTCCAGCAACTCGTGCATAAAGCGTATCATCTTTGCCTTTGCGTACATTCTCGCCTACACGCCACTTGGTCCCGCGCTGGCGAATCAGGATCTCACCGGCCTTAACAGCCTGCCCGTCACCCCGCTTAACACCAAGGCGTTTTGCCTTAGAATCTCGTCCTAGACCGGTAGAACCACCGGCTTTTTTATGTGCCATATGTGTAATTGATTATTGCGGGAGTATTCTACCTAATAAGCTTAATTCTGTCAAGACTTTTTTGCACGCTTTGTAGCTGCCGCTAGAAATCCTTTCCAAATCGGATTTGGCTTAAGTGGATAAGATTTAAACTCAGGATGGAACTGGGTGCCCATAAAAAATGGATGGTCTTCTAATTCCACTATCTCAACCAGGTTCATTTCTGGATTAACCCCAGAAGTAATCAAACCAGCTTCTTCTAGCTCAACACGATAATCATTATTGTACTCATAGCGATGACGATGGCGCTCACTAACCTTGGCTTTGCCATAAAGCTCACGCGCCTTAGTCCCCTTGATCAACTGACACGGATGTTCTCCAAGACGCAAAGTACCACCATACTTTTTCTTCTTAATATTCTCCAACTGCCCAGGCATCCAATGAATTACCGGACGACCACCCTTCTTCTTCATCTCAGTGGTACAAGCATCTTTCCACCCCAGAACATTGCGAGCAAACTCAATCACTGCACACTGCATCCCGTAGCATAGTCCAAGATATGGAATCTTGTTCTTGCGGATATACTCAATGGCTTTAATCTTCCCCTCGATCCCACGAGTACCCCATCCACCAGGCACCACCACGCCATCAAATTTCTTTAACTCCCTAACCTTCTTCGGATCCTTTTCATAACTTTCAGAATCGATCCAAGTAATTTTTGGTTTGAACCCATGATGCCAAGCAGCGTGATTTGTTGCTTCGATCACAGAAATGTAAGTATCCTTACATGACTTCATGTTGAAATACTTTCCAACAATAGCTATCTTAACTTCTTTCTTGGTCCGTTTGATCTTCCGTGATAACCCTTCCCAATCTTTCATCCGCGATGGTCTGACTGGCAAATGCAAAGCTTTTAACACCTCACGTCCAAGATTTTGTTTTGCAAACACCAACGGTACATCGTAAATCGATTCAACGTTTGGTGCTGAAATAATACGCTCAATCGGCAAACTACATACATTACTAATCGTTCGCTTTACATCTTGAGTTACTGGATTATCAGCTCGACACATAATAAAGTCAGGAATGATTCCAGCTGAATTCAAGGTTCGGATGGCATACTGAGTTGGCTTGGACTTTTGCTCACCAAGCAAAGATGGCGTTGGTAAATAACTAACCATTACAAAAGCAACGTCATCCGGGTTGGCTGCTTTCATCATGCGGGCCGCCTCTAAGAACAAAACCAACTGATACTCCCCAACAGTTCCACCATACTCAACCGTAACTAAATCAGCTTTATTCTTTTTCTGACACGATTCAATCCGACGAATAATTTCTTTTGGCACATCTGGGACCACTTCCACATCTTCTCCTTTATACTCCAAATTTCGCTCTCGCCGAATCACCTCCTGATAAACCTGCCCAGTAGTAATATAATTATCATTCGTTGTCACCTCGCCAGTGAAACGTTCATAGTTCCCTAGATCCTGATCAGACTCAATCCCGTCTGCCCCAACATAGACTTCTCCATGTTCTGCCGGCCGAATCGTGCCAGCATCCACGTTAACGTACATGTCACATTTAATACTAGCCACCTTGTATCCACGAGACTGAACAAGCTTTGCGATTGAGGCCGAGGCTACCCCCTTACCAACCGAAGACATAACTCCTCCAACCACAAAGACGAACTTTGGTTTATGTTTTTTTGCCATAATTTAATTTTAAAGCCGGAGGCGATGCTCCGGCGTTTTTTATTTCTTGTTTGTTATTTCGACACTGATGCGGGCCTCAAATCCGTGTGGCAGATTGAGCGTTAGCTCATGCTCCCCCAGCTCCTTGATCGGCTCTTGGAGATCGACCATTGCTGACGTAATCTCATGCCCGGCTTTTTTTAACCCTTTGGCAATCGTATCTGCTGTGACCGCAGCGTACAAACCACCAGAGTCATTTGCTTTCTCTTGAAGCCGCAACTGATAGGCCTCAAGCTTCTTGGCCATCTCGCCTGCCTCTTTCATGCCCCGTTCTTCCTTGCGCTCAGCAACCTGCTTTTCCTTTTTCACAGAAGCCACTGCTTGAACCGTTGCTTGAACAGCTAAATTTTGTGCAAAAAGATAGTTGCGAGCATATCCGTCGCTTACCTCCTTTGTTTCCCCCTTAAGCCCCACTTTGGGGACGTCTTTCATAAGGATAACTTTCATACGAAGAATAGTATAGCAAGAGAAAGAAAAAACGGCAAAATACCAGTCAAGCCTGACCTGAGCTTGGCCGGCCATGAGGACTCGGACATTACTTTTTGTGAGAAGCACTCGGCCAGAACCAGGTAAAGTGAAAGAAAGGTATCAAGGCCTCGTTCGGGTTCCGCCGGGACCGCCGCCTTTGGATGGTTAAACGAGATGATGATGTGGGCCCGGCTCCACATGTTCTCACAAAAAGAATATCCTCGTCCTTTAATATGGCCGGCCACTTCTCTTGTCGTAAGAATAAAATGACGAAGGGTTTTGAATTGTGGAACGATCGGAGGCCGGACTGCCAATATCTTCTTCGAGGCCACTTCATAGGCAATCGTCCGGCCGACGCCGAGCGAGGCCCGACATCTTTCCTTCATTCCAAGACGAATAGGCCGAGCGCTTCCACAATCAAAACCCTGAGTCATTCTGTGGCCGGCCATACAATTTAAAAGGGTCAACAGCAGTTGACCCCTACATCTTCTCGATTATCCGCAGTGCGCGTTTGACTATTGCTTTCATATCATCGTAACTGGACATTTCTAGAACTTTTGACTTTGGTGCCCAGAGTCCGCGCTGAATCCGCTCGCCATGTTTTCTAGGAGGCGGAATCTTGATCTTGGCATCACGTGGTGCCTCAAACAAATAGTAATGTATAAATTTATGAATCAACACACCCTTATGTACAAACCGGTCCCGAAACCAAATATCAATCTTGCCCAGCCGAGCGATATACTTTAAATCACACAAACCAGTCTCCTCACAAGTCTCACGCATAGCTGCCTCACTCAACTTCTCCCCACGTCGAACATGCCCTTTAGTAAATGTTGTCTTACCAAAACCATCAACAACCATAGCAATCACAATACCACGCCCGGTTCGTTTAAAAACGATCGCTCCGGCCGAAGTTTCTCTTCTAGAACTAGTCTGCTGCCGCGAGCCCGGCCTGGGCCTGCTCGATGATGTCGACAGCTCTTTCGAGTTGCGGGTCCTCCTCTGCATAATAATGCTCAATAGTATATTCAACAACTTCGTCTGGGGTAATACCAACCTCATGAATGGTCCGCCCAGAAGGAGTTAGCCATTCTGCTGTTGTTAATTTAACAGCTGAACCATCTGGTAGCTCACGATAGTCCTGAACCGAACCTTTTCCAAAAGTCTGTTCACCAACAGTAACAGCCAAACCATAATCCTGAAGCGCGCCAGCTACAATCTCAGAAGCTGAAGCTGAACCACCGTTAACCAAAACTACAGTTGGATAATCTGCCAAACGTGCGGTTCCACTTCCAGAAATAGTTTGCTGATCATCCTGAATCTGCTGCATTACCACAACATCCGTACCAACCCACTCTTGAGCCACAGCAACAGCCATATGCAACAGACCACCTGGATTACCGCGCAGATCAAGAATAATTCCAGAAACATCATTGGTCATGATATCGTTCACCGCATCATTAAACAGCTCCTGTGTATCTTCATTAAAGAAATATAAATTTATCTCAGCAATTCCATCATCACGAATTTCGTAATTCAAACTATTAACAGTAATCTCGTCTCGAACAACAACAATATCAAGCAATTCCTCTTCAGTATCACGACCAATGGTCAAAGTTACTGAAGTTCCCTTTGTGCCACGGATGTTCATCACAGCCTCTTCAAGACTCATTTCGATTGTAGGTAGATCATCAATATAATAGATGCGGTCACCAGAAAGTAATCCGGCATTCATGGCTGGCGTATCTGGTAATGGTGCAACAATCTGCAATTGATCTTCTTTAATCCCAATCTCAGCCCCAATCCCCTCAAAGCTTCCGGATAATTCTTCAGCAAATTCAGCTGCCTCTTCTGGATCAAAGAAACTAGAGTACGGATCTTCTAAAGCTTCAAGCATGCCGTGCATGGCACCATAGAAGAGCTCGACCTCAGAAACTGGTAAGCGATAATAATTCTCCTTAACCAAATCCCAAGCATCCCAAAACATGTCAAAATCAATATCATTGGCTAGCCAGGCCGGAATCTCGCCTTCACCAAGCACCTGCCCTTCACCAGCCGGAACCACAGAACGAACCCCTTGCGCACGCCCAAAAACAAAGCCAACCGTGAAAAACACGATAATAAACACGGTAAATGTTAGAATGACTATTGGACGTGGAAATCTTTTCATAGTAGGCTATATTTTACCGCATTACCTAGCCCTGGTCAAAAAGCTTTGTTACAATGTATCTATTATGAAATTTCGCTCAAGAATGACATTATTGTTCGTGTTTATCGCGGCTTTTTTAATTACCGCTCCTCTGGTTGTGCTTTACACGGCTGGTTATCGCTTAAACTTAGAAAACGGGCATATTGTTCGTACTGGCCTGTTTTCAGTCACCTCAATTCCGAAAGATGCAAACATCTTAGTAGATGGTGATGAGCGCGACTCGACTCCTGGTTTTGTAAAAAACCTGATCCCACGAGATTATCGTGTTCTAATTCAAAAAGATGGATATCACGACTGGACAAAAACCTTGCCAATCTATTCACATGAGACAACTTTTGTTGAAGACGTGACTTTGTTTCTTGACAACGAACCTACAAATCTAATCTCAGCTGATATTGCTAGTTCAACAATTGGCCCGGATCAATCAACCCTGGCTTACATCACCACCTCGGCTTCTTGGATCGAGCTTTGGACACACATTATCGAAACCAGCGAGCAATCATTGCTTTATAGAATCTCTGGTACTAACACAGATGCTATTGATATTACCTGGTCAGCAGATGGTGATCGTATTCTGATTGAACAAGATCAAGGGTTGAGTGGCAGCTTTACTGTGATCGAACGGTCAGGACTAAATCCGATCGAACTAGATGATATATCTGAACGACCGATAACTGCAGCCTGGTGGCACCCAACTGATCCACTGGCCCTACTCTTCACTACCACACGCGGCACTTTTGTTTATCGCCTGCTAAGCGATACTGTCAACGAAATCTATCCAGAACCAACTTTAGCAACATTAATCGAAGGCCAGCCAGTAATCATTGAACAAAACGATGGTTCTGTTTCTGTATTCCGATACGTTGATGAGCAGGCTTCGCTACTAGCCTATCTTGCTTCTGGAACATATGAGTTATTAGGTGCGGCTGAACCCTTGTTGTTGTTGCATGAAACTCAACACGATAAACTAATTTTGATCGATACCAGTCAAGATGATCAACCAATCTTGCTTAGTGTTGATGGTAAAGGAGCTGAGTGGGCCCCGGATGATTCTGGTCGACTGTTATACTGGAGTGATTTTGAAGTGCATGTTTATGATCCTGAAACGTACAGTGATGAATTGCTAACGCGAATTGGCGAACCAACCCAAACTGCCACCTGGCATCCTGAAGGAAACGCTATCTTGGTTTCACGTGCGAACACGATCGAAGCGGTCGAACTGGACTGGCGTGATCAGCGCAACATTATTGAGCTAGCCACTGGAACCAACATTTCAACGCTTTGGGTAACTCAAAACGGCCGAGTAGCATACTTCGTTGGCGAAGTGACACCCGACCGTGGTTTGTTTAAACTTGAATTGCAGCGACGTTAATCTTTTTTCGGACAACCAATTTCCCGCCCGTGCTGAGCAACAAAGTTACCAGCTGCCAAGAGCGAATCAAATGTTCCAGCATCAAACCATTTGCCATGCACTTGCCGAACATCAAGCTCACCCAGATCTAAATAGCGCTGATGTAACTCCGTAATCTCGATCTCACCGCGTTCTGATGGCTTAACTTCCTTTGCAAACTGAATCACCCGATTGTCGAAAATATACAAACCTGGAATAGCAAAATTGCTTTTCGGGTTTTTTGGTTTCTCCTCGATTGACAGCACCTTGTTATTCTCATCGAATTCCACCACACCAAACCGCTCTGGATCCGGTACCTCAAGCGCGAAGATTCGTCCACCCTTTTCAAACGAACGAATATCCTCAGTATAATCATGCTCAAAAATGTTATCTCCCAAAATCATAGCCACGTCGTCATTGCCGATATGACTCTCGCCAACAATAAACGCATCAGCCAACCCGCGAGGAGTGTCTTGAATCTCATAACTAATCCGAACGCCTTCACCAAAATTCTTACCTGAACCAAGCAGATTCAAGTAATGCCCAGCGTACTCTGGAGCTAGAATAATCAAGATTTCTTTGATCCCAGCATTCAACAAAGTGTACAGCGGATAATAAATCATTGGCTTATCGTACACTGGTAAAAGTTGTTTTGAGGTCATGGCAGTCAACGGCCGCAACCTGGTCGCATGCCCTCCAGACAAAATTATTCCTTTCATATATTTTATTTTTTTGGATAGTTTTCTAAACAAGCGCGGACAGCTTCTTTAATCGGTCGCATGCCGATTCCAAGTTCTTCGAGCCGTTCTGACTGAAGCTGGTTGTTCGATCGGCCTTTGGTGGCCAGACCTTGGGTGACCAATTCCTCGTTCTCGATCCATTCATTGGTATGGTTTGGATCAACAATCTCTTCGTACATGGCAATAATCTCACGATGCTTGATCGTTCCCGGATTAGTTACATGGAAGATGCCTTCGGCCTTTTTCTCAAGCAGGGCTCGAAATACCTTAATCATATCCGGAATGACAGTGGCGCTGTTTTCGACATCGATCACCTTTTCAAACGAAGCTAATTTGTCGATCAGGTTCCCTGGCGATGGACGTTCATCAATCGGCATGCGGATACGGGCGATTCCAACGTTTGGTAAAGTCGATAAAACAAGATCTGCTGCATACTTGGTTCGAGAATACGTGACCGACGGATTTGCGTGATCGTCTTCCAGCCAACCGCCTGGATCTGGCGACTCACCGTAGAAAACGCAACCTGATCCAATGTGCAACAAATATACCCCAAGCTCAGCACAAGCGTCAGCCAAGATCAATGGTAAGATTGTGTTGCCACGCATCGTCTCAAGTTGATGTGAATCACACCAGTCAACATTTGGCACACCACGAATACCAGCTGCATTCAAAACAGCATCTGGTTGATATTCTTTAATCACCCGCAATGCATCGTCCTTGGTCACGATAATTTCTTCGGTAACTTCAGCATCCGGCCACTCCTCCATACACCGCGCACCAATATACCCTTTTCCTATTACTAGTATTTTCATATCTTTACACTCTCTTGTTTTCGGACTTTTGCATCGATCGGTACAAATCCCCGAAAAATAAACTTAAATTATCTTTCTTTGTACTGTTTATTATAATATTTTTCATAATCCCCAGACTTGATTTCGTCGATCCAGTCCTGGTTAGCATCGTACCATTCTTTGGTCATGCGCAAGCCGTCTTCAAGATTCACCTGCGGCTCCCAACCTAATTCATTCTTAGCCTTAGTATAATCGATCGAATATCGAGCGTCGTGACCAGCGCGATCCTTTACGTACTCGATCGAACTCTCGTCTTTACCGCACAACTCAAGCAACTTCATAGTTAACTCCTTGTTACTAATCTCAGAATCCTTTCCTCCAAGACAGTAAGTCTCACCGATCTTGCCTTTGTGCAGAATCATGTCGATTCCACGGCAGTGATCATCAACATAAATCCAATCACGAACCTGAGTACCGACTCCATAGAGCGGCACCTTCTTTCCTTCTTTAAGATTACTTATAAATAATGGAATAACTTTTTCTGGAAACTGATACGGTCCATAGTTGTTCGAGCAATTTGAAATAGTGATCGGTAGCTCGTGTGTGTGAAAATATGATCGCACCAAATGATCTGACCCAGCCTTGCAGGCTGAGTACGGATTGCGTGGTTCATAAGGAGTCTGTTCATTGAATCCAGGATCATCTGCCCCAAGGGCACCATAGACCTCGTCAGTTGAAACATGATGGAAACGCTTGCCATGCTTTAAAGCAGCGTCGAGCAAAACCATTGTCCCAAGCACGTTAGTCAAAACAAACGGACTGGCGTCCATGATCGAACGGTCAACATGGCTCTCGGCTGCGAAGTGGACAACAGCGTCCACATCTTTGACTGTATCAAAGACAAGATCACGATCAGTGATATCGCCCTTTACAAAACTGTAGTTAGGACTATCTTGAATTGATTCAAGGTTGCGCAAGTTGCCAGCGTAAGTCAGTTTATCAAAATTAACAATCTGATAATCTGGATGCTCACGCATCATATAAAGAATGAAGTTGGAGCCAATAAACCCAGCCCCGCCAGTGACTAATATTTTCATAACGCTGCTTTTATTTTTTCTGCCATGGTTTTGATTTCCTCAGCCGGAGTTTCGTGACCGCCCCAGGCATGCATACCGTCATCTGGTCGACGCGGGATAATGTGAACGTGAGTATGAAAAACCATTTGCCCAGCGGGTCCACCACAATTATTACTGAAAACACAAGCTGGTGCATCGGCCGCCTTAAGAACCGCTGGCGCAATCTTTTGAGCAACATTGATCGACTTTGCAGCTAGCTCAGCTGGTGTTTCTAGCAAGTTTGTAAAATGCTTCTTTGGAATAACCAGTGTATGTCCTGGTGCTGTTGGACGAATATCCATGAAGGCTAAAATATCGTTATCTTCATAAACGATATCAGCTGGAATCTCTTTATTTACGATTTTACAAAATATACAATCTGACATAGGTTTGTTTTTACTCGCTTGATCTTAACACACCGAGCAGGATCGGTGGAAGGACGAGTGCTAAAATTGTTGTTAATATACGAAATTCTTCAAGGTCGGCTCCGGCTTTCCAAACCAGAATCGCTGCTAAAACCCCAAGCAACCCAGCTGTAACCCAAAAGATCGCCGGTCGGTCACTTTTTGGTCCCGCGTGCTGGGAATAGCTCCACCAAACAGCAAACACGATCGCAGCGAACAAGAACCAGTGAACAGACATGTAATTGGAAACAAAACCAGGCTTGATCAAATCAGCCAGCAGAAAAACCAGATACGAGACAACGCTAACATAAAATCCTGTGCGCGCGATTACCATAATCGTTCTTTTATTTCCTGAATTAGTTTTGACCAAGTCAAGGGCTCTCGAACAAAAACAACATTTATCTCACTTACCCAAAGTTCTTCTTGCAGGTCCTCGATTCCAGGGGTCGACAAAACAAATTTCCAAGCATCTTTTTCTTTTACCAACCAAGCCGTGTCAAATTCAACCGTAGCCTGATACCAACCGTCGCTCAAAGTCGGCGGCTCATACTCGGCAATAATATAGTTCACACCAAGTGCATCCAGGTCTGTGTTCCAAGCCAGACGGACTGGATCAGGATTAAAATATTGATTCGGATCAAAGGCAATGTGTCCGTCGCCATAGACAATCAAGTCACCTTGCGGCGACGAAACACTGACGGTTCCTGTTCCAGAAACCTGGTGATCATATCGCTCGTACGGCTCTGGAATCTGAACAGTTTGCCCAGCCACAGAAACTTCTTGTGCCCCGTCAGCATGATGCGTTTGAAAAGTCAGGTTCTTAGCTTCAGTCCAAAAGCGGACCGCACGGTCCTCTGACCGATAACCAACCTCGTCGCCAAGATAAACATTGTTTAAGAAAACCATCTTTTGTTGTGTCGTGGTAATCGTGCGGAAAAAGACATCACTGCCAGCGCGCAACTCAACTTTATAAACACCCTCAGCTAGATCTGGTACTTCGATCTCAACATGATGCAAACCAGAAGCATTGCTGTTGCCGTAGATATTATTGTCATCAACCATGGTTTCACGCACCACCTCAGCCCCTGTCCAATCGGTTACAATCACAGAGACTGAATCAGATCCATCCTCACGATTCATGTCCTGGTAAGCAATATCGAAATTCAAAGTCTCGTTCTTGATATAAGTTTTAAACTGATGTGAACCACGTAAAGACACATCGATTGTGCGCTGCCAAAAAGTTGGCCAGTAGTACGCTAAGGTGTACGGTCGGTCAAGATCGTAATGATACGTGGCAATCTGGTCGCGTGGCGCATTTGTTACAAACTGCTCAATCGAATCATACATTGCTCCACGTTGTAACAAAACAACACCTTCAGCTTCAATTCGTGACCAGTCTGATTGTTCGATCAATAAGTTCTGCAACGGTTCAAGCAAAATCTGCGTTCCATCTTCACTGGCTACTCCTCCAATCTCAACCACTGGCACAGCCGCGTTCTGCCAAACCAACTCCAGCTCGACTGAATCAAAATGTCGCGGCGGTTCAACTGTGAAATATGTTGGCTCATCAATAACTTGCTGTGCCCATTCCCCATTCGGTAGTTTCATTGGCGTTAGTGCCCGCTCACCTGGCAACAGACGGTTTACAAATGGTGACAAGTCGCCAACATCATACGAGATCGACAACCGTCCAGTTGGCACCAAATCTTGCCACAACAACCAACCGAACAAGATGATCGGAATGAAAATAATCACTGCTTGTGCTAATCGCTCAAGTTTCATGGTTGATAAATTCGATATAAACTTTCTTCATCAAAGGTCTGAACCAATTCAATCTGCAAACCAAGCTCAGCTAACTTGCGCCCGTTAAGATACTCCATATCATAATCTGGAAAAGTAATTCCGTAATAATAAAGTGCGTTGCGCAGAACAATGCGCGGCATTAGATCATAGGTGGTTTCGTCACGCAGTGGATATCGGACCACGCGTTCTGGAAAAAATATTTTGTCTCCGTGATCAACCACAATAACCGCATCTTCTTCGGTTAATTCAAGAACCTGTTCTTTGATTTCATTAGAACGGATTAGATTTTCACGAATTGAGAGCAGTCCATCGTCTGGTGCAAAGAATGTTCCGCGGATTCCAAGTCCAGCAATAACAATCAATAGTGCGATCACGATCACCTTCTGTGATACCTGACTTCGAATCCGCTCATGCAACCAATCAATCGCCAACGCCGCATAAACCGTTGTCATAACAAACACAGGTAGCCAATAACGAACATAAGAATTAGCAATAGTCACACTGGTCGGATCTGGATTGTCCGTAAAAGTCCAACTACCGTAGACGATGGCCAGCCAGGCTCCAATCGCGATAAACAATACATGAAAGAGTAGCTTGACTCGAGCGTTCTCTACTTTTTTTGATCGCAAGTTCACAACAACTAAAACCAGTCCGATCAAAGTCAACAGTGACATCCACCAAAAAAGACCAAGTCCGTATTGGTAAACATGTTTCAGAACTGAACGAACACTAAAACCAAACGGTAGTAAACTTTCATCTTGTTCGCCTTCGACCGAAACAACCTCAACCATCCCGTCATCAGCCACACGCTCAGTTACCTGTGTTGTCTGACCAGCTTCTTGTGCTGTGTATCCAAAAGAGATTGGGTTTCCGTACAAAGATTGATTAATAACAAACATCGGCAATAAAGCGATCATAACCGATACTCCAAAAATAACAACCTCCCGCCACTTAATTTCACTCCAAAGAAAACCAAGCACGAACAGCCCCCCAAGGAACAACCAAATAATTTCAGAGGTTCGAACAAAAATAGCCAGACCAAGCAGCAAACCTGAACACGCTGGGTTGAGCCACTGATACTTAGCCCATGGTCGTGCCACTAAAAACCAAACCGAGAAAATAGTCAAAGCCACAAACAACACATTATGCATCATTCCGCGTGCACTGTAATACCACCATGCAGGATGAACCGCAAGTAAAATAGTTGAAATCAAAGCAACCCGCTTAGAAAACAAATCCTGAACAACCCGACGCCAAGCAAATAAAGCTAGTACAGCAATAAATGGTGTGAACAATGCGATTGAACTTGTCCCAAGCAACTTGCCTAACAAACCATAAAGAACTGGCAATCCAACAAAACTAATTGGTACCAGTTGACCTTCAATCGAAATCATTGAGCGTGGAAACAAGGTGTCGTCTAAAGCCAAATTCATTGGTTGAAACAAATGCAAACGAGAAAACTCAGCCACTTCTGAACTAAACACAAAGTTAGCCAACGCGTCTGGCGAAACAAACATGCGCGGCACACCGAAAACCAAAATTAACGAGGAAACAAAAAAGACGACCGCAACAGCCCCCAAAATTAACTTATCTGATTTCCTAAAGTCCATAAGTGAACAAACTGATCACTGCAAAAACAATAGCTAAAGAAAAAGTTCCAATAGAAAATGGAATAAACAAATCCACACCAAGCCAAACCGCAATCAATAGAGCCATCACTCCAGCAACCTGTAAAACCATTTTCATTTTCCCCCAACCATTGGCTGACATAACCTGCCCATCCCGCTTGCGCAGAACACCACCAACAATCAAAAGCAAATCAAGCCCAATAATTATTAATGCCAACCAAACATTAATATGCTGAGCAACAATTAAAATAGCCACCGTACCAATCAACAATTTATCAGCCACAGGATCATAAAAGGTCCCCCAATCAGTAATCTGTTTACGCAAACGAGCCAATGTTCCATCAATCAAATCGGTCAATGCAGCTATAAAAAACAATGGCACTCCCCAACTATAAACATCATAAAACAAAAGAATCAACACCAATGGCGTCATTAAAAGCCGCAGAACCGTAAAGTGGTTCGGCTTAACAAACCGCGGAATAAGCGGAATAATTGTGTATTTAAGCAAGTAATCGTGTCGCTGTACCTTATGCGGATCAAGCGCCATATGATAGAATGTTTACGTTATGCGGCACCTCTTCTCTAACATAAAATATACCAGTTTTAGTATAATTTTTCTAGCTCTGTATGTTGTTAACTTTTATAACTGGCAGAGTACACTTTTAGGAGCCTTGTTAATGGTTCTGTTTTTTGTTTACTACGGCGCGGCTTTAGGCCGAGCTGTGGTACCACAAGAAACCTGGCTGCATCGCTCCTGGGTCGGCGGCCTTTTGTTGTTGTCCTTGTTTATGTTGGCTGGTACAGCGATCTATTACTTTGGATCGATTTTTTCTGAGTTATGGATGTTCTTGGTCTTGCTTAGCCCATCGTTGATCTATCTTGTTAGTCGAAAGCACAACCACGAGCACGACACATTACATGATGCATCGCACAAAATTCCAAGTGTCAGCATAGCTGCCGTGATTATCGGGTTGCTCATGCTAATTATCAGTTTTTCAATCTTAGGTGAAATTACTATTTTAGACTCTGTTCGTTCGCTTTGGGAGTGTGTTCCATTAGTTGTATTCATTCCGGTCTTCGGTCTATGTTTAACAGTTGTTTCACTTGCTTTCCGAGGCCGAGAGCGAGCCTGGCTTCTGCCGTTAATCATGGCTGCGTTGTTCTTGTTTGTCTCGTTGGCTGTTTTTGTTTACCCACTAGGTTACGGATTCGATACCTTTATTCACCGAGCCACAGTTGAACATATTGCTGAAAACGGCACGATCACACCAAAACCGTTTTATTATATCGGACAATACGCAGCAACTTTATTCTTTAGCCAAGCCTGGCACTTGCCGTTAAGTCTTGTAGATCGACTACTTCTCCCATTACTTACTGCCCTGCTCCTGCCTCTGGCTTGGTACTTTGGTTTTTATCACCTGTGCGAAAACCGCCGAGCAACAATGTTCTCCACGCTCGGGGTTTTCCTAATTCCTTTGGCTGGCTTTATTGTGACCACACCCCAAGGACTAGCCAACCTTTGGACGATCCTGATAATTCTACTTTCAATCCCGTTATTAAAAGAGCAGCGAGAAGTGTCATTAGCAGCATTGTTTATTCTCGGACTAACTGCTCTGGCTATTCATCCACTAGCTGGCATTCCAATCATGATGTATCTAGCCCTTGTTGCAACAGGACCATTTGCCAAACAAACCCCTTTCCCACATCTGGCTCGATCGATTTTCTGGACCATTGCCGCAGTTGGAAGTATTATTCTGCCTCTGGCTTTCTTGGTCAGTTCAAAACTATCTGGTCTGGCTCTTTCATTTGACTGGGGGTCACTATCACCGACTCGACTTTTTAGCTCGCTCAACCTTGAGGTCTTTTTCTCAAACCGTTTTGACGCAATCCTGGACTTTGTTTATCTGTACGGATTCAACACGACCTTAATCCTGATCGTGCTATCTGCGATCGCTATTATCGTTTTCCGACAGCGCCTACCGCGAACACTTTATGTACCTTTGATCATGGTAGCTATGCTAGCGATCAATTATCTAGTTCTAAAAACCATAGTTGACTTCACTTTTCTAATTGACTATGAACGTTCCAACTACGCTGATCGTTTGATCCCGTTAGCGACATTCTTCTTAATACCCTACTTTGGTTTGTTCTTGCTCTGGCTTTGGCAAAAGCTCTTGCATAAGCCGATTGCAATTCAAGCTTTCACCATCACCCTGATCGCAGCCATAATCACCAGTGCCTTTTATCTGACCTACCCCAGAAAAGATAATTATGAAACCTCACATGGCTTTAACGTGGGTGATGCCGATATGCAGGCTGTTTACATGATCGAAGAAATGGGTAATGAAGATGAATATCTAGTCCTAGCTAATCAGTCTGTGTCAGCCGCTGCAATCTGGTCTTTCGGATTCAAGCAATACTACGGCGACATATTCTACTACCCGATCCCAACCGGCGGTGAACTTTACAATTATTTCTTAAACATGAATGACACACCAGATTATGACACAGCTGAAGCGGCAATGAACTTGGTCGAAGCTAACAAGTTGTATTATGTGGTCAACGATTATTGGTGGCAGGCACCGCGCATTATTGAAACAGCTAAACGAAACGCAGATTCCTGGATTTCTGTTGATGCTGGTAAAGTTTTCATATTTGAGTATAATAGAGTTTCTGGGTCTGAAAATGACCAATAATCAATAACCAATGATAAAAATTATGATTCAAATTAACCAACAAATCCCTGACCTCGAGCTTGAGGCCTATCATAATAACGAAATCAAAAAGATCAAGCTATCACAATATCGCGGGCAATGGATGATCTTGTTTTTTTACCCAGCTGACTTCACTTTTGTTTGCCCGACTGAGCTACGTGAGATGGCTGGTTTGTACGATCGTTTCCGTGAAGCTGGGGCTGAAGTTTTATCCGTAAGTACAGACACAGCTTTTGTACACAAGGCTTGGCATGATGAGTCTGAAGCAATCAAACAGGTTCGCTTCCCAATGCTGGCTGACCCGACTGGTAAGTTGTGCCGAGAGTTTGGAACTTACATTGAAGACGAGGGCCTATCACTACGCGGCAGTTTCGTAATTGATCCTGACGGTCGCTTGCGAGCCTACGAGCTCCACGACAACAGTATCGGACGAAGTGCCAGCGAGCTTTTACGAAAACTGCAAGCAGCTAAGTTTGTTGACGAGAATGGTGGTGAAGTTTGCCCTGCAAGTTGGAAACCAGGTGAAGACACCTTGCGGCCGGGACTGGATCTTGTAGGTAAGATCTAATTACATAGGCGGCAGCCCCTGCTGCCGCTGGCGGGAGCAAGAGCCCCCGCCTATTAAACAGAGTATAATATGACATATCAATCAAAAGACTTTACTCATCTCCTCGGCCTTCCTGGCTTCTCTGACGAGCTCCTGCAAAATCATTTCAAGCTTTACGAAGGCTATGTAGCGAATACAAACAAAGTTATCGAGGGTATCATTGCTCGAGATAATACCGGCGAAAGTGGAACACCTGAGTTCGCTGAGCTCAAGCGTCGTCTTGGCTGGGAGTTTAATGGAATGCGCTTGCATGAGCTATATTTTGAAAATCTAAACAAAGACACAAGGGGTCTAGATTCGGAATCTGATCTGGCAAAAAAGATAATCGAACAGTACGATTCAATCGAGGCTTGGCAAAAGTATTTCACTGCCACTGGCTCACTACGAGGTATCGGCTGGGTGGTTATGTATTGGGAACCAGTTGCTCAGAAATTCCTGGTCATGTGGATCAACGAACACGACGTCGGCCATCCAGCTGGTTGTGTTCCGCTACTAGTTATGGACGTGTTCGAGCACGCCTTCTTGACCGACTATGGTTTGAAACGCGCGGACTACATCGACGCCTTCATGAAAGCAATTGATTGGGATGTTGTATCGAAGCGATTTGAAGCAATTCAATAACAAATATAGGCAGGGTCCCTTGACCCTGCCCAACCGAAAGGCGAGGTCAAGGGACCTCGCCTATTTGGTTTGACAAATTTAGCCTTATCTGATAATCTAATCGCTACGTAACAGCGGTATTCAAGCCGCACTAACGAGGAGGAGTTACGTGAAAGCGACCCACAACGTGGATCAGCAGTTCGCAGACATGGGTGCCGAGGCGGCAATCAGGATGGGACGTCCAGAACGGATGACCTCGATCACCGTCGAAGATCTGGTAGCATTCGCTGTGGCCAACGGCGCCTACTACGACGAGCTGATCGATAGCGACAAGCCGGTCCGGAAGCTCGTGGTCAAGTTCAAGGGCAACGGCGGTCAGGCCGCCCACACCCCACACAGCCTGCGCAAGATCCTCACCGAGGCCCGTCACCGCGCCATCATGCGCAGATGACCTGATCCACCAGATCACTCGAACCTTTTCTTTCGACCGTATCGCGTGTACAACAGCTGCACGCGTTTTTTCTTTGGCAAAGTTCCTAAGTATTCAAAATAATCTTTTACAATCGGGTTATTGTGAGCCCGACGGAGCTTCATCTTATCATCGATCTTGTATAAACCTTTGATACGTTCCCAGATGATCTTTTCAGTCGAAGGGATTGGTTGTCCACCACCACCAATACAACCACCAGGACAAGCCATGACCTCGATATAGTGATACGCGTTAGGATCCTTCTTCAACTCATCCATAATTACTTTTACGTTCGCAGTTGTTGCCACCACAGCTACTTTCAATTTTGTTTTCCCGATCTCAACTGTGGCTCGCTTAATCCCTTCCATACCACGAACTTTCTTAAATTCAATTCGCGGCAAGTCTTTACCGGTAAGCAGATATTGTGCTGTGCGCAAGGCAGATTCCATTACTCCACCAGAAGCCCCGTAAATTGCTGCTGCACCCGAGAATGTGCCGTATCGATCCACTCGGCTCTTTTTTAATTTTGGTAAATCTATCTTATTCTTCTTAAGCAGCACAGCAAACTCGCGCGTGGTCAGCACATGATCAACCGGACGCATGCCGTTAATATCCAATTTATCCAACTGCGCCTCATACTTCTTAGATGTGCACGGCATTAACGAGACGACCACGATTTTCTTTGGATCAATTCCCTCTTTGTCAGCCCAATAAGTTTTATAACAACCACCAGAATGAATCTGTGGTGAACGGGCAGTGGTCAGGTGCTTGAGCATTTCAGGATAGTAAAACTCAGCACACTTAACCCAACCAGGACAGCAAGAAGTAAACACTGGAAGCGGTCCCTTACTTTCAATCCGTTCGATCAATTCATGTGCTTCAACCACCGTGGTTATATCAGCACCCATGTTTACATCAAAAATTTTATCAAACCCAAGCTTGCGCAGCGCAGTGTAACACTGCCCCATCATATTCAAACCTGGTTTCAAACCAAACTCTTCGCCGATACTGCATCTGACCGATGGAGCCATTTGTGCGATAACAATCTTAGATTTATCTTTAAGCGCTTGCTCGACGCGTTCGATGTGACCCTGCTCACGCACAGCACCAACCGGGCAATGCACGGTACACTGACCACAGTATATACAGTCGATTTTTTTATCTTCGACATGGTCAATACTTGTTTGTGCCCCCCTGCCTTTAAGACACAGAAATCCAATTCCAATCTTGTCACACATTTCAACACACTTGTTGCAGTCAATACACTGGTTTGGATCAAACTCAGCTGCCGCACCCATTTTATGAATTGGTCGACGAATCTTAGACCGTTTATATTCACGTCCAGTCACTTTAAACTTCTTCATCCATTCCCCTGTTTTACAATAATGACCTTTGCAACAACGTGGGCAAGATTCTTTGTGGCCGGCCAGAAGCAAAGCCATGTTCTTGCGGCGCATGCGATTCACCTTAGCTGATCGCGTAGAAACTTTAAGACCACGTTCTGCTTTGACTGTGCAAGAGGTAACGACTCGGCCATTAACCTCAACTAAACAAGTTCGGCAGTTAGCATCGATCGGCAAATCTTCGTGATAGCAAAAATGTGGGATATCAATCTTATTACGCAAAGCCACATCCAAAACGCGCTCACCCTCTTCGCAAAGGCAGCGTTTTTTATCAATCATGATTGAAATTCTAGCCATACTATTTTATCGAAGTCTTAAGACCGAGCACATTTTTCATATAGCTACGGACCGGAATACTTACACCTTGGCCAAGCGGACAAAATGATGTCTCATCCATAGTATCCAGCAACTGAAGAATCTTTGGCCATGGCACACGTTTTGTTGATCGCACCAATTCGTACAGGTTGTATGTTCCCATACGACACGGACCGCACTTACCACAACTCTCAACCGCATAAAACTTTAACCACTTAAGCAACATGTCACGTGGTTTTTTTGTAGATCGATAGATCTCGATCGAACCAGCACCTGATAAACGAACACGTCCGATCTGTTTTTGATCAAACACCTCGCCAGCAACACCGCCACCAATCTGAACAAAAAACCTAAAGTCTGGATCTATTCCAACATGTTTGAGAACCTTCTTAACTGACCAACTGGCCGGCACCTCATGAACACCACGTCGTTTTCCATCAACCACAATCGAGACAAAACGCGTATCTTCAAATTTTCCTTGATCAACCAGAGCAACATTATAAAACGATTCAACATTATTGATCAGTGTTGGACAACCGCAAAGCCCGGCCTCAGCAGGATACGGCGGTTTCAAACGCGGTTCAAGTCGTCTACCCTCTATCGCATTAAGCAGCGCCGACTCTTCCCCACCCATATAACTAGGTGGCTCACGAAAAGTCTCAAATCGATATCCTTTTTTGCGATACTTACGAACCAGTGCGTTGTATTTAGTTTTAATCTGCTGATAATATCGTTCGTTCAAATTAAAAACAGCATCTTTGCTGTTCAAATAATCCATGGCCAAACGCATACCCTCGAACACTTGCTCTGGATGTTGTTTTAATAAATACAAATCCTTGAACACGCCTGGCTCGCCTTCACTAGCATTACAGACAACGTACTTCTGGTCGCCCTTTGCCTGCTTCACATATTGCCACTTTTTAGCAACCGGAAACTCAGCCCCGCCACGGCCTATCAAATTTGCGTTTTTTATTTTCGTAATTATGCTCACAGCTTTTTAAGCATTTTGAGAATTCCAAAGGCAATGGCACCACCAAGCAAAGCTGTTACAAGTTGAGGCCAAGACATCATGATTGATAATTTTGAAACCAAAGTTTCTTGCAACATAGTGTTCATCAACAAAGTTACAATCGCATACAAGAAAACAAACTTACAAACCGAAGCAACGATAACCCCTAAAGTAAAACTAGTTGATCGCAAATAGTAGAACAGGCCGATGAGGATCGCATTGCTGATCATAATAAACGGAACCATTGGCGCCAGTGGTAGTGGGAGTAACCCAGAGCTTAGTGCAACCGCGCTCGGAAGCAATCCAACCAAAACAGCTTCATATGGACCAAGTAAAACAATGGCTAAAAATAATGTCGCATTAACAATCGGTCCAGTAACAAACTGCGAATGAATAAACATTGGTAAAACTATGGCGACTGCCAAAAGCAAAGTAAAAACAAGAACCTTTGCCCTTACTTTAGGAATCGCAAGTGCGGATATATTTTTCATACCTCTTTATTTTAACACATCTCGCATGATCTGCTCTAGTTGGTCTAGATAATGTGTCATGCCTAAGCGAGAAACATTCATGCGAATTTCGTCTTGACGATCATACCAATCTTCGCGAGCTCGTTTTATTCGACGTAATTGTTTTATCAAATCCTGACCGTTACCAGGCTCAAACAAGTAACCGTTTTGTCCTTTTTCGATCAGCTCAGGGATACCACCGATATTTGAAGCGACCACAGGTACACCGCAAGAAAAGGCTTCGTAAATAACTGTTGGTGAATTTTCATAACAAAGCGAGGGCACAATCAAACAATCACTTGTCGACAACAACTCAGCCTCCTCAGTTTTACTGAATGGTCCAAACAACTTAAACCGCTGGTCAATCACAGACAAGCTGGTTACCCTCCCCTCAAGTGAACCCTTACCAGCAGCTGTAAATTCGAATTCGAGATCAGATTGACGCAACGTGTCGACCAGCCAAGTCAAACCTTTGTGCTCTTCAAGCGAACCAAGAAACAACAGCCGAAGTGGACCAGTGGATATTTTTCGCTTAGTTATGCCAAATTCTGGGGCTGGATTTGGTAATACCTTTCTAGCAGAAATTTTAAAAAAACCTCGATCAAGATGAAAATCTAGTAAAAATCTTGATGGGGATAAAACAATATCAGGTGAACCAAGAGCACGACGGGTAGCACTTTCATACTGCTGTTGCAGAAAACCTTTATTCATCCAATGTTCTTCATCACCATGAATCAGCATCCCGCTTGGAATAATTAATTGCACATCATGCAAAAGATGAATCAATGGAACCTTTGCTTTTCGAATAGCTCGTGGAATAGTTAAACCAATTCCCTTTAGATTATGGGTGATGACCAGGTCAGGTTGAGTCTTCTGCAAAATATCACTAACTTGTTTGGCACCGTGTGAGCTAAACAAATCAACCAGGTGCCAAATGATGCGCTGCCAAAAAGGTTTCGTTCGGTCCTCGAGAACATGATACAGATTCTTGGGCCGAAAACGAAAAACTTGCATCCCGTTTTCTTGGGACTCAATCAACCGACCATTTTCTGGCGTGGTGGATATAACTGTCACTTCGTGCCCACGATCAACAAGACCGCGAGCGATCCGATCAGCTACTCGCTCTGCCCCACCACGTACATACGGCGGAAATAAATTGCTAATTATGCAAACCTTCATAAACAAGCTTCATAAACATGCTCCAAACGATCTATAAGTATTGACCAACCATACTCCTGCTCAGCCCGAACACGAGCAGCAGCACCCATTTTTTCTCGACGAGTTGAATCGTTTAACAATTGAAGTAGTTTCGATTGCAACGACTCGACATTGTTCGGCTGAATAACACAACCGGTTCTTTCATCTTCGATCACAGAGCGTACGCCAGGCAAATTAGATACCAAAGATGGAATTCCTGAGGCTGCAGCTTCAGTGGTTACGATGCCAAACGCCTCAGAACGATCAATCGCTGGTAAGACGTGAATGTCAGCAGCGCGATAATACTCTGGTAATTCTTCTTCGCTGGCGCCACCAACAAAATGTACTCGGTCTCCGATACCATATGTACCTGCAGTTGCTTCAAAACTATCTTTTAAACTTCCCTGCCCGACAACAATCAAATGCCAAGGAATATTTTTGTCGACCTGCTTCAAGGCTCGTAGCAACACTGGTACCCCTTTGAAATAATGTGCAGGATCAAGTCCTCCAACAAAAATTATCACCGGTACATTCATTGGTATATTCAATCGTGATCGCACTTGTTCACCAATCCCTGGATGAAAACGCTCAGTATCAACCCCGAACGGCATATCAACAAAACGATCCTGATGATGACGATAAAACCACTTGGCCTGCGAACTCTCTGCGTAATCAAGCGAGCTAACCAAAACCGCATCTGAAGCATGTAAGGCCCTAGATCTAGTCATTGTCCCGTATGTTTTGAAAACCAAACTCTTAAGCCCCTTGCCTTTTACATCATGATGATACGTTGTCACCAGCGGTACATTACTCATTGCTTTCCAAAGCGAAACAAAATCTGCACCGCCAAAAAACGGATAATGCAAATGAACCAGATCGAATTGATCCAAACGACCACGAATCTGTGGAATCAGCGCAGCATTACCAAACTTGAACCATGGCCGAATACGATGTACATAATCAGGATCGTCAGCCACAGCCCGATATCGCGGTGTAAGCACTTGCACCTCATGCCCACGCTGACGCAAACGCTCAGTATATTCAAAAGCCACGGCGCCTATTCCACCGCGGTATGGAGGGTATACGGGAGTGACTTGAGCTATGCGCATAAGGCTACCATCTTATCAAAAACTTAGTAGCAAACCAAATTAAACTTAGGGTGGGGTTGATCAAAAAATTTACAATCGGATTAGAGGTTTCTTGGTGCTCGATCATGCCAGTGAATAATTCAACTATCTCACTATCTGATACCTTGCGTGACTCCTGTGACAAGCGGCGCTTAGCCCGGATATTTTTAAACGTCTTTGGATTAAACAGGTCAGCATAACTAAGCAACTTATCACGGAACCAGCCAGAAGGGATTGAAGCAAACAGAACTACTAGCTCCATTAACAACAAGCTTGGTAGAAGCAACAATAGTGTTCCCCATCGCAGATGTGTTAGCAGTACCACAAAACGGTTGCGCTCCATCCAGAACATTTTTTCTGTTGAACGCGAGAACTCGTAATAATGGTACACGATCGATTCAGGTGCAAGCACATTCTTATATCCAGTAAGACGAATCCGCCAGCCAAGCTCCAAGTCTTCGTGATATAACCACAGAAATTCATCAAGCCCACCAATCTTACGCAAGAGATCAGCACGGTATAAAACCGCGGCCCCACTAGCGTAAGCGATCTCTTCGCCAGTTTTGAGTTTTGAGTTTTGAGTTTTGAGTTCTTTTCCGTTATCCCGGACAAATCCGAAGCCGAGAAAATGCACCATGCCCCCAGTCGAGTTAATGATCTCGGGTTTTTGCCACAACAACATCAACGACTGCACTGACCCGATCTTAGCATCTGACTCTGCCACTTCAACTGCTTGAGCAATTGCCTCAGGATCAAACTTGGCATCATTATTCAACAAATAAACATAATCATACCCCTCAAGCAAAGCACGTTCGATTCCTTGATTATTCCCAATAGCAAAACCGACATTCTTTTCGTTTGGGACCAACACCGTCTCAGGTAAGTCCTGACCAGATCGTGGCAAGATCTTTTTCTTGATATGCTCAGCCGAGTCGTCCTTACCTGGATTATCAACAATGATAAACTTCATCCGATCCTGCGGATATGTCTGATCAGCCAATGACAAAACAACGTCGTCAATAAACGGACGAGCGTTGTATGAGAGGTATATAATCGCGACTGAGGGCTTGGGCATAGAGTTGTCTGGTTTTCTGGCTGTCTGGTTTTCTGGTTTCAGCAACTAGATAACTAGAAAACAAGACAACTAGACAACTTTATAATTGGGTTAACAACAATTTGTTGGCCTTGATATATTCAACTGTTTTTTCAAGGCCGTCCTCCAGTCGGACTAGTGGCAACCAGCCCATTTCCTTTGCTTTTTCAATTCGTGGCAAACCAAGCTCTGTTAAGAATGGTAACTCTGGCTCAAATTTAACCTTAGAGCTTGATCCTGTCATCGCAACAATCTGATTAGCCACATCAACCATTTTCACATCTTTGTCATCACCTAGATTTACTGGCCCAAGACCAGCTTCGGTAGACATTAAACGCATTAAACCATCAACAATATCAGTTACATAACACAAGGAAGTACTGAAATTTTCATTTCCATAAATAGTCAACTCCTTGCCGTCTAATGCATTAAGGACAAAGTCTGGGATCAGGTGTCCGTCGAATAGCGGCATTCTTGGACCATAAGTCCGAAAAATGCGAGCAATCTTGGTGTCAATCCCATGTACCTGCCTATAAGTCTCAAACATTGTTTCAGAAAAACGCTTACCCTCGTCATAACAACCGCGTGGTGTCAGGTGCTTGACCACACCTTGATAATCTTCCTCAAACACAGACTGACCCTTAGCCCTACTTCCGTAAACAACAGAAGTTGAACCAAGCAAGATCTTTGATCGATACTTTACTGCCAGCTCAAGCACGTGATAATTACCGATCGAATTCGAAAGCAGGGTCTGTACTTTAAACTGATCAAAATTCTTAATCGAAGTTGGGCAAGCTAAATGGTAAATTTCAGCAATGCCTTCAAACGGAATCTTCAAAGCCTCTAATTCAGGCATTTTTTCTAGATTAAACGAGCTATTTATATCCAAACGAAGAAAATGAAAATCTGGATTCTGAAGCAAGGCATTGATATTCCGTACATGTGAGGTAGCAAAATTATCAATACAAATAACAGTGTTACCTTCTTTTAACAAACGTTCGCAAAGATGTGAGCCAATAAAACCAGCTCCACCGGTTACTAAAATATTTTTCTTTTTATTTGCCATATGTATGATTGTACCATTACCAGGCAGCGATGTTAATCCCGCCGCTAAATGTTTCTTCAAAAGCGTACCACTGGGCAATCACTTGATCACCATTAAATACACGCAAATGTGGTCCTCCCCCAGGCCCAGCTGCTGTTATGATTTCATCAGTCCCATCGCCATCCATATCCCCCACCCCAATATGCACTCCGCCACGGAAATTCTCAGCATAGGCAAAAAAGCTTAATTCAACAGCGCCTAGACGATCAAAGGCTCGAACATGCGGACCACCACCGTCATCAGTTCCAGTTACAATCTCTTCTACACCATCTCCGTCAATATCCCCAGCACCAACGTAAACACCTTTATCATAGGTCGTGGCATAGGCCTCAAAACTAACCGAACCTGAACCATCACCCTCAATCACACGCACGCTTGGGGTGCTTCCTGGACCCAGCCCAGCAATAATCTCGTCTTTTCCATCTGCATCAACATCGCCGGCTGCTACGCGAATACTATACCCAGCCCAACTGGCTAGCCAAAAGCTTATCTTCCTGTTTCCACCTCGGTCAAAAACACGAACTCGGCCCTGTGGATCATTATCTGAACTAACAATAATCTCCTCGATTCCATCACCCCCAAGATCCCCAACAGCTACATAAATTCCGGAATGGTTATATTCCTCATAAGCAAAGAAAGAACTAACCAGTGTACCATCGAGTTCAAAAACTTGAACTTGTGGTCCACCACCTGGGCCTGCACCTGTAACTATCTCTTCTACCCCATCGCCATCAACATCCCCCATAGCAACACGAACTCCACCCATAAAATCTGAGGCGTAAGCTTCATATGAATTCAATTGTTCGGTATATAAATTATATCGCCGCACCTCTGGACCAAGTTCCGAATGTGGGGCGACCACAAGTGACAGGGTTGAATTCTCTTCTGACGCAGCCGGGGCGAAACTACCAGCAATACTCAATGCCTGATCAATATTTAATCGACCGGCTCCCATTTCACCTGCATACTGTGTACCAATTGCAACTGGATCAACTGACAACTGCAGTACGGTCTGTAAGTCATCAACCCCTAAAGTTGGATATAAAGACAACAACAAAGCTGCAGCCCCAGCCACTTGCGGTGCGGCCACAGACGTTCCATCCCAACCACCGCCATAGTATTCCTGTAACTCCTCATCTTCGGAATCATAATATAACGTTCCATAAACATCGGTCCCTGGAGCCGAAATATCCACGCAGGAACCGTAGTTTGAATAGTCTGCTTTGTGATCGTTCTCGTCAGTTGCAGCCACACCGATCACCCAATCCTGACCATCAACCCGTTCATAACAAGCGGGATAAATAGGATTTACATCCAGATCACCATTACCATTGTAACCATCATTACCCACAGCAGCTACCACAGCCACACCATTGTTATAAGCCCGACGAATAGCAGCTTTATAATACGGATCAATCAAAGACCCGGAAAAACTAGAGTTAATCACTAAGGCCCCGTTTTCCACAGCGTAATCAACCGCATCTGCTGCGTGTACAGACGTACCAGATCCGAGACTGTCCAGAACTCGCAACGGCATTAATTTAATATCCCAACCAACACCAGCCCCACCATGACCATTATCACCCATAGCGGCAATAATTCCAGCGACTAAAGTTCCGTGTAGGACAGCGTCGTTTGTGTACGGTTCAAAAAAGTTTGGCTCTGGTTCATTGTCATTACTTACAAAATCCCAACCATTAACGTCGTCAATGTATCCGTTTCCGTCATTATCAATCCCGTCTCCAGCGATCTCGTCTGGATTGGTCCAAATATTATCACGTAGATCAGGATGATCTAGATCAATACCAGAATCAAGGATTGCCACGACAACTGTGTTCGATCCAGTAGTTTGATCCCATGCTTCATAAGCACCGATCTGTTCCAGGTACCACTGCTCGTCCAAATCAGGGTCATTCGGGGTCAGGGCAAGAGCCGGAGAAACAAAAAAGAGACAGAGGCCGACTGTCGAAATTGCAGCGACTATTTGTCTCATTTTATTGTGAAGCATTCTTCCTGGCATTTTTTATTTCCTCCAAACGTGTTTGCAGATTTCCATCTTCTGGAGCCAAATCCAGAGCCACCTCATAGTGTGAAACAGCGCGATCAAAATCTCCTTGTTCAAAGTACCATTCACCAAGAGCGGCTAAAAACCCTGGAGTCTGACCAACTGCATCAATGGCGATTTCTAAAATATCTTTCACCTGAGCTTTGTGCTCTGGGATGTGCTCATTAATCAAAGTAACTAAGCGCAAAATATGTGGCTCACTTCCAGAAATCTCAGCTGCGGCCAACCAAGCTCCTTCAGCACCATAGTAGTCTTGCATTAAATACAAAGTTGATCCTAGGTTCTCAAGCGCTGGTGCATCAGTTGGAACACGTACGAGCATTTGTCCGTACATCTCTTTGGCCTCGGCTAATTTTCCAACTGTGTTATAGGCATTTCCAAGTTCTAGCATGTCACCCAAACTTGGTTCTTCTCCTTGGCTGGCGATCGAAGCTTCAAGCTCGGCAATGACACTATCCCAATGAATCTGAGCCTCTTCAGTCAAGCCACGATCAATATATGTTAAAAATTCTGACTCATCGATAACTGGCCCTTGGTCACGATACCTTAAATAATCCTGAAGCCAAAAAGACCCAACTATAGCGATAATGATAATTGCGGCTAAAACTAGGTAACCGCGAAATTTTGATAATTGTTTCATAATGTCTTCTTGTGGATAAAGCGATCCGAATGACATCCGAATTGCATCCTAATGTTCCGAATTATCGTTACGAAACTTTGTGTAGTTAAGAACCCGCTTGGGTTTTAGGAAAGAATGGTGGAAATTAACTACCATTCCCAATTCCAGATCAGCGGCCTGTAAATACCTCTGCATCTGAAAATAATCTTGCTTTGTAATAAACCTCTTTGCCTTTAGTTCTAAAACAACCTTATCCTCAACTAAGAAATCAACCCTATTTCCACTCGGTGTTTCCGTGATCAATTTGGCGATCTCAAATTCCCTCCTATGACTAATCTCATTGTGTAACAACAGTTCTTCCAGTTTATCACCGTACTGTTTTTCCCGACAAAATCGACCTAACTGATTATGAACTTGAAAGCACAGTCCGGTGATAATATAAGAAAGTTTTCGTTCAACCAGCCTCCCCATACACAATTTTTAATCACTTTCATTCAATACCCACACAGCAAGAATTAGGATCATTCGGATGTCATTCGTATTTCATTAGGATCGCTATATCCGAAATCATGACCGTATTCTAGCTTAAACCCTGTATATTGTCAAAAACGAAAGCAGGAGCCGAAGCCCCTGCTTTTCGCTTTGTGCATAACGTCCTTTATCGACGTAATGGCACGGTTTCTAACAGTTATTAGTAGATGATTGTTCCACCGTAAACTGGAAGACTTTTAACTAGAGTACCATCCAAGTTGAGGTTGGCACTTCCACCATCACCGTCATATCCATCGTTATCATCCCAGATGATTGTTCCATCAGGATCAGTACCAGAGAAACTACTAACTGTTGAGTCAGCTGGAAGATCAATACGGACTGAATCGTCGTTAGCTGCGCTGGCACCTAAAGTCTCAATGAAGAGAGAGTAAGTAATAGTGTCACCAGCAGCAACTGTGTCTACCGTGGTCAAATCAAGTACAATCCAGTCGACAACTTCAGTTGCATCATCACAGGCAGTACCATCAGAAGAATCATAGTAGTTCCAATCGGCGTCAACATCAAGCTTGGTTGACGGATCATCCAAATCGTAGAAATCAAAGTCAGCATCTTGCAAACCACTATCATCATCTTCATCACCGGTCTGGTCAGCAACATTCCATGTTGTTGGAGTACCAGTGTTATCAGTAGAAGTCATGGCGAAGGTGAACTCATCAATACCAACATCACCACGTGAGTCAGCGCTTACGTTGAAGCGGAAGACCTCAGCAAGACCTGGGATTCCAGCGCCTGAAGGGCTACCGGAAGCCAAACTAACAGTTGGTTTTGACTTGTACAAGGTCATCGTATTACCATTACCTGAACCAGTAACTGATTCCGAATCAACAATAGTCGAAGTAGTAGTTCCTGAAGATAGACCAACATACTCATGGTTGTTATCAGCAGTATCAAGAACGATGGTCATGGTATCACCTGAGTTAGCTCCGGTAACACCAACGGTATTGGTATCAACGTAGATCTCAAGGTAACTGGCACCGGTCTGTGGTACATACCAATCCAAGTTAGAGAAGTCAATGTAACCAGCAGTCATGTAACCGGTCTTGGTCACAGCGTCACCGTCCTGGTTCTCGTAGCTAAGCTTTACGCTAGCTGTTGGGAACTCAGCAGTGTCTGGAGTCTGACCATCTTCAACACGTAACTTAGTAATAGTTGAAGCTTCGTAACCACTAGTGGCAGTTGCCTTAACCTTAGTTACCAAGACATCAGTAGAAGCACCGAGAACAATAGCTGCAGATGGAGTATCTGTAGCAGCAACAAGGGTTACTGTATCACTAGCAACAACAGACTGGTAAGTTGTGTTGCTGGTAGTAGGTGAAGATTGTTCGTTTCGGTTGGCATCTGATCCAGTAATTGTTGGAGCATCGCCATCCTCATCCTGCGCTGTAATGTCAGTTGTATCTGTAATGTATACGAAGTGACCGTCAGTAGCGGCAACACCTGTGTCTAGGGCTACGTTAGCCAAATCACAAGTTACGAGCATCTTTCCACTTTCACCAGCACCTACAGTCCAGCTGAATGAGCTGAATGTTGCGTAGTCACTAGTAGTGTCAAATGACTCAGGACCATCAATCAAGCTTCCAGTAAGACCATCATACAATGAACATGAGTTGACGTGGTTTGCAGGAGTTGCAATCAAGTCACCATCAAGGTCGCTGTCTGAAGTATCACTATCACTCTGAAGGTAGATAGTCAAATCAGTCAAAGTAATATCTGAAGCATCTCCAGCTGTCCATGACCAACCAATGAAATCAACGTCACTAGCACCCTTAACGTAAGTAGAGCTAGTTGGTGGAGATGACAAAGTCAAAGTCAAAGTTGAAGACTGTGACTGCTGTCCATTTCCAACCAAGTCACTAGTTGGGACGATACTTGATGCAGCAAGAGCATCACCATTAGCATCTTCAGCATTAGTACCAGAATCAAGACTAGCAGCAAAGTACTCGTTTGGTGCACTAGAATAAACATCAGCAGTAACCATTAACTCAAGTGATTCACCAGCTTCCATTGTGAAGTCATCGGTAAAGGTAATCTGTTCTTCACCTGTTTCAGTTGCACTGTTATCATATTCCATTGGCCCCATCAGATAAGCACCATCAGCTGTTCGGATAGCCAGATCAGTTAAGTTGTTAACAGTGGCGCTATAACGCATACCATCTGTTTCACCATCAGTAGCTGTTTCTGAAGCAAAATCAACTGTATTGCTATCATCATCGTCAGCACTGAAGGTTACATAGATATCCTTGACAGTTGTGTACTCAGAAGAAGTCAGTGTGAAGTTCATAAGAACTTGATCCTGACCACCTTGCTCAATCTGTCCAGCGGTTGGACCATTGAAAGCAAATGTGAGTTTACCACCCTGAATAGTCATGTAAGAACACTCGCTAGTTGTTGCAGAACAACTAGAAGTAGTTGAATCATAAGCGTCGTTATCTACAGCCATGTTAAAGCCGAAGTCACTTCCAATAGCCAAAAGGTCAGTATCCTGAGGGATAGTCACCTTAATGTTATCGTCAGCATCACCACCAATGTCAGCCTTCATGTCAAAGTTACGATTCTGTCCTTCAACGATCTCAAACGGATCATCAGAAAGATCAAAAGTAACTAGATCTCCGGCAACTGTTCCTTCACCAAGCATTTCATCACCGTAGTACAAAGTGTAGTTACTGTGATCAGAAGCCTTCTTAACTGTGAAAGAAACCTGCTCAACAGAGGCATCCTCAGTACCAGCAGTCAATCGAATCTTAGCGATAGTTGACTGTGACTCACCCAAAGTTGGGTTAGATGGGTTTCCGTTCTTAGCAATAGTAATTGTTCCAGCATCTGTCTCTGCCATGGTCATACTATTTCCACCAATTGGGAAAGCACCACCAATAGCAGCATCAGTTGTAATACTGTCAGCTGAAGCAAGGTCTAAGCTTGCAGTGTCACCCTGAACTGAGGTGCTAGAAATATCTGAACGAACAGTGAATGTTCGATCACTTCCTGCAAACTCAAGATCAAGACCAGTAAAGGTAACTTGACGAGTTGAAGCATTTACACTTCGACCATCAGTCAAACGAGTCAAACCTTCGTAAAGGTAAACGTTTGAAAGGTTGGTTGTTACACCAACACCACCCAAGTCAAATACCAATCCACTAATGTCACCGGTTCCACTTACATCAAAAGTAAGGAAAGGAACAGCGGCTGCACCCTCAGGGATGCTAGCACCAGCTGGAGTATCTGAAGCGAGTGAGAATGTTAGGTCACCTGATACTACAACGGCAGCACCAGATTCAGAAACCTGTGAGGTGTCACTAAGACGTCCCTCGTCTGCTTCTACATCATCACCTGCATCCATAGCGTCGAGGTCAACCCCGTCACCATCGAGCAAGAAACGTGTCTGGAAGCGGTTAGCAGTGAAACCATCGTCAGTGACTAAGCGCTTCTCACCATCCCAAATAAGGTAGGTAGAGCCACTCACGAGAGCACCTTCATAACCAGCTGAAGCATCCATAAGTGAAGTACCCTCTGAGTAGTCTGTAAAGTAGACGTCAGGTACATCATCGATGAACTGATTCCAGTCATCACCTGCAAGTCCTACAGCTACGTCCTCAGTCTCAATCCATCGGATTGTTCCATCAGTAGTAACGGCATAGGTCTTAGCAGAACTTTCAATTTTAATCCAACGTGAACCTGGTCGGTACACGACGTTACCAGCGAGTGCAATATCAGCAAGCTCGGCGTCGGTAACAGTTGTTACATCTGAGAAATCTTCATACCATGTAAAGTATGTTTTCTCGTTTGGGAAAGCATAGCGCTGACCGTCAGATGAGTAGTAATAAAGTGTTGAGAGAGTCTCGCCACGGATTACGTCACCAGCGTCAACAGCCTGGGCTGTAGGCACAACCAAAGTTGCAATACCAACTGTCCAAAGGATAGTTGCTGCAGCTACGGCTACGGTAAAGGCTTTCTTTCCAATGCGTAAAGCATCATTCATATTTTGTTTGAACCTTTCTTGGTTAATATTTTATGTGAAATAGTCCCCGCTGTGGAGGTCGACCTTTCTACTGTTTCACGGTTATAAAAAAGAACAAGGAACATATTGTCTATGCTCTATTAATCGAGTTCGGATACTGAACTCGCGTCTGTTTCAGAGGTATCTGAAACAGGCGTTAGCCCATTATCGCTTACTGCTTCTCCTTCCTCATTTAATTCAAGATCGATCTCAACTTCTTCGACCAACTCTTCTACCTCAACTTCAACTGGTTCTTCAACAACCGGCTCTTCAACCTGCATCAAAGCACTAACCTGTGAAGTGATATCAATTTCTATTGTAGCTAATTGGATCTCGACCTGACCTAGTTGACTATAAATATCCCGAACAATATCAAATGCACCGCGGTAACCACCAACAGCCATAATATTCATTGCCTCATGCAGGGCTGGCTTGATATTGCGTAAAACAGATTCGATCTCGTTTACCGCAACATTGTACTCAATCTCACTTTCCAGATAGTACTCATATAAAATATCTTCGATACTAGCAATACGACCAACACTGAGATTCAAACGTTGATTTATATCTGCGTAATCTTTCTGGAACCTCTTTTGCAAATCTTCGGCTGACTCCTCTTCTTGATTGACCTCCTGATTCTCAACTAACACCTCAACAACCTGCGTATCTGCATTTTCTACCACTTCTTCGACAACTGCCACCTCCTCACCGATCTCATCCTTAGATTGCTCAATCACTGTCTCGTATTCCTCAACTTTACGATCAAGAATCATGACCAGCTCAGCTGCACTCTCCAGATCATCTACTTTAAGTTCTTCAATCTGCTGACTAACTGCCTCAACCTCACGAGTAAAGTTGCTCATAGCTACCTTTACCTGTTCTTCTTTCTCTGGATGATCTGAAGTACTAATTGCCACAACCTCATCTAAACGACGAGAAGCAAACTCAGCATGCAGCTTAACTTTTCTCTCACCAGAAAAAGCCAGCGACAGCTGGGCTTTCTCGTTTGCAATTTTTACAGGATACAAAACATCGCCTGGCACAGCATCAAAAGAAGCACCAACCATACCAGTCCAACCACCAAGCAAAACAGCTAATGTTGCAAAGCCAACAGCCATTGGACGAACCATATTCTCGCGAAAAAGATGCACACCATAATCAGCATACTCTCTAAAACCATATTTACGAGGGGCAGCATTAGGATCTCCGCCAATAGCAACCATCAGCCGGTTCTTGCCGACCTTAATCTGTTCCTCAGACATAGCACCAAGATAAGGATGGTCTCGATACTTTTCGAGAAGCGCTATAACTTCTTTTTCAGTCCAATCTTTTTTGTTCACATCTTTAGTCTTCTTGGTTAAAGACATCACGAAGAGCCTTAGTGGCTCGATGGATAATAACGCGAGTGTTGTTGTCTGTTTTACCGATCATCTCAGATATTTCCGAGATGGACATCTGATCCATGAAACGCATGGTCAATATGTCTTGGTGATCCTCACGTAATTTTTTAAGTGCTTTTTTTAAAAAGATTAATTCGCTGGCCGCCTCAATCTGGTCCGCGCCTTTTCCTTCATCACTAATTCTGTATTCAACCTCTTCTATCTGAATCTGCTCTGGTCCGCGCCTTTGGTAATAATCCGCAATCAAGTTACGAGCTATTGTTCGAAATAGAGCATTTGGAAACTCCACTTTATTCGATGTGAAATACTTCCAACCCTTTTCAAAAACAGACGAAAGCACATCATCAACCTCTGCCTGCGTTGGCAGTTTGATCACCAGATACTTTCTAATACTCGGTCCGTGTTTTTCAAAAAGCTCTGCATAGGCTTTTTTATCTCGAAATCGATAAACACGGAAAAGAGTGAATTTTTCAAATTTCTCTGTCATGTATTTAGATAGCCGAAAATAAAAATCATTACAGTTTTCAAGCCCGAATTATAGCTGAATATAGTAAATTTGTGAAGGTCTAATACCCCCAATTTTGATCAAACTTGACAAAATCCTTAATTTTGGCTACACTGTTGTGGACAACTAAACTTACAAAATATGTCTGTAAAACCAGTAATTCGTCTCTCAGTTTCTGAGGCAGCTCGAATGTTCGGAGTTAGCCAAAGAACTATTAGACGGGCCATTAAAGATGGTCAAATCACCTATGTAGTAGTTCAAGGACGCTACAAAATCAATTTTGAGTCCTTGCTTCGCTGGTCTCAACGAACCACCACTGCCCGCAACAAACGCGACAAAGCTGGTATTGGCCAATATGTTGATAAGTGGAAAATCAAGAACAAGCTGTATTCACCAAATCCAAAAAGTCTAGAAGAGGCTGAATAATATGCATACTGTAAAGACAAAACTGTTTCTTTCTTTGGTTTTTGTCTTTTTGTTTTCTCTCTTCTTTAGACAAGACACAGTTCAATCTGTTACGGCTCCTGACAAATATGTACGCACCGCAAACTACTACCTAATGTCTGGAACAAGCCTTGAAACCTCAGAAGCATTAGAAACACTTCCCCAATTCGATCTCCTGGTACTACCAGCTGAGGCACAGCTTTACAACCAAGATTTTTTTGATCATGCTCGCGCTGAGAATCCAGATATTATTATCCTAGCCTATGTACCAAGCGTTAGTTGGAACACGATTTGGGAAGACTCCCTGCACCAAGACTTGTACAATGGGATCAATTACAACTACTGGCTACGAGACACTTCGGGAAATCGTACTTCGATCTGGCCAGGAACTTACGCCCTGGATCTAAGCGGCGGCTGGAGTGACTATTTGGCTGAATTTGTAAACAGCAATATTTTATCCACAGGCCTTTGGGACGGTGTATTTTATGACGAGGTCTCTGATAGTATTACTTGGGTTGGTGATCTAAACATTACAGACAGTGATTGGCAACAAGGATATCAGAATCTATTTTCAACAACCCGCAATCTCGCTGGCAACAACCCAATCATCATCACCAATGGATCTACCAACAGCGCCTACCATTCATATGTGAACGGACGAATGTATGAGTCCTTCCCTACCCCTTGGGAAGAAGATGGCTCATGGTCAACGGTTGTGGATAACTATTTAGAAATGGAAAAGCAGGTTGCTGGCTCCCCACCAATCTTCATTATCAACACCAACACAGACAACACTGGTGATTCAGATGATTACCAAAAAATGCGCTACGGACTAACATCAACTCTGCTCGGTGGTGGCTACTTTAGTTTTGATTTTGGTGAACAAAGCCACGCACAGATCTGGTATTACGATGAGTACGATGCGTACTTGGGTGAACCACTAGACAATCCTGAAGACGAACTTGATGCCAGCAACACAACACTGCGACCAAGTGTCTGGGCTCGTGACTTCATTAACGGAAAAGTTTTAGTTAACTCGACTGATAGCACACAAACAATCCAACTCGATGGCGAATACGAAAAACTTCATGGTACTCAAGACTCAACAATCAACAATGGTGCGATTGTTTCTTCGATCACGCTTCCACCAAACGACGGTATCATTCTCCTGCGTCCGATTGAGGAAATCCTAGATGCATCTTTCTTAAACGGATCGTTCGCACGTATCTTTGATGCAGACGGTAACACAGAGCGAACCGGTTTCTTTGCCTACGAGAGTGATTTCCAGGGCGGACAACAAGTGATCCAAATCGATACTGACCACGATGGACAGCGTGAGAGCATTGTTGCTGGAGACAGTGAAGTTACAATCTACGAAAGCAATGGCAGCGTACACACAACATTCTATCCGTATACAGAAAACTACAACCAGGGTATTAACCTTGCCGTGATTGATCTTGAAGGCGACGGCACGATCGAAATTATCACTGGAACAGAAAACGGTGGTGGTCCACACGTGCGTGTCTTTAATAAAGACGGCGTTCTGATCAACCCTGGTTTCTTTGCCTACGCAGAAAATTTCCGTGGCGGAGTAAACATTGCTGTTGGTGATTTGGACGGCGATGGACTGCAAGAAATTATTACAGGAGCAGATTATGGCGGCGGACCACACGTGCGTGTCTTTAGTAAGCACGGTAATTTAGTCAATCCTGGTTTCTTCGCCTTTGACGAAAACTTCCGCGGCGGAGTAAATGTGGCAGTTGGTGATACTGATGGTGATGGGATCGATGAAGTCATTACTGGTCCTGGAACTGGCGGCCAACCCGAGGTTCGTGTCTATCGCAATGATGGAACACTCCTTTCCTCGTTCTACGCCTTTGATGTGTCGGGAAATACAGGTGTTGAAGTATCAGCCACAGACATAAACGGAGATGGGCGTGATGAAATCATTGGTCTTTCTTCTCAGGTTTTCACATTTTCATTTTCTAGGTAAACTAAACATATGAGCAAACAAATCCGTCGGCGTACCCTCAAGTTCGCCAGACACCCAGGCCAATGGTTCACGCACCCAGCCCGAAAACATTACACAAAAAAGTATCACGGTCGTTATAAGTACGCTCGCTTAATTTTCGTTTTTGATATGTTTTTGCTTGGGCTTGTTGTTGGTTTAGGAATTTTAGCCTTAATTTTAGCCTTTTATAAACCAACAACTATTGCTGATAAAGTTTTGTTTGAAACAACCGTGGCACCTGTCGATATTGTTGCTGGAGCGCCATCGACCCTAAGCATTCGTTGGACCAACACCACTGGATTAGAGCTTCACGACGCAACCTTGCTTCTGGGTTACCCAGAACATTTTTCACTCGAAGAAGTGTCAAGCGAGACCTATCTGGTCGAAGGAAATCGAATTGAGATTGGATCAATCCCAGTCGACGGCACCGGTCTGGTCCGTGTCCGTGGAGTGATGTTTGGTGATGTCGGAGGTGAACAAACCTTCCGTAGCATTCTTACCTTCAAACACGGCGCAGAAAATACCGTAACCCAAAAAGTCAGTCACCACAGCTTCACTCCGGTTGGATCAACACTTGAACTCGCCTTAGAACTTCCGGAACGTTTAGTCGGCTATCAAGAAGTAACCGGCACAATCACCTACCGCAACACTGGCGAAATCAACTTTCCACAAATCAGCATCGAACCCGAGTGGCCGAACGGCTTTGTTTTACTTGAAGCCTCAAACCTGATGGTTGGTTCATCCTTCTTGCTCCCAGCAATCAACGCTGGTGAGGAAGGTTCAATGCAGTTCACCGGTCGACTCGACTCAGATGCCGAGTCGGTCAATTTCACTTTTTACCCATCATTCACATTTGGAAATTCACTTTATCGACAAAACACCTTAACCCAGACTTCTCCGTTAATTCCACCGCCAATAGCTCTGACTCACAGCATTAGCTCAGCCACGATTGAACCTGGATCACTAGTTGAGTTTACTATTGGCTACGAAAACGTTGGTGACTATCCTGTTAACGATATAAAAATCACAATTGATACTGACAGCCCGTTCTTCCATAACACGGATCTTGAGAACAATACGATCGTGATCGATGTGCTGGAACCTGGTGCTTCTAGCGAAACCACGATTGAGCTTCCGGTACGCAGTTCAATTATGCAATCAGAAGCTGAGGTGTTCGAAAATCTAACTGCTGACACTCGAGCCGTGTCCACATTTACACTTGGCGATGGCACTGGTCAACAAATCACCAGCTACGGCCAATCAATTAGCACACCAATCACATCTCCGATTATCCTTGATTCTTTTGGTCGATATTCAACTGCGCAGGGAGATCAATTAGGACGTGGGCCTTTGCCACCGCGTGTTGGAATGGAAACAAAGTACTGGGTGTTCATAAACGTTACAGGCACCACCAGCTCGATCAACAGTGTTCAGTTTGAAGCAGAGCTTGCAGACAATGTTCGATTCACTGGCAAACAAACCGTTTCTGTTGGCGATCCGGTTGAACACGACGCAGGCACGATCTCCTGGACCTCAGATCAGATTGATCCGACCTTTGCCCCGACCGCACCAATCATAGGACTAGCTTTCGAAGTCGGAATCACGCCAACAGAAGGTCAGACCAGCACCACACCGACACTGTTAGAAAATATCCAAATAACTGGAACCGATGCAAACACTGGCGCTTTTGTCTCAGCTTCAGGTCCAGTCGTCACCACAGACCTTCCGCATGACACCATGGCTGCAGATCAAGGTATTGTAGAATAATTTCTCAGGGACTTTGGTCTCGTCCAAATAGGAATGACACCCGCAAGGGTGTCATTTTGCTTTCTTAACTATTTGTTCTTTTTCTTTCTTGGTCATCTTCTTAATCTCAGCCTCTCGCTTCTTGGCTTCGGATTCTGACCCGACCTTTTCTGACCAAACCATTTTCACGGGCAACCGCGCACGTGTGCACTTCGAGGCTTTGCCTGCGTTGTGCTTTTCCAGCCTTGCATCCAGATCCGTGGTAATCCCGGTATACAAACTCTGATCTGAGCAGCGCAACATATAAACAATCCATTTAGCCATAAACTAATCACTCAGCCTTAACACTTTTGGTATACAAGGTATCAATTGGAACACCGGACGAATAAATCTTTTCGGCCTGAATCAATTCATCCTCAATACCTACGTGTGGCAGATCTTTGAGTTCTTCAAGCGTGACCCATTTATAATCAGTAAAATCCTCACAAATCACAACCTGGTCTGCGTTCTCTACCTCACACAGGTACGAAAAAACTTTTGCTGTTTGTCCATCTGGCCGAACAAACGACTTGTCTTTGAGTAAAATCTTGCCTGGCTTTAGTGTCAGAGCAGCCTCCTCCATTGCCTCGTCAGCCAAAGTCTCCTCAACTGTATTGTTGTCCTCAACCTTGCCGCCAGGAAAGGTATACATACCGGGATAAGCGATCTCTCGCTCCGAGCGCTTGAGTACTAAATATTTACCGTCAGAATTACGGATCACAGCCACTACAGCCACAATGTGTAATTTATTCGCTTTTTCGTAAGTCATATTTTTTATATCAATTGATAAGTGGAGATTCAGCTTCTGGGAAGTTGATTTCAAAAAAACCTAAATGCCCACAACCAGTTAAAACAATAATCTTGCCTTCATCAACCATGACCTGTTTTATATTATCAACCATCTCTTGCTCACGCAACTTATCTTTTTCAGGATCTACTATTTTTCTAGACCCCTCACTGAAAAACAGCTCGCGGTTTTCTGGCTTGTTCGCGTCCTTCCAGCTCAGGTGGCCTAGCTGCTTCTTTTGTTCTTTAATCAAAGCCTGATTCTCTTCATCTGATACACCTTGTTTAAAAACACTAATCTTACTATCGTATCCAACAACAGGAACTTGATTCTGTTTCGCCCACTGGTAAGCAAAGACCATTTCTGGCGGATATTTATCAAGTTTATCCTTGACCAGATCCTGATCACAAATCTCAACCAACAATTGATCTGGTTTGATCTTTTCTAACTCTTCCTGTAGTTCGTTCTCCACTGTCCACCCGGCATGCAGCGTGCCGATAATATAAATCTGTCTCATATCGTTTTCTCGTAATCACTAAAATAATGTTGAATCAAATTGAGCTCGAACTCGGGTAGGATTGCACTAGCTGGCTCGCGCTCAAGCAAAAACCGAAATGATTTTTCAATAAGTTCTTCCGGCGTAATCCCGCCTTGCGTCAACTTCTGATAATATTGCTCACTCAGTCGTACCGAATACTGATGCTTGTCTCCATTCTCCAAAACCACCCCAAACTCTGCATGGGGAAAATTCTGAACCTTGATAACCTTTATTGAAACAGCTTCAGACATAAAAACATTAAATCTCCTTAATACGATAATCAACAACCTCTTTATCTTTCCCAAAAGTAAACTCCCCTTCAAAATTCTTCCCAGACAATAACAACGGCATCCAGTGTGGATCATCGGCCCACATATCATCAAAAGGAATCTGATCATGTGTAAACCAACATGGCCGCATCTCGTCGGATTCAACCGGCTCGCCCTTGAACTCAGAAGAACTAAAGAAGTGACACTCCATGTGATAATCTTTGCCTTCAAAATAAAACGTGATCACTCCGCGTTTAGTTAGATCAACCAGCTCGATCCCAGCCTCCTCCAAGGTCTCACGCCGAGCTGCATCCTCAATCGTCTCCCCGTCAGCCACCTTACCTCCAAATCCATTCCACTTCCCTTGCCCAAAATCCCGCTTCTTCATTCCCAGAAGAATTCGCTCATCATCATAAATCATGCACAAAGTAACCACTTTTTTCATACACCACCAGTATACTACAGAACAGTTGACAAACAGAGGAATAACCTGTAAGTTAATATACTCTAAAGGAGAAGCAAGTGAAGTTCATTTTCAAAATGATCCTTATCCTTCTGGCCATGGTTGCACGAAAATGGGCAGTTTCTAGCTTCTCTGATTGTTGTCTTGATAGCTACATGATCAAAACAGCTGTCATTGAAGTAAGTGGTTTACTACTTCTGTTCCTCTGTGCATCAGAAATATTCAACAGGCAACTAACAAATACTGATCGATATATCTACACGATATTTTCTATCTTCGGAGCAGCCTATCTGATCCAAGTCAGCTGGCGATTCTGGATAATGATCTACCTCTTGACCCAGATACAATAAAGCAGGGAGTCTTCCCTGCTGTTTTCTTTAAGCAAATGTGACAGGCTTACGCCTGTCGGTCCCCGTGTGCTGAGAACAACCCTTCCCAAATTGCTCCGGCAACATTACGAGGCTGGCCTTCATCCGGCTCGTGGTGCATAGCGATTGCTGGAAACGAGTTACCTTCAATAAAAACAAAACTTTGTTCATGCCAGGGTCGTGACAGATCTTCAGCAATAATATCAAGTCCTAACAAAACCCCACCAAGCTGCTCAGATATTTCTTCAAACATCTTTTTGTTTTCCAGGTGAACCGAATCAGTCACATCAACAATTTTGGCTCCGGCTGCGACAATCACTTTAGCCACACCATCAGCACCTTCTTGAGCAGGATACCGAGATGAGGCCGCAACCAATTGATTACAAACCGTTGTCGCTCGATAAATTATTCCTGGAACATACTCCTCGACCAGAACCACCGGACTAACTTGCTTAGCAATTCGCCAAGCTCGTTGAAACTCATCCTGATCGTGCACTGGATAAAATGTATGCTTAGAAAGAGATCCACGAGCTGGTTTTACTACCAGTGGAAAACCAATCAAATCAGCAAACTTATTTGCTCGTGACCATCTAACAAACGCGCCGCCCCTGGGAATTGGATGACCACCTTGCTGCAAAAATTTTTTAAAAAGCGGTTTGTCATCAACAAACCACTGTTGGTTTGAATATTTTTTAGATGTCGGCAGCTGATCAAAAACTTGTTTACGACCTTGGCGGCAAACTCGATAAGTTGTGGTCGGTCGACCAAAAAGATGAAAACGCTCAACTTCAAAACCAGACTGCCGGGCTTGCTGGTAAAGATACTTGTACTTTGACACGAGATCGGGTTGATCATCTGCCAACACTGTAAAACGTCCGGCACGGCTCAAACACAACAAACGAACCAACAAAGACATAACCCGATCCTCAACATCCCAGTTTGTTTTTACGCGCCCAAATAATTTTTCTATCTGGTTGTTCGCTTCTTCAACAAAATAACTCAACCACTCTTGTTTATGTTGGGCTGGGTATGGTTCGCAATAAGGACAAGGTTTTTTGTTCATAGCATCAAACTTCTCAGGGACTTTAGTCCCGTCTTAAATTGAGACACCATCAAAGATGGCTTAGAAAATTTTTCTAACGGACTTGCCACGTTCGACGTGGTCTTTGATCCGGTCTAAATATTGAACGCCACTAAAGTGGCTAGGAAAAATTTTACATCACATTTCGATAGACTTCCATGATTCGCTGGTAATGCAATTCTGGATTAAATTCTGTTTCCACTTTTTTACGGCCGGCTTGGCCCATCTCTTGTGCACGATCTGGGTCTTCGATCATATCGACAATGTGAGCACGCAAAGCTTCAACATCGCCGGCTGGGAACAAACGTCCAGTAACCCCATCTTCGACTACCTCTGTTAGGCCACCGATGTCCGAAGCAATCACGACTGTACCAGCAGCCATGGCCTCAAGGGCAACCAGACCAAACACTTCATACCAGAGTGATGGCACAACCACAGCACGAGCGTTCTGATACAAATACCAAGCTGGTTCGCCTGAACGCCAGCCAAGGAATTCAACATTAGGCATATCTCGAGCCCACTCGCGCAAACGCTTCATGTCTGGGCCATCGCCCAGAATCTTACACTTCACGTTTGGAAGCTCACGCATGGCGTGAAGCAGAACTTCAGCGCCTTTTTCTGTGACCAAGCGGCCGACAAATAAAATGTACGGGGGTTGCGAGGGTTTCGGGGGTTGCGAGGGTTTCGGAGGAACCAGAAAATGCGGAATGGTCACAACTCGATCTTCAGCAAATCCTCCCTTGATCATTTGTTGGCGAACAAATTCACTTGGACAAATAAAACGATCAATGCCGCGCTGATAAGAAAAACGCCAGCGATGCAACTTATACGTCAGGGCCTGAGCAAAACTGGCTGCCAAAGAATCTTTGTGAAAACGCGACAAGGTCGTTCGAATCAATCCAGTCTTGCCCCAGTTCTCAATTCGATTATGTGACCAAAGCATATAGTTAGGAGCGACCAAGTGGTAATCATGCACAGTCATTACTGTTGGAATATCGCGATCACGCAGTGCATCTAGGATCGATGGTGAAAGCTGAGCGTAGATGTTATGAATATGTGCTAGATCTGGCCGAGACTCGCGAATTAGCAAGCGCATTTGTTCTCGAGCCTCAAACGAGTAGATTCCACGACCAACGGTTCGCAAGGCACCGAGTCCGATCCGCGGCACTCGCGTCTGCACATAACTTGGAAAAAACTTGTCCCAAGGCGAACGCAAATTTTCGCGATGCTGCATAGCAAACGGAATCACATTGTGTCCATGCTGTTCCAGTAAATCAGTTAAATTAAAAATATAACGGTCAGCCCCGCTGCGTTGATAATAATGTTTGTTGGCTTGAATTATGTTCATGCCTTTAATTTTTCTTTTTCTCCCAACACAACTATCAACCCACCATACAACCAAAGATAATATGCCAGAGTTCGCACCTCAAGGAACGTGGCCAAGAAAGCATTCAGGGATACCGCAAGCAATGCTGCACAATATCCGATCGCCAAACCACGTACGTACGGATCATCAGATTCTCTGTACAAGCGATATGAATATCTAAACAGTGCTGCAAACATGGCCAAGTAGAAAATCAAACCAAGCGTTCCGGTTTCGCCCCACAAAGACATCCAGTTATTGTCAATGTATCCGTCTGTTCCATACACTCCAAACGGCAAACCTAGTTCCTCGTACACTGTTGCATTACCCAGGGCCGCTGCAGCACCAGCACCAAATTGTCCTGGGCCAAATCCAAAGAACGGTGAAGCCGGAACAACAACTGTCGGTGTCTGTACGATCCAGTAGAGCCGTCCAAGGCCGTAGTACTCACCGCGCCAACGTTCGTACGAGAACGCTTCAAAGAAACGTTCGGCAACGGTTTGTTGTGGCACGTCTGTCAGATAACGAACAACAAGACCAGTGTAAGCTAGATACGAGGCAACTATGATAGCAAAGGCAGCCACACCGATCATCACCCGCCGGTCGTGTTTGATCAACAGTGCAATAAATAAAAATCCAAGCAAGAAGCCAAACCAGCTTGATCGTGAATACGTCAGCACAAGGGTTGGGATGGCTAAGACAAACATCCAGTAAAGACCTGGGTGTTTTTTACGTAGCTTGTTTTCATAAATCAAACCTGTAGCCAGAAGCAAGAAGAAAGCAATAAAAGTACCTAGTCGGTCGTAGCGGCCCATAGTGGCAAAGACACGCGAGCCAGGATCCCAAAATTGTTCTTGTCCAGACTTGAGTTGAATGTCCGCGTAGGTTCGCGTTTCACTTGGCAACAGATAGCTGTCGATCAGACCACCAGAGCCAGCCTGGAACAAACCAAGTGCACACTGGAACAACATGATCGAAAACATGATCAGGGTCAGTTTTTTTATATAGTCTTTGGTTGGTGCGAAATAAAAGACTAAGAAGAAAACAAGAATGAAGCGCAGGATCTGGCGGGCGCCTAAGATAGCGATTGTTGGTGGTACCAGGTTGATCAGAATCGAGCTGACCAGAACGATCAGAAATAACACTAATGGAAAATCAATCGGTGAGGTGCGACGCTTGACCTGCTTGGCTAAAAATCTCCAGGCCAACACTACAACCAAGACGTAAATCAAAATCTCGGAAAAGTAACGTGCAAACAAATAAATATCATCTGGCACCCACTTAAGCAAAAATGGCTCAAACGGCAAATAAACGGCTAAGAAGGCCAAAGTCCATGTTGGCCTATAAAAGCTCAGAATAACGAAAACCAGGCCTATGACAGCCGCTAAAGTTACCAATGGAGAAACAAATACAATTGAAGCAATAATAACCGTCAGAGCCAAAGCCAAAAGAACCAAATAGACTTTGGTTTCTTGTTCTGATTTCTGGTAAACCTCCTGCAAGTTAATCATGACTATATTGTAGCACAAATTAAAAACGGCAGCTTGGGTTGCTGCCGTTGATGAGTTTGCCCTAGGACAGGGCTAGAAAAGAACTAAGGACTGATGGCGAAGCCATCACCTCCGTCGTCGATGTGGAGGTAACAGTCACCTTCCACGTCGACGTTCAGGAGCTTGCCGTAGGCGATCTCGTCCAGTTCGTTGCGCACCTTCCAGGTGAAGGTGTCGGCGTTGAACGTGAACACGTGATCGACTCCATCGCCAGCGTAGGCGACGTTGTAGCAAGAATCGACGTGATCCCAGCAACCGTTGGTGGCGATCTCCAGCGAGTCCGAGGCGTCATCGATCGGCATGTTCAGGCTGCCGATGTAGTTGCCTTGGTCGTTGTAGGCATCGATCCACGTGGTGGACACGATGCCGTTGATCGTCACTTCCAGGTCGTTGCCGACCAGGCTACAGGTCACGTTGACGTAGGCTTCGGCGTCCGGGTCAGCGTCGTCGACCAGGCCGTCGCAGTCGTTGTCCTCACCGTCATCGTAAGCCTCGAGGGCGTCCGGATGACTGACCGCGGCCGTATCGTCGCAGTCACTGAAACCGTCGAAGTCAGGACAGGTCGTGAAACCGTCACCGTCCGCGTCGTCCAGGTTGAGGTCAGCGTCGTTGTCGTCGCAGTCGAGGTCGCAGGTGCTGTAACCGTCAGCGTCAGCGTCAGCGAGATTCAGGTCTGCGTCGTTGTCGTCGCAGTCGCCATCGCACTCCCTGTCGCCATCACCGTCGACATCAGCTTCATCGACCGGCAGCGAACCGTCGCAGTCGTTGTCGACTCCGTCGCAGAGCTCCGGGGCACCGTCGTAGGTGTC
>CAZDDW010000007.1:0-52728 GCA_964504365.1 uncultured Gammaproteobacteria bacterium | reverse complement strand
CATCTGGGATCATGTTTTTGTTTACAGTGATCGCTGCAGCATCCAGTGCTTTCTCAGCCTCTTGTCCAGAAACACCTTTGTTAGTTACGTCGATCAAGAGCAAGTGGTTATCGGTCCCACCAAAACAAAGGTCATATCCACGAGATCGGAATTCGTCTTCAAGCACCTTTGCATTAGCTTTGATCTGACGCGCGTATTCTTTGAATGATGGATCCAGGATTTCTTTAAAAGCTACTGCCTTGGCTGCAATGTTATTCTCATGTGGCCCGCCTTGCAAACCAGGGAACACAGCCTTGTTGATCGCTGGCTTATGTTTCTTTTTACAAAGAATCATTCCGCCGCGTGGACCACGCAAAGTCTTGTGTGTGGTTGTAGTAACAACATCAAATATCGGCACAGGGTTGTTCATCTCTCCAGCCGCAATCAAACCAGCAATATGAGCCATATCTGACATGGTTAGGGCACCAACTTCGTCAGCGATTTTTTGCACTCGTTCATAGTCAATCTCACGCGAGTAAGCCGAGTAACCAACAAGAATCATTTTTGGCTTATGTTCCAAAGCCATGTCGCGCAAATTATCGTAATCAATCAAACCATCAACATCAGTTTTGTAGCGAACAAAGTTATAAATCTGAGCCATTAGGGTAACTGGGTGTCCGTGAGTTAAGTGCCCGCCATGTGACAGGTCCATACCCAGGACAGTGTCACCAGGTTCAAGAAGGGCAGAGTAGACAGCGATGTTGGCCGGTGCTCCAGAAAGCGGCTGTACATTAGCATGTTCAGCACCAAAGATTTTTTTAGCGCGCTTGATTGTAGTGATCTCAATCTCATCAATAAACTCACATCCACCGTAATATCGTCGGCCTGGGTAGCCTTCAGAGTATTTATTAGTAGCCACAGAGCCCAGGGCTTCAAGTACAGCCAGAGAAACAAAGTTCTCAGAAGGGATCATTTCTAGCCCTTGTTCCTGGCGCTCAAGCTCACGAGCAAGCATGTCAGCTAGCTTGGGGTCATAGTTTCGAAGATTTTTCATACGCTGCCTATTCTACCTTTATATCTTGCCCTTGACAATGTTTTCTGTTTATACTAAATTAAGGTATCCCTAACAGTCCTTCGTAGCTTTAGCGGGGGAGGAATTTTTCAGGGGGGCACAAGAAAGGTGCCGGACAATGACAATTCATTTGGCTGCTCGATTGCCAGCCGGGATCGATACGGATCAGGCACGACAACTACGGCAGAACAGTCGTTTAGGCGTTAGCCCGGACGGCACCAGTTTTGCTGCCTGTTATCCGTCGACAGATGATCCCAAGGCTGCGATCTATTTCCATTCACGTGGAAAGCGGAAAGTGGTTTTGCCACTGACTGATCCTCGTGTTCATCGTGTACGTGATCGTGATGTCCTGCTTTCCGGGCAAGATACTAGACTTCCTCCGAACAGTGAACGTCGATTCTATCTGGTCAGACCAGATGGAAAGATGCTTGTCCGGAGCCAGAATTGGGTGCCGCGAACGCGGCGCAGAGAAAAGACACCGCTGTTCCGTCGGCACCACTATGGCGTGCTTTGGAACGGTGTGAGAACCGAATTCTATATGGATAGTAGCGGGCGCTGGCAGGTCGAAAACAAGTTTCTTCAAGCAGTGCTTGGCCAAAGTACGGTCAACTTGGTGGAGAATTCGCTAGACGGTCAATCGATCATTCTGCTGGTTTGGCCACCGCAGTATCCACGTGATGATGAGGAGCTGTATCACTACCAACGGCTGATTGTGATCCGATCTAGTGATCCTGAGATCGGGTCGGTCACGCCAGCGCAGATGGCAAGTTGGACAAGTGACCAGCTTGGAGTAGAAACGATTTTCAAGGGTCGTTTCCGGTTGATCAAAGCGTTCTGGTCGCCAGGTGGTGATCCAAGTATCTTCATCGAGGAAACTCGAGATCGGGGTTGGGTCGAACGTCGACAGCTACTGGTCACACCAGATCGTGGTGAGATTGAGATCGATGACAGCTTCCGGGTAAAGGACGTGGTTCTCAGGTCTGGTGGTCGATTGGCCGCAGCTCTGGTCCGAGCCACAGATGATTCGGAAAGCCAGGTGCTGGACGGTAATGGTGATCTGATCATGGTCGCTCCGGACATCTGGAATCTCGTGCTGACAGATGATGGCAAGGGATTTCGTTACAACGTAATCGACGGCAACGAGTTCCGTCTACTCAAGGCTTCTTAGCCAACCGCGGGTTTACACCCCGCTTTTTTCTTTGCTTGCCTGATTGTGCCTGGGTTAGTACAATACCTGCATATGCTAGATAAGCTTAAAAAAGTTCACTTGATCGGAGCTGGTGGAATAGGTGTTTCTGCTGCTGGGAAGTTGTTGTTGAATCGTGGGGTCAAAGTGACAGGGTCTGATGCTAGTGACTCGGATATTTTGTGTGAGTTAGAAGCGGCCGGGGCTGAGGTTGTGGTTGGTAGTAATCCAGACTGGGCCAAGACAGCTGATTTGGTGATTTATTCTTCAGCCGTTCCAGAGGATGATCCGGAACGTGAAGCAGCTCAGAAGCAGTTGTCATATTTTGAATTTCTCGGACAGGTTTCGAAAAATTACAAAACGATCGTGGTTTCTGGTACACATGGCAAGTCAACCACTACGGCCATGCTTGGCTTGGTGCTAGAGGCGGCTGGGCTGGATCCGACTGTGATTGTTGGTACAAAGGTTCCAAGTTGGGAGTTGGGAAACGTGCGCATTGGTAAAAGTGACTTGTTGTTGCTTGAGGGCTGTGAATATAAATCTCACATTCTTCATTTAGATCCGAACGTAGTGGCTTTGACCAACATTGAAGAAGACCACTTAGATTATTTTAAAGATTTGGATCATATCCGTGACACTTTTCAGGAATTCGTCAACAAGGTTCCAAAAAGCGGGATTGTTGTACGCAACGCTGACGATCCAGAGACCATGAAATTGAAAATTAGGGCTGAAGATGTTCAGTTTTCGATGAAGGATCAGCCAACTGAACTGCAACTTCAAATTCCAGGTGACTTTAATGTGTCCAATGCTTTGGCTGCAATGTCAGTGGCTGAGCAGTTGGGTGTAGATTCTGAGACGATTATCAGCGGTCTTAATGCGTTCCCAGGAGTTTGGCGGCGTTTTGAACGGGTGGGGCAGTTCCAAGATTCTGAAGTGATTTCAGATTATGCCCATCATCCAACAGCAGTTTCCAAAACCTTGCAGGCGGCAAAAGAGTTTTTTCCTGATAAGCGCCTAGTCGTCTGTTTCCAGCCACATCAGCACGTTCGTGTGCGAGAGCTGTTTGATGATTTTGTTGAAAGTTTTGATCAAGCTGATTTGTTAATCATGACGGAAATTTTTTCGGCCATTGGACGGAAAGAAGAAGACAAAGATATTTCTAGCCGTGATTTGGTTAACACTATCCAAGAGTTTGATCAAAGTCAGGGTGTGTCGCGAGAGGTGGTCTATGCTGCGAATCCAGCTGAGGCTGAGCAGATGTTACGTGAACGCGTTCGTTCGGGCGATGTGGTTTTGGTTATGGGAGCCGGTGATATTGATAAGGTGGCCAGAAACTTATGCAGATAAATGGGAACGAGCCAATGAGCAAACATTCAACCTTCCGTGTTGGTGGGCCAGCGCGGTTTTTTGTTCAGGTGGCTAGTGCTGAGGAATTGGTCGGAGCAGTTCGCTGGGCGCAGGAGAAAGGGGTCGAGCATGAAGTTATCGGCGGGGGGACGAATATCTTGGTTGCTGATGCTGGATATGATGGGCTGATAATCAAGATGGCTAATCGCGAGATTGTGGTTGAAGGCGATCGGATCAAGGCTGGTGCCGGAGCTTTGACAACAGCAGTTGCTCGCGCAGCTGCGGATGCGAGTCTGACCGGACTTGAATGGGCCACGACAATACCGGGCACGATCGCTGGAGCGGTTTATGGAAATGCTGGATGTTACGGAGGTGACATGGGACAGGTGGTTGAGAACGTGCGCGTGGCGCGCCTGTCCACCGAAGCCTTGGCGAAGGTGGATGGTGCGTCGGAGGTCGTGCTTGAAAGCAAAGATCTAAATTTTCGTTATCGCTACAGCGCACTTAAGAGTTCAAATGATATCGTGCTCGAAGTGACCCTAAAACTCGCGCCAGGCAATCCAGAACAGATCAAAGCCAAAATGGACGAGTGCTTGGCTAAGCGCAAGAAGTCACAGCCATTAGGATCGTCCTGTGCCGGATGTGTCTTTAAGAACCCAGAAGACGAATCTGCAGGTCGTTTAATTGATGAAGCTGGGCTCAAAGGTGAACGCATAGGCGGTGCATCAGTTTCAGAGGATCACGCAAACTTTATCTTAAATGACGGCACAGCCACGGCAGATCAGATTGTCCAGTTAATCAGTTTAGTTAAAATGAAAATCCGAGATGAGATGGGGATTCAGTTAGAAGAAGAGGTGCAGTACATTGGGATGTAAGAAAATTAAAAAGCCCGCATTGGTGCGTCCAGCGCGGGTTTTGGTTTGCCTAGTCGCAAACACGTTCAATGCGTACCGGATCGTCAGAGATCCAATAGGCGTAGTGGTAGCCGTCGTCGCAGGTGACGTAGAACTCCTTGTCCTCGCCACACGGAGCATCGACAAAGGGGGAGCCAACCGGCCAGCCCTCAAAGGTCGTTGTATAGCTGTCCGTCCCAGCGTACCAAGTGAAGTCCATCCGTTCGACACCACCAGGGGCACCGACATGGACGTGGCAGTTCTTGGTCGAGCCGAAGTCACTGCCGTCACACTTTTCCCAGGTCACAGTGATCTGCGGGTCGCCAGTCGGGTCGCTCACCGAGATTTGGGTGGCCGTGAGGATATTCTGGTGGATGGCGCCGTTGGTTTCGCAGTCAAGTGGCAGGTTGGTCTGATCCTCGGCATAGGCCAGACACTCGCCAGAAGCACAGCCGTGGGTACAGTTCTCGTCGATCGACTCTGCATTGCCGCAGGCATCGAACCAGTAGACGTTGTTGTTGTGGCAGGCGGTATAGTCGTGCGAGTCACAGCTACAGCTCTGGTAGTCACAGGACTCGTTGCCGTTGCAGGAATCACAGGTATCGCCACCTGAGCCACAGTAGGAGTCCGAGGTGCCGTTCATGCAGACATTGCCGCTGCAACAGCCGCTGCAAGTACCACAGTCCTGCGGGCAAGAGCAACTGCTCTCACCACCACTACAGGTACCGTTTCCACAGAATTCGATCCCACAGATGCCGCCGTTGCAACCCAGACCATTACAGTCTGTGTGTAGGCCCTCGACATCACCACAGGAGTCGAACCAGTAGACGTCACCGTTGTAGCAGTCGCTGTCAGAGTGTGAGGTCGGGTTGGCTGCGCTGCCGGAGCAGTCCTGGTCAGTGTTGTCGCAGGGATCGTCCCAAGCGCCAGGATGGCTTTGTGGGTCACTGTCGTTGCAGTCTCCGGATTGCACCGCGTTGTAGGGTGAGCTGGGAGCACAGAGCTGCTGGCTGGAGTTGCTGCCGTAGCCGTCGCCATCACTGTCCTGGTAGTAGGTGTTGTAGGGCTCGTCACCCATACCGCTGCAGTTGCTGTCGATGTCGTCGCAGAATTCAGCCACGCCAGGGTGGATGCTCGGGTCGTTGTCGTTGCAATCAGTTCGCGGCTGGTTGCAGCCGGTATCAGTACAGTTGTCCGGCAGGTAGCCATCCAGGTCAGAATCAGTGCAGTTGCAGGTGTCGCCGCAGTTGATCTCGTTCTGGCTGGCGTAGCAGTCAACGGTGTGGTCGTTTGTGTTGCAGGGGTTGCAGCTACTGGGTACCACTGGGAGCTCGTAAAAGCTCGGGGTGAGGATGTTCTCATTACCGTCGCGGTGTTCGTAGTGAAGGTGTTCACCAAAGGATTCGCCAGTGTTGCCGATCAGGCCAAGCAGGTCGCCCAGGCAAACTTCCTGACCGTAGCTGACCAAGATGCTGCCGTAGGCCAGATGGGCGTGCATGGAATAGGTGCCGTCGCCGGTGTGTCGGATGAAGACGTAGTTGCCGTAGGAATTGTCCACAAATCCAGTCACACCAGTTTCCACGGCCCAGACCGTTCCGGCTTGTGTGGCTGTGGTATACAGGCCATGAGCACTTTCGTAGTTGCCAGTCACAGTGAAGTCAACTGAGCCAGACAGATCTCCGACATGCCCGCCGCAGTTGGTGCCTTGGCTGATGCCCATGTGCACCCCGTCCTGGTAGGGCAGGTAGTGATCTTGTGGACCACCAGCATCAGGCCATTCCTGGGCCTCAGCTGAGGAGATCAGGTCATGGATCAGGTCTTCTTGCTCTTGGGATCCTTCGCCTTCGTTGATCTCATCATCGTCATCCCCGGTGTCGTCGTCGCTTACGTCGTTGTCATCGTCGTCTGCGATGTCGTCGTCCGATTCCGTGTCGTCATCGGACTGATCGTCGTCGCCAACATCGTTGTCGTCATCATCAGCGTCATCGTCATCGGTTCCCCAGTACAGACCGCTGTCACCAGGCTGGTCGTCGAAGCTTCCTTCCAAATCACCTGAACACCCCAGGATCAGGGTTCCCAGACTCAAAGCCAACAGATATGTGATGGTAGTACGCATGACTACCTCCTTTCTTCTTTTGTAAGGTTCTCTCTACTTTCATTGTATTATTTTTAAAGAAATCAACAATAAAACTTGTACACATCTGTATATTTGACCATCGATTTGTTTTGTTTTACAGTAAAAAAGAACGAGAAGGTTCGTCGTTAATTTCGTTATGAAATCAAAAGCACAAAAAGAATTAGAGAATCTCGGTGTGCCAGAACGCATGGCCACCTTATATTTGGCTTTATTGCAAGAGGGAACAACAGGAGTAAGGCGTTTGTCACGAGTCACTGATCGTCCGAAAAGTTCAGTATTAGATGATTTGATCTGGCTAACACGTTTTGGGCTGATCACTCGACACAAACGACGCAACGCTTATATTTTTACAGCAGATCCGTATTACATGGCAGATGAGTTCACTCGCCGGCGTCGGGAGGCTGAACGGTTGGAACAACGAGCAAGCAGTCTTAGTACAGAATTAAAGACAGTGCACAACTTGTCATCTAAGAAACCAAAGATCGAATATCGTGAAGGTCGAACTGGTGTCCGTTCAGCGTACGAAGATACGCTTAAGGAGCCGAACAAGGAAATTCTTGGATATGGCCCAATCGCTAAACAATACGAAACAACTCCGAAGTTGTTTCCTGAATATTATAAAATGCGCACCAAGCGTCGCATTTCTTTTAGAGGCTTGTTGCCGATCACTCCAAAGACACTTGAAGAATGTTGCAACAACGATCAAAAGCACTTACGTAAATCGTACTTTATTGGGCTTGATAAATATCAGCCGATTGAGATTGATGTTTATGGAGACACTGTCTCGATAATTTCATTGACAGAATTGTTTGTGGTCAAGGTTCATTCGCGGCAAGTGGCAGAAACATTTCGTAATATTTTGGAGCTGGCCATTAAGGGTGCCAAAAAGGAGGATGCTGATATCCGTTCAGACATTGAGAAAAAGGGTTTGAAAAAGAAAATCAATGAGGTGGCCAAAGAATTTAAAAGTGATATACTAGAATCATAAGGTAATAATCAATGACTATATGCAAATCATAAACATAAAGTCGACCAACATGGAGCTTACAGATGCTATCCGGTCTTACACAGAAGAAAAGGTTCTCTCACTAAGAAAATTTGTAAAAAAGTTTGAACCGGTTAAGGTTTCAATTGAAGTAGCAGATGAGTCTGGGCGGCATAAACAAGGCCCGCACTTTAAGTGTGAATTTACAGTTGAGGTGCCAGGGGACTTGCTGCGTGTGGAAACTTTTCATGAAGATTTATATGCAGCGATTGATGGGGCAAAAGATGACTTACAGAGACAGATGCGTAGGTTAAAAGAGAAACGAAAAACCAAGGTTAGAAAAGGTGGTAGTTTATGGAAAAAGTTAATGCGCCGCAAGTCAGAACCAGAAGATGAGATATAAATAAAAAAGAAAATACCACTCAGGTTCGCCTGAGTGGTTTTTGTGTTGCTTTCTGTTGAGTGGGTGAGGTGCTAGCTCCGGAAGAACCCCTTCAGCCAGCCAACCAGACCCGTGTCTGATTCATCAGTCTGTGGTGGTGCGGTGACCATCTGGAAAAGGACGGTCATGCCGGGGAGATCGATCTTGCCTCGGTGGTCCAGACCCAGCTTGATCTTTGCCGGGCCAGAAATCGTTTTCGGTTCAGGGTCAGGGTCAGTCAGTGGGGTGTGCAGAGCGGTCCATCCTGGCTGCACTTCGACGATGTAGCCGGAGTCACTGTTGCCAGCGACGAAGACTGGGGTCTTGACCATCTTCTTGCCACTGAGCAACTGCTCTTGTCCATCATCGAAACCATAGGGCAGATGATTCAGGGCAAGCAAACGTTCTTCGATGATTCGACCGTTGACAACCACCCCGTAACGCACGACACGTCCTTCGACATTGGTAAGCATACTTCCTCCTTGAAGTGTGGTCTGAAAGTAACACTATTCAGTTATTATGTCAACCCTTGAAAAACAAGTCGATATAGGGTAATGTGTGCTTATTATGAGCAAAATATTAAACTTAATTTTTGGGGACCCGAATAAGAAGGTTTTGGCTGAGTTGCGGGCCCGAGTTGAAGAGATTAATGCCTTAGAGCCTGAGACTGAGAAGTTGTCAGATCAAGACTTGCAGGCAAAGACTGACGAATTTAAGAAACAGATTGAAGCTGGAGAATCTTTAGATAAGATTCTGCCGCAAGCTTTTGCTGTTGTCCGTGAAATGTCTAAGCGCACACTGGGTCAGCGGCATTATGACGTGCAGCTTATGGGTGGAGTAACTTTGCACCGCGGTAGTATTGCTGAGATGCGTACTGGTGAGGGTAAGACGTTGACTGCGACTGCGCCGGTTTATCTAAATGCGTTAAGTGGTAAAGGTGTGCACGTTGTAACAGTGAACGATTATTTGGCCAAGCGTGATGCTGTTTGGATGGGTCAGATTTATCATGCCCTTGGTTTATCTGTTGGTTGTATTCAGCACGAGAGTGGATATATTTATGATCCAGATTACAAACTTGATGAAGGTTCTGCTGATGAGCAAGGTGCTGATAAAGAACGTGATGAGTTGGGGAGTTTCAAAGTGGAGATGGATTATCTGCGACCAGTATCTCGAAAAGAAGCGTATGACGTGGATATTACTTACGGAACTAATAATGAGTTTGGTTTTGATTATTTGCGCGACAACATGGTTAGTTCGTTAGATCAAATGGTTCAGCGCCAGGAATTGCACTATACGATTATCGACGAGGTTGATTCTATTTTAATTGATGAAGCACGGACCCCGTTGATTATTTCTGCACCTGACACCGCGGCTTCTGATCAGTACACTCGTTACTCGCAAATGGTTCGTGGTCTGTCGGAAAACGAAGATTACAATATCGACGAGAAAATGCGTACCGCGGTTTTGACCCAAGAGGGAATTACAAAAATGGAAAAGGCTTTGAATGTTGAGAACTTGTATGTCGAAGGTGGAATTCAGATGGTGCATCACTTGGAGCAGGCTTTGCGTGCTGAAGTATTGTTCAAAAATGACAAAGACTACGTTGTCAAAGATGGGGAGATTGTTATTGTTGATGAGTTTACTGGACGAATGATGGAAGGGCGACGGTATTCTGAAGGGCTGCACCAGGCCATCGAAGCCAAAGAGGGTGTGGAGATCAAGCGCGAATCGCGAACCATGGCCACAATTACTTTCCAAAACTATTTCCGAATGTACGACAAGTTGTCCGGTATGACAGGTACGGCTGCAACAGAAGCTGAAGAGTTTGCCTCGATCTATAATCTTGAGGTAACACAAATGCCAACTAATCGCCCTGATCAGCGTAAGGATTTAGTTGACCGGGTTTATAAATCAGAGCTAGGTAAGTTTAAGGCGGTTGTGGCGCGGATCAAAGAGCTGCAGGAATCTGGACAGCCTGTGTTGGTCGGTACAGCTTCTATTGATAAGAACGAGATTTTGTCTGACATGTTGTCTCGCGAAGGGATCCAGCATAATTTGTTAAATGCAAAGAACCATGAGCAAGAAGCTGAGTTTGTGGCCCAGGCTGGTCGGAAAGGTGGAGTTACTGTTGCCACTAACATGGCTGGTCGTGGTGTTGATATTAAACTTGGTGGAACTCCAAAGGACGAGGCACAAGAGAAAAAGATTTTAGAGCAAGGTGGCTTGTTTGTATTAGGAACTGAGCGTCACGAGTCACGTCGTATCGACAACCAGTTGCGTGGACGTTCTGCTCGTCAAGGTGATCCTGGAACAACGCAGTTCTTTGTTTCTATGGAAGACGATTTGATGCGCATCTTTGCTTCTGATCGCGTGCGTGGAATCATGGATCGAATTGGTGTGCCTGAGGACATGCCGATTGAGAATAAGATGGTTACTGGATCGATTGAGAAGTCACAGGTTCGAGTTGAGGGCCATCACTTTGACATGCGTAAGCACGTGCTTGAGTATGATGATGTGTTGAATAAACACCGTGAAGTGATTTATAAATTCCGCCGTGAGATTTTGGAAAAAGTGGCTGAAGAGGATCCGCGGTCATTGTCTGGCAATATATTAGAGATGGTTGAGGACGAGATTGAGTCTGTGGTTTTCTTTCACACTGGGGAAGGGGATATTGATCCAAATGAAATCGTCGAAGTTGCTAATACTATTTTGCCAATGGATAACAAGGCAAAAAATGAACTGCGAACATTGGCTGATCAGGCAGTCAAAGATAAACTGCATTTGGCTGAGTTGCGAACGCAGATTATTAAAAAGTTTATGGAGCATGTCGGAGTCGCATACGAAAAGTTGGAAGAATTGTTTGATGATAGGGAAGAGTTGAAAAAGATTGAGCGTGCGGTTTTGTTGCGCGGGGTTGATAATTTGTGGGTTGATCACTTGGATAATATGACCGCGCTGCGTACTGGTGTTGGTTTGCGAGGATATGCTCAGCGCGATCCTTTGATCGAGTATAAAAAAGAAGCCTTTGGAATGTTTAACCAGTTACAGGGCGCGATTAATCAAGAGGTGGTTAATAACTTCTTTAAGTATGCCGCCAACGTTGGCCAGGCCAAACGTGTTTCTGAGTTAGGGAAGGGAATCTTCGAACGTGCTGGAGTAATTTTACAAGGTGCAAACAAAGGCGGTGAAGGAAGTCTCTCCCCCCTTTCCAAGGGGGGATCAGAGGGGGGTTCTGCTCAGAATGCAACCACGAAGAAAGTAGGCCGCAACGAACCGTGTCCATGTGGATCAGGGAAGAAGTATAAGAAGTGTTGTGGGAAGTAAAATATAAAACATATGCCAGAAAGAGAAACACCACTACAGGAACGAATCGAAGCTGAGTCGCGGCCGGATGCGGCAGGGCTTGAGACTTCAGATGGAAGGGAATTAAGTCGAGAGAAACAGACAGAGATTCTGCGTCTGTTAATTCAGCGAGGAACCATGGAAACTCAGATTGTTCGTGAAGGTGAAAGTTATTCGCTGGACTGTCGAAGAGGAACAGATCAGATCGAGGCTGTTTCGATCCTGGGCGACATGGGGATCCCAGACTACGCTTGGCAAATTGATGAGAGAACGATTAAGGACGTTGAAAAAATAATCGCAGAATAGCAGAAAATAAAAACTCGAGCCTTGCGACTCGGGTTTTTGAATAAAAAAAAAGAACGGCGATGGTTGGCACATCGCCGCAAAGTTCCTGATTCCCCTTGGCTGCATTTACGCCGGCTTGTTCCGGCGCGGGTTAGAGCAACTGGTCATCCACTCAGGAGGCCCCATCAGCCAACTGCACTGGCGCACAGGTGTCGTTCCTGGATATTATCTCCGGCCAACATGTGGTCGCATAGCAGGCGACCACCGGCTCCAGGGTCCACGCAAGAATCAGGTACTGAACTCGGAGTAGATCAGCGCAAGGCGATCGGGTAGAGCATGATCACCGGGCCTCCACGAGGTGAAGGGAACTCCATCTGCTCGAACTGGCTGCAGACACAGCTTTCGATGAACTCGTTGTCCAGCTCGGACCGCTCGGTCCTGACTGAACTGACAGTGCCATCTGGTCCGATCGTGAATCGGACCGTGACGATGCCACTGGCCAGGTCCGGATTCGTGGCTTTCTGCTGCGCGTAGCAGGCCTGGATGTCGTCCAGGTGCTGTTTGACCACTCGATCGATGATCGACTTGTCGAGCATTCCGAGCATGGTCGTCGGCGCTGAGTAGCCAGGATTGGTCCACCGGCTGGTTCGCTCGAAGCTGCTCAGGGCGAGCGTCTCGGCATGTGCCTGATCGGCCAGGATGCCAGCGGACTCGGCGATCTGCTTGTCCATCTGGCGCTTGGCCGCGGTCACGTTGTTGACACGTTCCTCGTCGTCGCTGTCCTGTGCCCAGGCGGGCAAGGTGAAGCAAAGGGTTGCGATCAGGGTCAGGATGATTCGGGTGTTCACGTTTTCTCCCAATGTATCTGTTCAAGGTGCTTCCCGCAAATCATAGCAGGATAAGCATAATATCTAATTTTAGCATAATTGTCAAGTGTGGGGCTTGACGAGTTGGGAATGCTGTGCTAAGTTGAGTCGTCGACAACTTCAACTCGATGATGGAGGAAAAGATGGAGATTCTCTACTTTTTCAAGGCCATAGCCATCGCGTATTGGCCCTACTGGATCGTCAGCACGTTCGGTCTGATCTGCACCATGTTCGCACTGAGCAACAAGGGTGAGTTACGCCGGGCAGCAGCGCTTCTCGCGCTCGTTGGCCTGATGGTCACGGGTATGGTCATCACCATTCAGTGGCACAGCGAGCAGGAGAGCGAAGCGGACTGGCAGCAGGCAGTGGCCCCGCTGGTCGAACAGCGTTTGCCCATGCTCGACCGAGACGTGGGCGAGATCACTGCCGCAGATGTTGCTCACGCACTCGATCCCTGCTTCATCCGGACTCACCGCGAGCGCGCCAAGCGTTCAGATCCGGCCTGCCGCGATAGCGAGCGCCAGACCAGGGTCGCTGTCTCACTCGCTGACTACTAACAACTCCACAGGTCCTTGCGACCTGTCTTTTTGTTATTAAAAAACTCGAGTCTTGTGACTCGGGTTTTTGGTCTGGTTCCCACCGGCTTATCAATTACAAAATAGCATCAGAATTGATCATTGTCAAGTGCTGTTTGCCGTGGACCTGCGGGGATTTGCACCCCGACCCACCTGGATGATAAGCCGGCGGGTGTACTCAACCAGGCCCACGGAAAACAAAGCTCAACAATAAAGACCTGTCGCAACAAGTACGACAAGTCGTTTAGGGTCTGTAGTCACTACATCAGATACGGGTGGTTGTGTCAAGATTAACTCTGTGGATATCGAGAGTACTGTTGGACAATTTGGGCGCTGGAGCGTAAAATAGGGACATTATGGCAGATGAGAAATGCAAAATTCATGGACTAAAACGCGGGGAAGACTATATTGGGGTCTGCTGCGTTTTTTTCTGTCATGATGGAAATGGTCGTTATCTGTTACATAAACGATCTGAAAATTGTCGCGACGAGTGCGGTGTTTGGGATGTTGGTGGTGGATCAATGGAGCACGGAGAGACCTTTGAAGAAGCCGTGCGCCGTGAGGTCAAAGAAGAGTTTTGTGTTGAACCATCCCAGGTTGAATTTGTCGCGGTTCATAATGTGCTCCGTGATAATGATGGTACGCCGGTTCACTGGATTGCGGTTGTGCATTTGGTCGAAATCGATCCTGATCAGGTCAGCAATGGTGATCCTGATAAGATTGAAGAACTACAATGGTTTACTCCTGATGAGTTTCCAGAACCACTTCACTCCTCTTTTGTACATGATTATGAATATATCCAAGAGCATTTAAACAAAAACTTATGAAAAAAAATATTTTGATTATCTTTGGTGTGATCGTGGCTGCTGCACTTTTATTGATTTATACAAACGTTTCTGAGCCTGTGGCAATCCCAGAATCAGCGCCTGAAGACACACAGATCGTCTATACCTACGATGCTGGGTTTACAGGTACTTTTATTCAATATTTCATCTCAAGCGATTCTTTGGAGGTGTATACTCAAGAGTACGGAGATGTGTCTGAAAGCCAGGAATACGATATTACAGAACAGGAATTCGAGCAGGTGTATCAGTTGTTTGTGGAAAACGAATTCGCTAGCATTGAGATCGTTGAAGAAGAAGTGGCAGATATGGGTGGAGTTAGTTTGCAGCTTGAATTTAATGATGAGTATCGAGTTATAAAGAGTGCAAGTGGTGGTGACTATGTTAGTGAAAAGCACGAGGAACAATTGGATGTCATCATTGATGGAATCGAGGCATTTGTTCTTGAGTATCAAGAGTAGTATAATAGGTGAGTATGGCAAAACAAAAAACAAAAACACCACGCGTTCCTGAGCATCCAGAAGATGAGCACATGGAACTGCACAAGATGTCAGACATTACCTGGCGCATTTTCCGGATCATGTCTGAGTTTGTTGAGGGCTTTCAGTTTCTTTCCGAGTTTCACAAAGAGGTCACTGTCTTTGGTTCAACTCGTTTAAAACCAAATAGTAAATGGTACAGAGAGGCTGTAAAATTAGGTGAGCTACTAGTCAAAGATGGTTACACGGTTATTACAGGTGGTGGTCCAGGAATTATGGAGGCGGCTAATCGTGGAGCTCACAATGTTGATCCAAACAAATCGATCGGTATAAATATTCAGTTGCCAGCTGAGCAAAGGGTTAATAAGTACGTTACCCACGCAAAAGGTTTTTACTACTTTTTTACTCGCAAGGTGATGCTAGCTGCTTCTGCCCAGGCTTACATTTTTTTCCCAGGCGGATTTGGTACTTGCGATGAATTTTTTGAAATGATTACCTTGATTCAGACCGGTAAGGCACAGAAGGTTCCGGTTTGTTTAATGGGGGCTGAGTTTTGGGCGCCGCTCCTGAAGCAGATTGATTTATTCATAGAAGAGGGGACTATTGGAAAGGGTGACCGCAAGATATTTCAGGTGTGTGAGACAGCGGAAGAAGCAATGAAGTATATTCGCAAGTCCAAAGAACGGACGATATTCTAAAGAGATAAAAGTGAGAGCACCTACAAGGGTGCTCTTTTGGAATTAAAGAACCCGCAGCATTGCACTGCGGGGATCATCTGGTCTCGGATGAAGCCAGCGGGTCCCAAGCGGGAGGCCAGGCAACCAGGGCCAGCAGGGGTGGTCACAGTCTGGGACATGTAAGGTCTCCAGTTGCTTTTCAGGGCGATATTGCCCTTACTTAGCAGAATCGATCCAGGTTAAACGGTCCGTGAAAAAGTGTGAAGGAACCGGGAATAATAGCACGTTTTTACGCTTTTGTCAACCCTTTTAAGGCAAAAAGAAAAACCGCAATAAGCTTAATCGCAGTTTTTGTAAAATAAAGAAGGCCCCACGTGGTGAGGCCTTGATGAGTGTCAGCGATCAAGTCGCTGGAGTTGGTTGGTGACGGAGACTCGGGAGTCCAGCTGAGCTGGATTGGCTACGTTGCCGTTGTTGCTCTCCTTCCTCTGCTTGCGCAGTTGAAGTTGATCGTGTGGTCGGTGTCCGAGGACATCGTTCGATCGTGAGTGCTAGCTACGTTACCCTCTCTCGAGAATCCGCACCTTGTGCGGACCGGTTCATCTCCCTTGTGAGGAGTTGATGCAATGGCTAGTTCCTTTTACGTCTACGAGTGTTACCTCGTGTCTGTACCACTTCGTTTCCGTCTTGCGACGGTCCGTTGGTGCGGTTCTTTACCACTAGTTCCGGAGTCAAGCTACCTCTGTTTCTGGTTCCTTACTTTGTCCAACGGTTTCTCAAGTGTTACCTCGAGCTTCCTTTGGTCGTTTCTGAAACTGTCGTTTCGGTTTCCTAACCTCGCACATGCTTCGGTTCTTCCTAGAAAGGACTGTTGGTGACCTTGGTCACCGTGAGCTCTTCGATCCTGTGAACGATCCTTGTCGGATCCGGTCCGCAGGCGATCACGAAGTTCTCGTTTGGCTCAGGTTCTACCGGAGCCACTCACGCTGCTACGGTGCACGATGGCTCGTCCGTAAACCGCAGCGTGACATACTCTCGCCTCCAGGACTTGCCTTGGTGGCTCTGCTGGGCTTATTCCAGTGACAGGTCTCGTGGACCCTTTGCCTTGGCTCGCGCCTTAGCTCCAGGTCTCGACTCCGTGTCTCAAGAACAAGTTATCCAGATCGAGTATGGTCATTGAGGGTTTTCCACTCCCTCGTGCCAGGCGGTCATGCACTGGCTTTCATCTTGACGTTCAGCCTGATGGCCTTAACGACCATTCACCCCTCAGAGAGGGTCGAGCCTTATCCGGTATGACCGGTCCAGCTGCGGTACGTGGCTTGCTGCCATGAGGTGGCGACACGCGCGCGGCGCATCTTATACATCCCAGTTTGACGTTTGGAATGCAGTGTTGACCCGTTGCCGGGCCGTCCTTTCCGTCCGGAAGCTTCCGTAGCGGTAATGCGCAGTCTACACAAGAGTTAAAACCTTGTCAAATCTAGTTATCCACAGAAAGAAAAAGACCCCTGAGGTGGGGTCGGAGATGAGAATCACCCTTCGATAAACTCAGGGTGGAGTAGGTGTGTGGGCTCCTAGAAAGGGGGCAACTCCGTTCAGGAGCCCACTGACGTTCAAGGTTCGTTATCAGAGAGGATTTCCCAACGTAGTCAGGGGGATGGATGAGGTTGGCTTATTTCCTCGCATGACAAGCGCTTTGTGTGTTTCGGTTTCTTCGCGTATTCGCTCCGCCAAGACGCACAGCTCATTGTCACCGCGCTCAAAGAGCGCATAGCACCGGCTACTTCAGGTACCTGACATTCCCTAAAGCACCATCCTCTGGTGTTTCTTCCTAAACATCACGGATATCCTAGCAAGCGACGCGTTTTTGGTCAAGCTAAAGAAAAAGACCCCTGAGGTGGGGTCGAGAAGTTTGGTCGGGAGGTAATACCTTAGGCTAACGCATGGGTAACGTTGCTTTATTGGGTACCCTCCCTATATGGTGGCAGGTTTCTGGGTACTGGTGCTTGGAGACACCAGTAGGAGTTCGGAGATCGTCGGTTGTAGTGCCGCAGCGTACCCGCCTCAGAAGCGGGGTTGAATCGCCGGCACGTTCCGTCGGTCAGGTTGCACCGGTGTTACCCGGTCGGCCTATCGGGATCCTCGTGGACCAGCCGTCGAAACAACTGGCTCCATATGCTCCGAAGAGCAGCCTGATTTTACCCGTTATCTATCAGGACTAAGTTTTATGACTTTCGTCAGCACATCCGAAGCTCCATTTTACCCAGAAACCTGCCTCAGGCCTCGCAAATTGCGAGTCGCGAGCAGAATTATATAGCATCTGTTTAAATCTGTCAACCCTTACTTAAAATATCGGCATTTTTTAGCTAATTTTTGGGTAAATACTTGACAAAGGATGATGACCATGATAATTTATTTCCCTGTTCACCAACGGAGGACAACGTGGCAGAAGACAAGAAAAGGCTCCTTCCAATCGCAAGACCGCTGACTATCATGTCGGCCGGCCAGGTTGCTGTCGAACTCGATGATATGGATGATGTCCAGATCGCCATTCAGTTACAGGGATTCAGTCCCGCAGAACACGAACTGATCATTCGACGGGCCGCGCCGGAGATGAAAGCACGGATCATTCGACTGAGCATTCATCGTGAAGAGCTCGTGCGCAGTGTTCCGGTAAATACGTTGCGCTTGGCCCTTGGCGGTCAGGGTGGTGATGAATTCGGTGCCGAGGCATTCGAGATCATTCCGCCGAGACGTTTAGCCGAGGTTTTCAAGGTTTCGGTTTTCCGGACCACCAAGGGTGGTCAGCGCAAACCCAAGGGCGACCTGGCGATCGACTTTCTCAGCTCGTTGATCGAGTTCGTTCCGAAGCGCTTCTTGGCCTTTCTCGAAGCTTCTGATCAGGGGCTGGTAGCCCGGACGGTCGGGACTCAGATTCGAGCCCAGAAAAGCCGAGGCTTCGGTAAGTACCTGGATCCGACCCAGACACACACCGTGGCTGCGCCGGACATTGCTGATGAATACATGGCCCACAGCACAGTCGAAGGCTCTGGTTTGACCGCGCTGGCCAATGAGGCTGGTCTGCTCACACCGGATCAGTTGATTGTCGAAGATGAGCGTGTTCGTATAGTGGTCGATGCCATGCACGAAGAGGCACCGGACCTGTTTCATCGCATGGTCAGCGAGTTCGTGCTTCGGCGCGGCCTCGAGGGCCTGCAGGGCAGTTACGACAGCTCCAAAGAGATGGTTCGCTTACGGCGACACAGGGATGGTTGGCGTGGCGACTGGATTAGCTTCCTGGCCCGTATTCGGACCTTGGTTGCCCGCCAGCACCTGGCCCCAGAGGACTTGGAACAGATCTTCGACTGGCCGCCACAGGTGGTCGTGGGCATGCTCAAAGGCGAGTGTCGTCCCAATCCCAGTCATCTGACCAAGCTCTGGCAAGTGCTCTATCGCGCTTGTCTGGAACGAGAGATCGCTGTGATCGATCAAGGCGACTTTGTCGTCCAGATCGGTTCTGGCAGCGAATAGGACCGACTCATGCCCTTGGCCATACGACTGGTCAGGGGTATTTTCAACCGAGGTAATCATGAATCAAGTTGCTTTACCATGGGAGATTCCTTCACCGGATTCACCATTGTTTGTGCAAGCACTGAATTACGCCCTTGAGCGTGGAATGATCTTGGATGAGTGGATAGTCAACTTGTTCGAGACAGCCGAAAGATACGCTTTTGAGGCAGCAGATGGGGTAGCGCCGAATAATCGCTTGGTGCGGTCCATTGCCAACAAGCTGGTCGATTCTCTTTCGATCTTGCTCGAAGAGCGAATTCCGCTCAATCGCAATCTGGCTGCCTGTGCTGACTATATTACTGAGCATGAACTGTCTGTGTTGGTTGATCAGGCTGGTGATTGTTTGGTCCGGCGAGCTCAGGTGGCTCGTGACATGTGCGACGATCTGGTTGGAGGTCAGTTGACCTCACAAGCCCGGTTACTTGGGGCTGATATTGTGGCAAACGCAATGTTGGGGGATCAGCTAGAACGGGTTTCTGATCTGTCCGATCCGTTACCTTGGTCTGAGGTCGCTCCTGAAATATCTGCGGTACGTCGGCTCCATTTGGAAGCATCTTTGCTGGCTGAGCTCCGTTTTCAGCCCCAGGATGCACGACTGGTACACGAGAATGCTCTGGACATGCTTATCGAGACCTTGGCTGTGGCCATTGGGTTGTACGATGAGCCCAGGGTGCTTGAGCTGGCAGACGTGATCCGTTTTCGTGATGAGCATGTTGATGCTGACGGGATCAAGCCAGGGACGTGTAGTCGAATTCGCGCCTGGTTCTCGTCCGTTCGCTTGCGTTCGATCAAAGATCCGTCCTGGTGGATGCGTCAGCTCGAAGGTGGGCTAAAGGAGCTAAATGATCTGTTGACCAGTGAGTCTAGCTTTCCAGAAGCCAGCTATCGTGTTCGGTTGTTGCTCAGTGATAGTCTGTACTACGATGGTGTAGAAGCATTCGAGCTCGAAAACGAAGGTGAAGACATTGAAGACTTTGCTCTGACCGGATCGCCCAAAGAAGACAATCGCCTTCGACTTCAACAGGCGATTCGTGGACGACCGCGCCAGGTTGCAGGGCAGCTGAGGGTCGAGTTGACCGCTTTGGAAGAGGACTTGATCCGTCAGATCCTGGCCAAGGTGGAGGTCCGCAAGCTGGCCGAACTGTTGAGTCAGCTTGGCTTTATCTTCGATCCCGCAGTAGGTGATCTACACGTTGTGGTTCCGAAGGCAGATAATGCATTGCTCTGGTTGAGACGAAGTGATCGTGAGCGCTACCTTGCGCTTTGTCAGATCTTTGTTGACAACCAGTGGACGATGTACAACGTCAACACTGACTGGGAGCAGCCTGAGATAGTGATGCCTCCTGGTGATGACCCAGACCTGGACGAAGTCATGTCTGAGGACTAGACTCTACACCCGACTTGACGGTCGGGTTTTTTCTTTGGCCGGCCACGGGGAGCCTCAGGGTTTTTATTGTGGTCAACGCTCGGCCAGCAGGGTGGTTAAGTCAAGTATGATCATTGCCTCGCTCACGCCAAGGCCGTGACATTAACCAAAGGTATTAGATCGGAGTTAAGGTTTGAAAGCACGGCCTCGGAGTGTGCCACAATTAAAAACCCTTCGGCCCTTGCTTCTTACGGCAAGAGAAGTGGCCGGCCTGCGGTTCAGGTTGCCTTTTTTTCTCATATTAAGTAGAATGCAGGGCGACGTATGAAATATCACCGAACGCCGACTAGTAAGTACGCACAACCGGTTCGCTCAACCCGCAGCCGAACTTATTTTACTGTAGTAGCTACTGCAGTTCTTTTTATTTTATGTGCAACTTTTGTTTTTTCCACAAGTACTCCGTTCCGGCTCGGTCTTGATCTGCAAGGTGGTACACACTTAGTATATGAGGCTGATATGAGCGAGATTCCAGGTGATGATAGGGTTAGCGCGCTTGAGGGTGTTAAAGACGTAATTGAGCGCCGGGTGAATGCTTTTGGTGTTTCTGAGCCAGTTGTTCAAACCACTATTTCCAATGATTCATATCGAGTGATTATAGAGCTGGCTGGTGTTTTAGATGTAAACGAAGCGATTAACCTGATCGGGGAAACCCCGATTCTTGAATTTAAAGAACCATCTTACGAAACGGATTATGTGCCAACTGCTGATGAGTTATCCCAGTTGACAATGTTGAATATGGAAGAAGAGGCTGCTGCTCAGGTTATTTTAAATCGAGCGGTCGCTGGAGAAGACTGGAATGCTTTGGTAACTGAGAATTCGATTGACACCATGACCTCGTCTGATAACGGGGCACTGAAGGGGATTTCAGCAGATCACTATGTTTTTGGTGAACTTGTATCAGCTATTGATTCTTGGTCATGGGAAGGTCGTATTTTGCCGAACTTAGTTGAAAACGATGAGGGAACAAATATCGTCCGTTTTGATGGAACAGAAGAAAGTGAAGAAATGCAACTCTCACACATCTTGGTTTGTTTTGAAGGGAAGACTGGTTGTCAAAGTGATCGCGAAGCACTTGATGCTTCATTGTTGATTAACAATCTGAAAGAACAGGCAACAGCTGATAATTTTGCTCAGCTGGCCAATGAGAACACAGATGATCCGTCAGGGGTAGGGAATGGTGGAGATTTGGATTGGGTTCAGCCAGGGCAGACTGTTCCAGCTTTTGAACTAGCTGCAGTGGCAACTGAAATTGGTGCTGTCTCAGACGTGGTTGAAACAGAATTTGGTTATCACATTATTTACAAACGCGACGCACAAGCCGCAACCGTATACAACATTTCACGAATCCTGATGCCATACACCAGTAAGACTGACATGTTTCCTCCGGCGTCTCCTTGGAAAAACACTGAACTTTCCGGTCGGCATCTGACAAGAGCAAACGTAGAATTTGATCAAACCACTGGAGCCCCACATGTTTCTATTAATTTTAATGGAGAAGGGGATAATTTATTTGGTGAGTTAACTGAACGACTAATTGGCCAGCCAATCGCTATTTTCTTAGACGGAGAAGCAATCACCACACCAACCGTGCAGTCTGCGATCTATGGTGGCCAAGCAGTGATTACAGGACAGTTCACAGTTGAAGAAGCTAAATTACTGGCTCAGCGACTAAATGCAGGTGCTTTACCAGTTCCGCTGGATTTAATGAGTCAACAAACAGTTGGGCCAACTTTGGGACAGATCTCGCTTGAAAAGAGCATTATTGCTGCTTTGATCGGTTTTGCTTTTGTTGCCTTATACATGATCGCTTATTATCGACTCCCAGGCTTATTTGCTGTGTTAGCCTTGGTAATGTACACCGCGTTTAACCTGGCTGTGTATAAGATGCTTGATGTGACTGTGACTTTGGCTGGTATTGCAGGATTTATCTTGTCTATTGGAATGGCTGTGGATGCTAATGTGCTTATTTTTGAACGATTTAGAGAAGAGCTTAAGTCAGGGCGTGACGTGCTTGGCGCGATTGATGAAGGCTTTAAGCGGGCCTGGACTTCGATTCGTGATGGGAACTTGACCACCTTGATCGCTGCAGCAGTCCTGTTCTGGTTTAGTACCAGCTTTATTAAAGGATTTGCTTTAACTCTGTCTATTGGTATTTTACTGAGCATGTTTACTGCGATCACTGTTACCCGAGTTTGGTTGCGTTTGATTGCTGGTTGGAAATGGGCTAAGCCGTTGGGGCTGTACGGAGTTAAGAGAGATTCACAAGAATAATATGCAGATTATTGGAAAACGAAAAATTTGGTTTAGTATCTCTGGAACATTGATTTTAATTAGTGTTCTTGCTGTTGCTGTGTTTGGAATGAATTTCGGAATTGATTTTACTGGTGGAAGTTTGACTGAGTTGAATATCGAGAGCGAGACAAGTGTGTCTGAGCTACGTGGTGCTATCGAGGAACTTGGATTTGAGGCCGCGCGTGTACAGCCAAGTGGGGAAGACTACATTGTCCGTTTAGGAACTTTGAGCGAAGACGAGCATCAAGAGTTGTTGGCTGGATTAGAAACTAAGTATGGTGCGATTGAAGAGCTGCGTTTTGACATGATTGGTCCTGTGATCGGAGAAGAGATGCGCAACAAGGCTTTATGGGCCATTGTTGCTGCTTTGGTTTTGATCTTGTTATACATCGCTTGGGCATTTAGAAAAGTTTCCAAGCCAGTTGCTTCTTGGAAGTATGGGTTGTTAACTATTGTTGCAGCAATGCATGATTTGATTATTCCAATCGGTGTCTTTGCTGTTCTTGGACATTTCCTTGGTTATCAAATCGACACTGCATTCGTTGCCGCGTTGTTAACTATTCTTGGTTACTCAATCAATGATTCAATTGTTGTATTCGATCGCACTCGTGAAAATTTGTCTGAAATCGATTCTAGTGAAACCTTCCCAAGTATTGTTAATCGAAGTGTTAATCAGACTTTGACTCGTTCGCTGAATACCTCAATCACCACATTGCTTGTTTTAATTGCGGTATTCATTTTTGGTGGTGACACTATCCGACACTTCGCATTAGCCCTAATTATAGGTATAATTAGCGGAACTTACAGCTCAATTTTCCTTGCTTCACCACTGCTTGTGGCCTGGGAGCGCTTTCGAAAATGACCTGTTTATAATTTAACTTAAGATTTAGGTTAAGACATGGTATAATTTGTCCAAACTATGTCTTTTTTTGATCCGTTTATTACTTACCTCGAAAAAACCATCGCAGGAAGATTTTTAATTGACATCTTTTCGCAACCTATTGACGAAATCTTGCGTGACGTTTCGATCTACCTTGGATGGATCCCTGTTTTGTTGGTTGTCCTTTATGGTATAGCAAAAGTTTGGCAAGACAAGCGACAGATTCAGTGGCATGCTAAGCAAGAAAATATTTTGCTAGCCATTAACGTGCCGCGTGATTCAGAACAGAGTCCAATGGCAGTGGAAAACATTTTCTCAGTTCTTTCTGGTACCGTTAAGATCCCAAACTTCAAAGACAAGTGGATTGAAGGACAGGAGTATAGAATTTTCAGTTTAGAAATTGTTTCAATCGACGGATACATTCAATACTACATCAGAACCAATGTTCGTTATCGCAACATGGTTGAGTCAGCCATCTATGCTCAATATCCAGATGCTGAAATTTTTGAAGCTGAGGATTACACCAAGGCTGTGCCCGACGAAATGCCACACGACGATTGGGATATGACCGGTGATGAGTATCGCTTGCAAAAGGCTGAACATTTTCCAATTCGCACATGGCAAATGTTTGAACACAGCATGTCGCAAGAGCTTAAGGATCCTCTTGGTTCGTTGCTTGAGGCTTTGTCGCAGCTTAAGGCTGGAGAGCAGGTTTGGATCCAGATTATTCTGATCCCGACTTTAGATAAATGGAAAGAGGCCGGGGATGCTTTTATTAAGGAAACATTTGGTTTAAAGGATGAAAAGAAAAAAGGATTTTTTGAAGAGCTGGGCGGACAGGTTATGGCTATTCCAAAGGAATTGGTTTCTGAGGTAACTGGTGCAGAGCCTTCAGAAGAAAAATCTGCTAGTGCTCAAGAAGAAATGTTTAAGATGTTTAAGGTGACTGAGCAAGAGCGGTCTGTGGTTAAGTCTGTTTATGAAAAGATTTCCAAGTCAGGCTTTAAGTGCAAGATTCGTTACATGTATCTGGCTCGCAAGGAGGTTTATAATCGAAAGTTGATTAATGATACGATTAAGGGGTATTTCCGTCAGTATGCTCACTTGGATTTGAATGCCATGTTTACTGTGCCTAAGGTTGGTCAGAAGAGTGATTACTTCTGGCACATGTGGTTTTATCACGGTAAACAAAACAAAATTTTACAAGCATACAAGGCGCGTAGTCATACCAAGGGTGGAACACCGTATGTGTTGAACGTTGAGGAGTTGGCCACGCTTTATCACTTCCCATCAATTTTGATTAAGGCTCCAATGATCCAGAAGACTGTTAGTAAACGAGCTGAACCACCACCACAACTCAGGTTTGCTTCTGAGGAAGAAGAGCATTCGCTTACCCCGGCTTCGGACGCGAAAACTGAAAGTGCTTTGGATTTTGAAATTGAAGGCGTGGATGAAGAGCCACAGGCTGGTACGCCTGCTAAACCGTTTATTGAGCCTGAAGTTGAGACTCCTGATTTGCCAGTAGTTGAAGCGCCGACTAAGCCGCTGACTGCAGAGGTGGCTGCTCAGACTCCTGGTGCGATTGAGTCTGTGATTGAGCCGGAAGTGGAGCCCGTATCGAAACCAGAGCCTGTGAAGCAGGCTCAGAGCGAAGGTAAATCTGAACTCCCAGACGCTATTCGGATTTTAATCGATCCTAGCGCATCCTTGGATATTCCAGCAGGTGACAATATTTTAGACGATGATAATACACCGGATAATTTACCTGTGTAACTTATGCCAGAGCCATATAATCACGACCACGAAGACGACAAAATCTTTTTTGCGCGAACAAATTTCCGTAATTCTTTGCGTAAGTTTGGAATCAAGACCGATGATCGGCGTCGGCACATGTATCTGATTGGAAAGACCGGTGTTGGTAAAACGACCTTGCTGGAGAACTTAATTTTGTCTGATATTTATCTTGGACACGGTGTGGCCATTGTTGATCCGCACGGGGACTCAGCTGAAAAGGTTCTTGATTATATTCCAGATCATCGTATTAATGACGTGATTTACTTTAACCCAGCTGATGTTGATCATCCGCTTGGTTTTAATGTTTTTGAAACACTTAATCCTGACCGCCGTCACTTGATTGCTGCTGGGTTGATGGCCGTGTTTAAAAAGATCTGGCCGGACGTTTGGAGTGCTCGAATGGAGCACATTATGAATAACTGTATTCTGTCTTTGGTTGAGAATCCGGGAAATACTTTGCTTGGAATTAACCGCTTGTTAGTTGATCGAGATTTTAGACGCAAGGTTATTAGTAATATTAAGGATCCAGTGGTTAAGTCGTTTTGGATTACTGAGTATGAACAATGGCAAGATAAATTTCGTTCAGAGGCGATTGCTCCGATTCAAAACAAAGTTGGACAGTTTTTGTCGACCTCTTTAGTTCGTAATATTGTTGGTCAGGTGAAATCAACAATCAATCCGCGCGAGATCATGGATGAACGCAAGATTTTGATCATGAATTTGTCAAAAGGACGTATTGGTGAAGATTCATCGCGTTTGATTGGTGGGCTATTGATTTCCAAACTACAGCTTTCAGTTATGGAACGTGTGGACATGCCAGAAGAAGATCGACAAGATTTTTATTTGTTTATTGATGAGTTTCAAAACTTTGCCACAGAATCTTTTGCAAATATTTTGTCTGAGGCCAGAAAGTATCGTTTAAACCTAATGATGGCTCACCAGTATATTGAACAGTTGGACGAGGATGTTGCTGCAGCTGTTTTTGGTAACGTTGGTTCAATTCTGGCTTTCCGAGTTGGTGCAACAGATGCCTTGAAGCTGGTAACTGAGTTTGCCCCGCGCTTTACTGAGGAGGACCTGGTTAACTTACCAAAGTTTAATATCTATTTGAAACTGATGATTGATGGGATTACTTCAGAGGCATTTTCTGCAGTAACTTTGCCGCCAATCGCAGCCGAAACAGGCAATGCTGAAAAGGTGATTGAAGCCTCTCGTGCTAGCTTTGGCACACCAAGAGCACAAGTCGAGGAAACAATTCTACGCTGGAGTGAATCTAAACCAACCGTTGAAGGCGAGGTTGCTGGAATGCCAGAAAAAGCTCCGCCAAAGAAAAAAGCATATAGTAAGCCACTGTTTGATTATGATTGCACACGTTGTAATAAGCACATGTCGATCCCGGTTGAACTTGATCGCAACCGCCCGGTTTATTGTGAGGACTGTATTGAGATAGTGCGTGAAGAGCGAAAGAGTGGTAAGAAGAGTAGGCCACCTGCTAAAAAGAGTGCGCCAAAGGTAACTGAAGGTGAGGTTGTGGCTAAGGATACTGGTAAAGAAGTTGGGTTAAGTGCTTTGGCTGGTGGGGAGGAAAAAGAAAAAAAGAAAGAAGTTAAAAAAGAAGAACCAAAGAAAACAGAAGAGAAAAAGCCTGAAGAAAAGAAGCCGGAGAAGAAGGGAAACGAATCACAACCAGCAGGCGATGGTTCAGCTCCAAAAAAGAAGCGTCGTCGACGTAGGAAAAAACCAGGTGGAGGTGGTGGCGGAGGTGGTGGTCAAACACCAGCGAAACCATCTGGAGGCGACGGGGTATTCCCTTGGTAAGAAATAAAATAACCAATAACCAAATCACAATGATCAAGATAATGACCAAATAATCAATGTTCGAAAATTAGATCATTGTTTATTATCTCGGTCATTGATTATTGATCATTGGTCATTTCCATAATATGTCCGACATGTACGGTGGTGGCGAGCTAGAAACATTTGTAGCTCGACGTCACGAACCACCTGATACAATTCCAACCAAAGAAGACGTTCCGCCTGAGGATCTGTCACTTTTTGGTCGTTCGAATTATAGCTCTGGTTTTTCAACTAAGCGTTACGTTTTTGGTATTAAGCGCCGTGATCGTCGGCGTCACTTGTATGTTATTGGGAAAAGTGGAGTTGGTAAGACCAAGCTGCTTGAGCACTTTATTCGGGCCGACATCTTTTTTGACCACGGGCTAGGAGTAATTGATCCTCACGGAGATTTGATTCAGGACATCTTGGATTTTTTGCCAGAGAATCGTATTGAGGATGTGGTGCTGATCGATCCTGCTGATCGAGACTTTCCAATCTCATTTAATCCGATCGCTAATGTTGCTGAAGAAGACAAGCATATGGTTACGGATTCGATGATTGAGATTTTCAAAAAGCAGTTTGCTTCTGATTGGACACCGCGTATCGAACACTTGCTTCGTTTTTCAACCTTGGCCATGATTGATTATCCTAAGGGTACGTTGAACGGCATGGTCTCTTTGTTATCTAGTGGGCCTTATCGTGGAAAGGTGATTGAGCATATTAAGGATCCTGTGGTGCGCCGTTTTTGGGCAATTGAGTTTCCAGAATGGTCACAGCGTTATGATGCAGAAGCAGTATCGCCTTTGTTGAATAAACTCGGACAGCTACTATCTGATCCGCTGATGCGTAATATCTTTGGCCAGCAAGACAACAAGATCGATTTTTTTGACATCATGCAGAACGAAAAGATTTTCTTGGTTAACTTGTCTAAAGGGCGAATTGGAGATGATAAGTCAGCTTTCTTTGGAGCTGTGTTGATTACAAAGATTTATCAAGCAGCCATGCAACGCATTCGCTTGCCAAGCGATGAGCGCACACCGTTTTACTTGTACGTTGACGAGTTTCAAAACATTGCTACCAAGACTTTTGAAAATATTTTGGCTGAGGCGCGAAAGTTTGCCATTGCTTTGACTGTTGCTAACCAGAACCTGTCGCAATTGTCACCAACTTTGCGGTCAGCTTTGTTTGGAAACGTGGCCTCAATGATCGTTTTCCAGATTTCTGCAGAAGACGCAGCGATTATGGAACAGGAAATGAAACCAGTCTTTGAAGTATCAGACATGATCAACCTGGCAGAGCGAGAGATTTACGTTAAGATGACTATCGATGGCAAACGCTGGGATCCGTTCTCTGCAGACGTTTTAACCGTGACTGCACCAAAGCATCCGCCGTACACGGAAAAGGTTGTTGAGAATATTCGTCAGTTGTATGCTCGGCCAAAGGATGTGGTTGAAAAGACAATTGAGGCAGGGGATATGGAAGAGGAAAAGGTGGAAAAGATTGAGGAATCTGAGGTTATTGTGTAGGGACCGACACCCGTAAGGGTGTCAAATTAAGTTTCGACAACATAAGCTTAAAGTGTTAATATAGACGGGCAATTATCCGTCTATTTTAAGTGGGGAATGACAGGCTTTAGTCTGTCACCCAATGACACACTGAAGTGTGTCATTCCCATACAACATATGTCAAAAACACCCAAATACGATGCTAAGGTAAAGGAAATCCTCGACACCCTCGAACCCGGCGAGAGGGTTTGTCCGATTTCAGGAGAGACATGGGAGTTGGACCAGGCTTATATTGACCGCTGTCGTAAATGGCGTGTGCCACCAAGTAAACTTAGTCCATTTACTCGTATGAGGGTTTTGGCAACTTGGGGCTCTGGAGTTGATTTATGGTGGAAGCCGCATTTTGAGACCAAAAAACCGATTTTATCTTGTATTAATCCTGATTCACTTGTTCAGGTTGTGGGTGATCTTGAGTTTGCGGCTCGGGACTATGGAGATGAGGCAGCAATGGATTATGATTTCAGTAAATCATTTTTTAAGCAGCAAGAAGAGTTAATCAAGAATGTTCCTGTGGGCGCTTTTTTTGCTTATGATTCTGAGGGCTGTATCGGAAACGGTTTTAGTAAATGTATTAATAGTTTTGTGGTGTGCGGAACTTATCAGGCCAAAGATTCATGGTTTACTTTTCGCTGTAAACAAGTTGATCGCTGCACAGATGTGGCTTTTTTAGAAAATTGCGAAAACACATTTTCTTCTTGTATGTCTGTTCGTTTGAACAGGTGTACACAGGTATTCGATAGTATAGACTGTATGAATTCTGAGTTTTTGTTTGACTGTCGTAATTGTGAGTTTTGCTTCTGTTCAACAAATCTGCGACGAAAGAGATATGTTTTTATGAATGAGCAGTTGACTAAAGAAGAATATCAAAAAAGAATGTCTGAAATTGATTTGTCATGTAACTCAACCTTACAGAAGTATAAAGAAAAATTTCATAAGATCTTGCATGATCAAGCCATCTGGCCAGAGTATTTTAGTACCAACACCTCTGAGTGTGAAGGCGATTATCTCTTAGACTGTACTCGTTCTAGTGGATATTTTAATACGGATACAACCGATGTGCATGATGCTTGGTTTATGTTTAATTCACGAAACTGTGAGTCAGTTGTTATTGGGAATGATTCGCAAGATGTTTATTTAAGTTGTGTTTCCTTGGCTAGTCAGGATGTTAAATTCAGTTATGTTCCCAGCCGATGTTCTGGCATTGAATACTGTATTCGAACTACTGATTGTACAGACTGTTTTGGATGTGTTGGATTAAAGAAAAAACGTTTTTGTATTTTTAATAAGCAATACTCTGAAGAAGAATATTGGCCAAGGGTTGATGAATTGAAGTGTGCGATGCTGGATCGCGGTGAGTATGGTGAATGGTTCCCATCTTATTTGGGTACACAGCCACCAGAGATCTCTTTTGCGTCTTTGACTTCTCCGTTTACTCGAGAAGAATTGGATCGCATGGATGTGGCTAAGTTCGATCCGAAACGTGCCATGCGTTACGCACCATATACAAATGACGCACAAAAACGAGATCCAAAAGATGCCCCTGATTGTATTCAAGATGTTGGTGATGAGTGGGTTGGGGTTCAATTTGAAGATGTGGCTGAGGAACGGCAATATAATGTTAGTGCACAAGAATTAAAGCATCGGAAAGAAAAAGGTTATCCGTTTCCTAAAGAGCATTATCGCGCGCGAATGAAAGAGTTGGTTAATCAAGTTAATAATGCGTGCCGTATTCCTGCGGAATGTGCTGTTTGTCAGAAGAAGATAACGGTAAACGAAAACCGCGCTTTCCCAGATCGTAAAATTTATTGCTATGAATGCTATCTTAAATACTTAGAACAATATGGCTAATACTCCGAAGTACGACGCAAAAGTCAAAGAGATTCTCGACGCCCTTGAACCAGGCGAGCGGACTTGTGCGTTGACTGGTGAGAAGTGGGTGATGGGTGAGGAAGAGATTGGTTGGTACAAAAAGTTCAACGTCCCGCCGCACACCTGGTCGCCACTAACTAGAATGAAACAGTTGGTTGGTTTTTTTGAGATGTATCAGTTTTGGTACCACAAGCACCCAGACACCGGCAAGCAGTTTGTTTCGTTTGTTCATCCGGTTACTAAGATTCCTACCCTGCCTGATTCGGAGTGGTTTGCAAATGACTATCTCGGGACTTCGATTGAATATGATTCTGACAAACCGTTTTTTGATCAGTTCAAAGGTCTGCAACTCAAGGTTCCGTTGCCAGCCAGCCGGTACGCTGTCAAACCAGAAAACTCGATTGCCATGGGTTCTTTCGGAGACATTGATAGTTATTTCATGATGGCCTCTCGATCACGTAACAGCCTTTACTGTACTGATGGCATGGACCTAGAGCGCTCAGCCGAAGTTTCGGCTGGGAGCAAGGTGGTTGATTCATATCATGTTTTGCAATCGCACCGTATTCACAACTGTGATTTCATTCACGGTTGTTATGATTGTCTTGATTCTGCTTTTCTTTTTGACTGTCGCAACTGTGAGAACTGTTTTGGCGCAACTAACAAGCGTCACAGAAAATTTCTATGGTTTAACGAACAGTTAACAGAATCAGAATGGCACAAACGTCGGGCCGAAGTAGATTACTCTTGTCGAACTTCGTTAAAGAAATATCAAGATCAGTTTGTCGAGCTAATGAAGAATAACACTGTCTGGCCAGAGAACTTTAATGAAAAGTGTCAGAATACTCTTGGTGAATACATGGTCAACGCTAATAACTGTAAATATGTTTTTGCTGGGACTGATGGAAATTTCCAGGACCTGCATCAAGTTACATATCTAGCCGGAGAAACACACAGCTCAGCTTACTGTGGAGGTTTATATGGTTCGAATAACTGTTATTTAGACAACATTGCCGAGCGATGTGTAAACACTAAGTTTTCCTGGAATGTTTTTTCTTGTCAAAATGTTGAATACAGTTCGTTCTTGTATGAATGTGAAAATTGTTTTGGATGTTTGGGACTGCGTCATAAAAAGTTCTGTATCTTTAACAAGCAGTACGAAGAGGAAGAATATTGGCAGCGAGTTGATGAAATTAAATGTGCCATGCTGGAGCGAGGTGAATACGGGCAGTTCTTCCCAGCATCCTCGTTCTACAGTTATTGGCCGGACAATGGTTTGATTATTTACATGGCACAGGATGAAGCAGGGAAGTTTGGTGCACCGGAATTTGATCCTGAGGCTGAGGGAGCGATTGGTGATATTGATGAGTCAGCTTTGCGTAAGACTAGCGAGGTTCCTGATTGTATCTCTGATATGAGTGACGAGGATTGGGTCAATGTTCCGTTGCTTGATGAAGCCATGGGCCGACGGTTTAGTTATTTGAAACCTGAACTTGATTTTTATCGCAAGAAAAAAGTTCCAGTACCGACTGAACATTTTATTAAACGCGTGTTTGATTTATTTTTGGAACAGAATTCCGCTGTGTTTGAAAAGAAAGAGTGTGGTTCATGTGGTGCGGCTGCGACTGTGGCAAAGAACGCAACTTATCCAGACAAGAAAGTATATTGTCGAAAGTGTTATCTAGAATATTTAGAAAAGTATGGCTAAAACTCCAAACTACGATGCGAAAATTAAAGAAGTCCTTGATGCTGTTCAACCGGGTGAGCGGACCTGTGCGTTGACTGGAGAGAAGTGGGTGATGGATCAAAACGAAATTGATTGGTATCACAAATTCAATGTCCCACCATCCAAGATGATGCCATACACTCGTGCTTGCTTATGTTTTTGTTGGGGTTCAGGTTGTCAGTGGTGGTGGAACAAACATCCTGAAACCGGAAAGCCGATTCTGTCGCACATCCATCCCTCTACCGGATACAAGGTTTTACCAGACAAAGAGTGGTACGATCTAGATCTGTCTTCTCAAGGACGTGACGTCAATTTTGATCAGCCGATCGCTGAGCAACTATATCAGTTGTTCTTAGACACCCCGTTTCCTGCTCAGCGCAATACCACTGTGCCTGAGCGATCAATCGCTATCACTTCTTTGGGAGACATAGATAGCTATTTTGTTTTGGGAAGCAAGTCACGAAATTCTTTCTTTAGTACAACATCAACAGATATTGAAAGCTGTTCCGAGTGCCTTCATGTGCACAGTGCCAGTAATTGTCTGAAGGTTGTTCATAGTTCTAACATTCACAACGGTGTATTCGTTCGTGAGAGTTCGGATTGTATTGACTGTGCTTTTGTCTTCGACTGTCGAAACTGTGAACACTGTTTTGGGGCGACCAACAAGCGCAACAAAAAGTATTTGTGGTTCAACGAACAGCTTTCTGAGGAAGAATATAAAAAGCGTCGTTCCGAGGTATCTTTATCAAAGCGTTCTGTTTTCAAAGAGATGAAAGATAAGTTCCATCAGTTGATGATCAATGACACGGTATGGCCGGAGAACTTTAATGAACATGTAGAAAATTGCAGCGGTGAATATTTGTCTGACTCAACCAACTGCAAGCGTTGCTTTTTTGCCCGCAATGCTATTGGCTGCGATGAGTCTTCTTTCTTGTTTCACACCGGGTCCGAAAATAGTTATTGTGCCCATGGCGTGGTCGGCTCTTCTGACGTCTATTATGTGATCACGAGCATTAATTGTCACAACGTTAAATTTTCAATTACTTGTTCGAACAGTCAAAATCTTGAGTACTGCACCACTTGTTCCAACTGTGAGGATTGTTTTGGGTGTGTAGGGTTGAAACACAAGCGCTATCATATTTTTAACAAAGAATATGAGCCTGATGAGTATTATCAGCTTCTTGATCAAATAAAATCTAAGATGCTTGAGCAGGGAACATACGGAGAGTTTTTGCCATCAAAATGGAGTTATGGTTATGTGCCAGATAGCGCGGCCAGGGTTTTCATGCATGGTGATGATGATCTTATTGATAAGTTAAATGCCAAGAAGTTTAATCCTAAGGACGATGGCGCCTTAGGTGTGCAGCCTGAAGTAGAGCCAGTGAGCACAGATCAGATTCCGGATGACATAAATGATGTTGATGTTGATCAGTGGGCAGGGAAGCCGATTTATGACGATCGACTGGGTCGGCCGTTTGCTTTTCTGAAACCTGAACTCTTGTTTTACAAAAAGCACAACTTTTTCCCGCCTGATAATCATTTCATCCAACGCATTCTGGATATGCATTTTGGTTCCAACGGCTTTTCATTTTCTTCAGCCGAGTGTTCAGAGTGTAATAAAGAAATCATGGTTGCTAAGAACATCGAATTTACAGAAAGAAAATTCCTGTGCAAACCTTGTTATATAAAATACCTTGAACAACATGGCTAATTTGGGGATCGACAGGCGTAAGCCTGTCAATTAAAGTGACACCCTTACGGGTGTCGGTCCCTCATGAAACATATGTCAAAAACACCCAAATATGATTCCAAGATAAAAGAGATCCTCGACACCATTGAACCTGGTGAGCGGACTTGTTCAATCACTGGCGAGAAGTGGAACATGGATCAAACTGAGATTGATTGGTATTGCAAGTTCAATGTCCCACCGTCGGATCGGGCGCCGTATACAAGGTGGAAGATCCGGACTGGGTTTTTTATGGGTTGCCAAATGCTTTACAACACTGATTGTAAAACCAACAAAAGCATTGTTACCCACGTGCATCCTTGTACGGATTGGAAAGTGATGAATGATAAAGACTGGCATCAGGATGATTTTTCAAGACTTGCTCAAGAGGTGGACTCAAACAGGACCCCGCTTGAACAGATAAAAGACCTGACTAAAGTTGTCCCGGTCAACGCGTCACGAAACTTTATTGAGCCGATCAATTCAGTCACGCTTTGTTCGCTTGGTGACGAAAACAGTTACTTTTGTATCGGCACGCAGTCAAAGCGAAGTTTTTATTGTTCTGATGGAATTGAGTATGAAGACGCTATGGAAGTCTTTTTGTCAGGTCAGATTTCCCGGGCCTTTAATGTCTTGCATTCATATCGCATCTCTGATTCAAAAGTCGTGCGCGAGTCACGTGACTGTTTTAATTGTGATTTCATTTTTGACTGTCGAAATTGTGAAAATTGTTTTGGAGCTTGGAATAAACGGAACAAGAAATATTTATGGTGGAACGAGCAGCTTTCTGAGGAAGAATGGAAGAAGCGACGGGCTGAGGTTGACCTGGGTCTGCGTTCCGTCTTTGATCAAAGTAATAATCAATTTAAACAGGTTGTTAATGAACAAGCTGTTTGGCCGGAGAACTTTAATATTAATTCTGAATCAAGTAGCGGTGAGTATCTAATTGATTGTGTTGATTGTGATCATGTCTACTATGGAGAAAAAGCAAATCATTCAGGCTGGGGCTGTTGGTACAACAATGCTCGAGATTGTTATCAATGTGACGGTCCTTTCTCATCAAACTGTTATGAATTTTCAGTCATGATTAAAAGTGAGGATTGTAAGTTTTGTTGGACCTGCTCAGATTCCATTGGCTGTGAGTATTGTATTAATTGTTACTCTTGCGAAGATTGTTTTGGTTGTGTTGGTTTGAAGCGAAAGCGTTTTCATATTTTTAATAAGGAATACTCTGAAGAAGAGTACTATCAGCGTTTAGACGAATTAAAATGCGCCATGTTGGATGCTGGAGAATATGGAAATTTCTTTCCTTGGTCAATGGGGCAAAGTTATATTCCGGATACAGGTGGGCGTTGGATTTTTGGCATGACTCTTGAGGAATATAAAAAATTTGATCTTCCAGATTATCAGCTTTCTGACAAAGGGGCCTTTGGTCCCTTGGCTGAAAGGTTAGATGAAGCCCGGGATGTTGATCAGTTGCCGGATAATATCGACGACGTTGACCAGTCCTGGGTCAATGTGCCGATTCTCGATAAACAGATCAATCGTCCATTTTCAATTACGGATAGTGAGTTAAGGTTCTGTCAAAAAAATCGAATACCGGCCTCGCAAATGCATTATTATAATAAAGTCTGGACAGCGTTTAATGAAATAAATTTGGCAGTGGCTGATGAGCAGGCATGTTCACAATGCAGTAAACAGATTTCTGTTGCTCGTAATCTGGCTTATCAAAACAGAAAAGTATATTGCCATGAGTGTTATTTAAAGTATTTAGAACAAAATGGTTAATTCGGGGAGTGACACCCGTAAGGGTGTCATCATGACAGGCTTACGCCTGTCACTCCTCAAAATACATATGTCAAAAACACCAAAATACGATGCAAAAGTAAAAAAGATCCTTGACGGGCTTGAGCCAGGACAAGAACAAGTTTGTCCGTTATCAGGTAAGACCTGGATTTTGGATGAGAAAGAAATTGAGATTTGTCGTAAGTTCAATGTCCCACCGAGTAAGACCGAACCTGTGATGCGCTTGAATTATTTAAGCGGGTTCAATACTGGTTTTGCATTGTGGTGGAAAAAAGATGTTCATGATGAGGTGATTATTTCGTCAGTGCATCCGGACTCAGAAATTTCAGTCATGAAGGATACCGAATGGGACGAACATGATTTTTTGGATAAAGGTTTTTCATACAACTCGAACGAACCGATCTGGGATCAGTTTTGGAAATTACGTCTTCGTGTTCCAGAAAAAGCTACCCGTAGCACAGCCTGCGAAAACACTGTTGCCATGGCCTCGTTCAGATCAGTTGATAGTTTTATGGCCTGCGCCTCAATGGTTAATCGTTGTTTCTACACCTATACCGCGGCCTACAGCGAGGACTCAGTAGATATTGCAAACGGTGAAGGTATTAACAGATCTTTTTCTGTTAATGGGTCAGATAAAATTTCTGATTGTGAGTTTGCTTTTGAATCATCAGAATGCATAAGTTCTAGTTATATTTTTGATTGTCGTAATTGTGAATTTTGTTTTGGAGCAACTAATAAGCGCAATAAAAAATACATTTGGTTTAATCAACAGTTATCAGAAAAAGAATGGCATGAGCGTCGCAAGCAAGTTGATCTATCATGTTTTTCAGTTGCTCAGGAGTATCGTGCGCAATTTCATAAACTATTAGAAGAAGAAACGGTTTGGCCAGAAACTTTTTCTTTTAGAAATGAAAATAGTTCTGGTGAACGTGTTTTAGAATGTGTGAGGTGTGAAGATTGTTATTGGATGCGTCGCAGTACAGATATATACCGATCCAGATTCGGGCTCGAGAACGAGAACTGTGCTTATGTTTCAGGTTCTGGTTGGGCCAAAGATACGTATCTGAATACAGGTACATCAAGAAGTGCAAAAAATAAATTCTGTATGGCAGGTGAAGCAATGATTAATTGTGAGTACAGTGCTTTTTGTGTTGATTGTGAGAACTGTTTTGGTTGTTTTGGATTAAAGCGAAGCAAGCATTGTATTTTTAACAAGCAGTATTCAGAGGAGGAATATTGGCAGAAATTAGATGAGATAAAATGCCGCATGCTTGATGAGGGAATATATGGAGAGTTTTGGCCAACAAAGTTTGCTTCGCACGGCTTTCAATATTCACTTGGTCAAATATATTTTGGTTTCAGCGATGAAGAACTTGACCATTGGAAAGTGAAAAGGCTTGATGCGGGTCGTGGGCTTGTTCTCTCAGCACAACATACTGAGAAAAAATCAGTCTCTGTTGAAAGTATTCCTGATTGCCTTGAAGAGATTGATCCACAGCGTTTTGTTGGTGTACCAATTCATGATCCTGAGCTTGATCGAGATTATTCTGTAATCAAGCCTGAGTTTGAAGTTTATAAAAAGAAGCGTTGGCCGTTTCCGCGGCGTCATTTTATTTCTCGGTTAACAGATTTGATTCGTCACTCAAATTCACCACTTAAAGAATCTTGCAAATGCGACTCGTGTCAGGCCGATATTGTCACTTACAAAAACCTGAAGTTCCCTGAGCGGAGAGTATATTGCCGAGAGTGTTATCTAAAATATTTAGAACAAAATGGTTAATTCGGGGACCGACAGGCGTAAGCCTGTCAATTAGGGTGACACCCTTACGGGTGTCGGTCCCTTGCGAAACATATGTCAAAAACCCCAAAATACGATGCGAAAATTAAAGAGATCTTGGATGTGCTCGAGCCTGGCGAGCGGGATTGTGAATTAACGAATGAAAAATGGGAAATGACGAATGAGGAAATTTCTTGGTACAAAAAGTTCAACGTACCACCATCTCGTCGATCGCCTGAGACCAGGTTAAAGATCCTGAGCTGTTTCTTTACAAATTTCCAATGGTGGTGGCACAAGCACCCTGAAACAGACAAGCCGGTGCTCAGTGGATACAACCCGAACAGTGGTATTAAAGCCATTCCAGATAAAGAGTGGTTTGATAATGATTACAGTTCGTTTGGTCGCGAGTACGATTCCGCAAAGTCTTTTATCGAACAGTTGCGAAAGCTCGAGCTCGACGTTCCATTCAATGCTAGCCGTAATATCGAAGAGCCTGAGAATTCTATCTGTTTGACCTCACTCGGAGACGTGAATAGTTATTTTGTCATGGCTTGCAGCATGAAGAATGGATTCTTCAGCATTGATGCATTTCGCTGTGAAGATTCGATGTTAGTGGCTTATGGTCACCACGTGACTGGTTCGTATGATATTTTGCATAGTGAAAGACTGCATGACTGCCGCACAGTTCGGCATTCAAGAGACTGTGTCCAATCTAGTTTTTTATTCGACTGTCGGCGTTGCGAAAATTGTTTCGGAGCAACAAACAAAAGAAATAAAAAGTTTTTGTTTTTTAACGAGCAGCTCACAGAAAATGAGTGGCGAGAACGTGTGGCTCAGATAGATCTAAGTAAGCGTTCTGTTTTTGAAGAATACAGTCAACGTTTCCAAGAGTTGGTAAAAGATTCAGTTTGGCCAGAGAATTTTAATGAAAAGGCCGAGGGATCAACTGGTGAGTACTTAACAAATGTTACGGATGTGAAGAACTCATACTTCGGACTCAACTCTGGACCGAATGTTTATTGCTGTACACACACGATTGATAATTCTGAGGATGTTGCTTTTTCTTCATCATGCATTGGATCTAGTCGGTGCTACAATTCCTGTATTATGAAAGGTTCGAATATCAAGTTCTCTTATAATATGATTCAGTGTCAGGATATGGAATACAGCATGAATTGTTTTAATTGCGAGTTCTGCTTCGGTTGCATTGGGCTACAGCGCAAGAAGTTTCATATTTTTAACAAAGAGTATTCTGAAGAAGAGTATTGGCAGCGTGTTGATGAGTTAAAGTGTGCCATGTTAGAACGTGGCGAGTACGGTGAGTTTTTCCCAGCTAATTTTTCTGGATCATATTTTTACGAAGCAGGTGCGCCAGCATTTTTCGGATGTGGCGAGAAAGAGGCTAAGCAGCTTGGAGTGGATGAATACGATCCGAATGCGAACGGGGCCAGTGGATTTGCTGAGTTTGATCCAGAAACAGGGAAGACTGTTGAACAGATTCCGGACGCTTTAGATGACTTCGGTGCCGAAGAGTGGGCAGGGAAGCCAGTGTTTGACCCGGACAAGAACCGACAGTTTGCGTTTTTAAAGCCTGAGATCGAGTGGTATCATAAAAAACGAATCGCCCCGCCAAACAAACATTTTATTACGCGCTTGTTGGATATTCAGAAAGAAATGAACACAGCCGTGTTCGAAGATGCAAGTTGTTCGAAGTGCGACTCCGCAATCCGAATCGGCAAGAACTTTACATATCCAGATCGAAAAGTTTATTGCCGAGAGTGTTATCTAAAATATTTGGAAACTAATGGGTGACAAGCTTACGCTTGTCGGTCCCACATGGTACAATAGTTTCACTATGTCAAAGACTCCACAATTCGACAAAAGACTAGAACAAATGCTTGCTGATACTAAACCAGGTGAGCGAACATGTCCGTTAGCTAATGGTAAGTGGCAACTGGACCAGGAAGAAATTGATTGGTTAAAAAAGATGCAGGTACCGGCGACCGATTTGGCGCCGTTGACACGGAACAGGATCATGGCCGGGTACATGATTGGTTACCAGTGGTGGTGGCAGCGTCATCCAGCGAATAAGAAGCCGATTTTGACTTACGTGCATCCGGCAACCAAGATTAAAGTTCTGCCAGACAAGGAATGGTTTAATCAGGATTTTTCTTCAGTTAATCGTAAGTACGAGTCTGGTCGTCCGTTTTTTGATCAGTTACATGAACTGCAACTAGAAGTGCCGTTGAATGCATCCCGTAATTCTGAAGTGCCAGAAAATTCAATCGCTTTAAATTCATACGGTGACATTAATTCTTACTTTACTGTCCTTAATGACAAGTGTAAGAATTCGTTTTTTTGTATTTGGACTGGTAAGGTTGAAGAGTCAACAGAGATACACAACGTTGAAACAGCTCAACGTTCTGTTAATGTTGATGATGCGGCGCGTATTTTCAACTCTCGCTATATTCGTGATTGTAACAACATTCAAAGCTCTGCTTTTCTGTTTTTGTGTTCTGACATTGAAATGTCTTTTGGGGCAACGAACTGGAAGCGTAAGAAATATTTGTTCATGAACGAGCGGTTGAGTAAAGAGGAGTATGCAGAGAAAATGTCAGAAATTAACTTGCGTTCCAGAGCTGAGGTTGAAAAATATAAAGAGAAATTTGATCAAATGATGCGTGAGTGCGTTTGGCCTGAGAAGATGAGTTTTGATGATGAGGGTTCTGTTGGAGAGTATTTGTTTAATACTCGAAATTGCAAATATTGTTATCAGTGTGTAAAAGCGGCCCGTGATTTGTATCGATGTAGTTTTGTTGCTCAGGATACACACGACAATGCTTATTGTATTAGTGTTTACAATGTTGCTGACTCTTATGGTTGTGTTGATATGAGTCAGGGAATTAATTGTCGTTTTTGTTTTTCATGTAACAATGCGCAGGACCTTGAATATTGCACAGCTTGTTATAATTGCGAGAATTGTTTTGGTTGTATTGGTTTGCAGCGTAAGAAGTTTTGTATCTTTAACAAAGAATATTCCGAAGAAGAGTATTGGAAACTAGTTGATCAGATCAAACTACAGATGTTAGAAGTGGGGGAGTATGGTCAGTTTTTTCCACTCAAATATTCACCGTGTTATTTTCCACAGTCTGGAGCAGCATTGTACTTTGGGGCTGATAAAGAGACAGGGAAGAAACTTGGTGCATTAGATTTTGATCCAGAGTCTGAGGGTGCGATTGGTGAAGATTTAATTGATTCTTCAAAAACCCGATCGAACAAAGACATTCCAGACACAGCCGAAGAGCTTGATCCGGAAGATTGGGTTGGTGTGCCGATCATGGATGAAGAGCATGGACGACGTTTTGCCTTCTTAAAACCTGAGATAGAGTATTATCGCAAGTTCAATATCGCGCCACCTAACTGTCATCCTGTATACCGTATGCAGAACATGATTCGTCGGGCTAACATTGCTGTGTTTGAAGAAACAAAATGTGATAAGTGTAATACGGCGCTAACTGTAGCAAAGAACTTAGCTTTTCCACAGCGCAAGATTTACTGTAAGCCGTGTTATCGTGTTTATATGGAGAATAGATGAAGGGATCGACAGGCGTAAGCCTGTCAAATTGACAAGCTGACGCTTGTCGGTCCCTACGAATTTATGAAAATCAACTTCCTGGACAATCTGATCGAAGACGAAATTAACGAAGTGATCGAAGTCGATCCGATTCGTGGCAATTTGTATCCAGGAGAATCTTTGCAATTTCAATATGACAAGGAACGATTAATGAATATCAATTATGTCCGAAAAGATATCTTTTAAAACCGATGATGGAATTACAATTGTTGGAGATTACTACGCGGTTGAATCGCCAAAGGCTTTTGCTTTGTTGTTGCACATGATGCCAGCGACCAAGGAGACTTGGAAAGAACTTGCTTCGGCATTAGCACGACAGAACATTGCTTCGCTGGCGATTGACGAGCGCGGACATGGTGAATCAACTGAGGGTGGAACACTGGATTACATGCAATTTACAAGTCAGGAACAACAAAAAAAGATTCATGATGTACGAAGTGGTTTGGCTTGGTTGGCCGAGCAGGGTGCGACAGATGCAAATACGATCATGGTTGGTGGATCGATTGGTGCGAATTTAGTAATCAAGATTATGGGTGATCGGCCAGGAATTAAAACCGGTGTGTCATTGTCACCGGCTCTGGATTATCATGGAATCAAAACAGATAAATTGATAAAGCGCATCACAGATGACCAGAAGATTTTGCTCGTGGCTAGTAACGATGACACACATCGTGCATTCGAAGGTATAAAGGCACTGCATGAGCTACGACCTGATGTGACAGAAAAGATTGAAGAGAAAAAGATCGGGCATGCAAATGATATGTTGCATGCTAAGCCGGAGTTGATCGGCATAGTTGTTAGTTGGATTGAATCACGGCTCTGACGGGATCGACCCCGCCATGGCGGGGTCGATTAAGATGACACGCTTACGCGTGTCGGTCCCCAAATATCTATGACAGTACTACAAGCAATAATCCTAGGCTTCATTCAAGGACTGACAGAATTTTTGCCAGTGTCCTCATCAGGGCACTTGATTTTAGTTCCTGAGTTTTTTGGTTGGCCGTTGCAGGATCTGGCTTTCGATATCGTGGTACATCTTGGGACTTTAGTTGCTGTGCTGGTTGTTCTGCGACGCGACATTAAAAAACTAATCCGCGCTTTTTTTTCTAAAACATCATCTCCTGAGCGATCTTTGGCTTGGATGTTGATCGTGTCTACAATTCCTGTTCTTGCTGTTGCATATTTTGCTAGCGATCTTATCGAAGGTACCTTGCGCACTCCAGTCGTGGTCGTGGTCTCGCTTGTACTCTGGGCGATCGTGCTTGGTGCAGCTGATGTTGTTTCACAAAGAATTCCCAGGGGCTTTAGCCCCGTCTTGAATCGAGACGCCGCTAAAGCGGCTAGGAAAATACAGGATATAAAATGGTGGCAGGCTATCGTGATCGGACTGGCTCAGATTCTGGCACTGATCCCGGGAACCTCGCGATCCGGTATCACAATCACAGCCGGTTTGTTCTCAGGTATAGATCGAAAAACTGCAGCTCGCTGGTCGTTCCTGCTCAGTGTCCCGGCGATCGGGGCAGCAGGAGCCAAGTCTTTACTTGATTTATCCTCAGGATCTGTTAATATCGAATTCGCACCGTTACTAGCTGGCTTTATCATGGCCATGATTTCCGGTGCTTTAGCAATAAAATTCCTATTGGCCTTAGTTTCTAGGATTAGCTACTGGCCATTTGTTTTCTACCGAATCCTGTTGGCGATGGTTGTCGCTGTCGTCATCTTGCTCTAAAGGAGAACAGACACCTTGCGCACCTGGAACAAGTCAACCTTGATTAGTGGTATTGCGTTCATTCTGCTTTTGATCATCATCGGCGTCAGTATGGTTGCCAAAGCCAACGACGCGCCGCCACCTGAACAGTTCGAGCCTCGCGTTGTTATCGAAAACAACGACTGGTATGTGGTTTGGGATGAACAGCGATATGGCCCATTCACCTACGCCCATACTGACAGGTCGATCCACGAAGACCACGTGCTTTTCACTGCCCAGGACAGCGACCGCCTCTGGCACGTCTACTGGGGCGAAGTACATCATGGCCCGTTCGAAGAGTTGGTAGTCAAGGGAGTCTTCCACGGAAAACTACTCTTTTACTACCGCGAAAATGGTAAGTACCACGTTCAGTGGGGTGAGAAAACCAAAGGACCGTTTCAGACTGTCCGCAAGCTTCACTACGGCAGCGACGGTCGGGCTCACTTCATTGGCCGAGCCGGAAACGTTACTGCCGATGTCTATTGGGACGGCAACTAAAAACCAGCACGGAACGCGTGCTGGATTTTCTTTTTGTGCTTATATGGTCTAAATAGTGTGACTTTTAAGTTTGGCATTTTTTGGGCCGGTTGTAAAGCCCTGCCTTCTTGACATCGCTTAAATACGTAATATGATGGGTGTAATTATTCTAATTAATGTTTAACCAACAGGCTTAAATCTTAAGAAGATATTTTTTATATATGAAAAAAATACTTATTTCTGTGGCAGGGGCCATGCTTTTTTTTACTATCCTTGTCCTCCCAGCCGCAGCGCTCACTGTGAATAATATCCCGTATTGGGATGGTGTGGAGTACATTGACTCCAGCGTCTGGTACGATAGTCTAAATAATTTTCTTGGTATTGGAACAGATCAACCAGAAGAAAAAATGCACATTACTGAAGGAACACTTCTTGTAGATAACCCTGGTAGCCCTGAGCTCGAGGGTTTTGTTAATAATACAAGTTTGAATGGCGCTTGTTCAGTTGATGTGTCAAATCAATACGCCTTTGTTACAGGGTTTAACTCAGATCGACTTAATATCATAAATATTGCTGACCCTAACAATCCGGTGATTGAAGGCATAATAGCTCATCCTAACTTGAACGGTGCATTTTCAGTTGATGTATCAGGTATGTATGCGTATGTTGTTGGTTATGAATCAGATGGTCTTTCAATAATCAATATTTCAAATCCTAGCAACCCAATTTTTGAAGGATCGATTCTTGATAGTTCCACAATGGACAGTGCTCGATCGGTTTCTGTATCAGGTATGTATGCGTATGTTGTTGGTCGAAATTCAAATAGTCTTGCAGTAATTAATATTTCAGATCCAACCAATCCAGTACTTGAAGGTTCTCTTATAGACGGCGCTAATCTATACGGCGCTCGTTCAGTGACTGTGTCTGGTACGTATGCATATGTTGCAGGTTTTTATTCAGATAATCTTGCGGTTGTAGATATTTCTGATCCTTCTAGTCCAACACTTGCAGGTTCGTTAAAGCATTCTAGTTTAAACGGTATTAACTCGGTCTATGTTTCTGGAACGTATGCTTATGTGACAAGTCATTTTACAGATAGTTTGTCTGTGATTGATATTTCAAATCCAGCTAACCCAATGTTAGTAGGTACTGTTGCTGATAGTATTAACATGGATAGTCCCAACTCTGTTAATGTATCGGGTAAATATGCTTATGTGACAGGCCATGAATCCGATGGCCTTGCCATTGTAGATATTTCAGATCCGACCAGTCCTGTGTTTGAAGGTTCTCTTACACATGGCAATATGGATGGTGCTTATGATGTGCACGTGTCGGGTAAATATGCTTATGTTGCCAATTCTATTTCAGACAGCCTGACAGTGCTTGATATTGGAGGAGCCGACGTACACGCAGCAAACATCGGTGATGTAAATAGCAATAGTATTACGGTGAGCGAAAACATGAGTGTTGGAAATGATTTGAGTGTTGGAAACGGATTGGCTGTTGGATCTGGGGGTGTATATGTTGGCGAAGGAAACGGATTGGCTGTTGCAGCAGAAAGTGTCTTTTTGCAAGATTTGACCATAGAACAAGATGGAGAAGAACCAATGCTTACTTTAGATAATACCGAAGCAGATGGTGGGCGTTGGGACATGTTTGTTGGTTCAACTGATACATATGGCGACGGAGTAGAACACCTTGGAAAGTTCTTCTTATATGATCGCGACGCTCTGGTAGACAGGTTAGTTATTGATACATCAGGTAACGTTGGTATTGGTACATATAATCCAAACTATAATCTAGATGTTGAAGGGACAATTTCCGGAGACACATTTGCAATCAGTTCGTACACGTTAGAACCTGGTGATGGCTCACCAGAAGTAGGTCAATTGAAATTTGGTGATGGTACTGGTTGGCAATATAATTTTTCACGTGCTTCTGATGATGTGGAATTAATGACAGTTATGGATACTGGTAGAATCGGAATTAATAACGTTAGTCCGGCAGAGGCTCTGGATGTTAATGGAAACATTGTTGCTAGTGGTACTGTCTGTGACGTAAATGGTTGTATTGGTGATGGTGGTGGAGGATCGACTGTCTGGAATGTGAATGGTGATGATATTTACTATGATGTCGGTGATGTTGGTATCGGTGTATCAAGTCCAGACGCTGAACTGCATGTTGGTGGAAATGACGGAGTTTTATTCACGGGTACGATAGGAAGCGGTTCAATTTCAGCACAAGACGCTGGAACACGCATGATGTGGCATCCAGCAAAGGCAGCATTTCGTGCTGGGCATGTAGCTGCAGATGAATGGAACTCAAACAATATTGGATATTATTCAATTGCTTCTGGGTATAGTTCTGAAGCTAGTGGAGTCTCATCTGTTTCACTTGGAGATAATGTTGAAGTAACTGGTGATTATTCAGCAGGCTTTGGTGCGTACAATAGTGCTGATGGGCAAGGTTCAATTGTTGCCGGGTGGAGCAATGATGCAAACGGTAATTACTCAGCAGCCTTTAATAAGAATGTTGACGTAGATGCAGACTACGCCACAGGATTTGGGTACAGCACAGATGTTGAATCATACGCTTCGTTTGTAGTTGGTCGATACAATGAGGCCGAAGGATCGAACGATGCTTGGGTTGATACTGAGCCATTATTTGTTATTGGAAACGGAACATCAAATGCGGACAGGAATGATGCATTTGTTGTGAACAAGGATGGTGAGATTGAAATAACAGGCGATATTACTTCAGATGGAGAGATTTGTATTGGAAGTGGGTGCTAAGTATATAAAATAAATTATTATGAATACTATACTTATCGCAATTGGTATCAGCATGATGTCGGTGTTAAATCTGCAACCTGTTGATATTCATATGGCTGCTCAGGAAAGTGAATCCTCTGTCTTTGTTAGATCAGACTTATCTGATCCGCATCAAGAATTTTGGGCGGAAATGTCTGAGCAGATTCGTGGCTATAGGGTAGAAAAAAACTATTCAGCAGCGCTTGGTGTAATTGAGAATATAATTGAGTTAGAACCAAAGTCTGAGGGGTTGATGCATGTTTGGAACGGGGATATCCATGTTCAGGCCGAGGACTATGAAAACGCTTTGGCAGAGTATGAACTAGCAGAGGCTGAATTTGGTAGCAAGATAATAAACAAAAAAACAGTTGGCGAGACTGCCTTGAAGCAAGCTACAAGAGCGGCGATAAAATTTAAGCACCCTGAAACCGCAGCACAGTACGCTCGGAAACTGGCCATTGAATATCCAGAAAGTAGCCGAGCGGAAATTGCTTTGGCTTGGTCCTTGTACTATCAGGCAATGTCTGAAAATGATCTTCAGGTCATGGCCTTGGAAACAGCTCAATATACAGGGTTATGTAGTTCTACTAATCCTTGTTATATCAAAGATAAACAGCTTTATCGTCAGAGTGAAATTGATATTACCGGGTTTCAGGATCTGGTTGGAAGCTCAGGTTTCTACTTTTATTTGAATCAACAGGAGCAGAATATACTTGAACAGATATTGAATCCATCTGATAAGTACGAAAACGAATCTTTGTTAATGTCATTGATTCCAGCTGCACATGCAGAAGCAGGTGAGGTATATCAAACTTGTGTTATTGAAGATACGCCGGCATATTCAGGTTTTGCCCTTCCAATCTCTGATATTACTTATGGTGATTTGTTTATGGGGTATCCAGCAAGTGCTGGTTGTTCAGGTGAACCAGGAGTTAATTATTCATGTAGTTACAGTTGGTATCATCCTGGAGTTGATTTTAATAACTCGTACGATCATGAGCATGTGCAAGATGATTACGGTAACTGGATCGAAGTTTGTACAAATCCAAATGATGGATTTAATACTGTAGCCGCTGGTTGTGTTCAGGATGTTGATGTTGCTAGTTGGGGCTCATTAACAATCACCCATAATTATGCACCATTCAACGGGAGCTATGATTCAGACTATGTTACATCTCAATATGGGCATGCTGATGAGGTTGATGTTTCAGAAGGTTTTCCTGTGGCTTTAGAAGATGATGAAGGTGATCGTGTTGAGGTTGGTAGTATTGGTGCGGTTGGTGGAGATTTTGCTTGTCATTTGCACTTTGAGATCCGAGAAGAAGATCATCCTGATCCATATCATGCTGGGCACTGGGATCCAGGCTCAGAAGACGAAGTTGGTCAGTATTATCAAGATCCAGAATCATTCATTGAGGGTCATCCTGCGTTTGATTGGTTACACTGGATTGATGAGGGTTCATCGATGTGGTCACATACAGGGACATGGGTACCTGTAACCACCAAAGGGAATGGCGATGGTCATGAAGAAAGCGATCTGTACTACACGTCAACAACTTCATCACCAAATCCTACAGCAACTGCAACACTTCGTTTTACTGCAAGCAACAGTGGTGACCATCAACTGTACATGTTTGCCCCATGGAGTACACAAACTAAAAGCAACTCAGTACCAATAGAGATAACCGAGGTTAACGGTGGTGGCACGATTCTTTCTGATACTTTTGATTTTGCTGGTGGGGATAGGACATGTGATCGGGATATTAATCCGATTGATGGTATTTGGGAGGGTTGGAGCTCAACAGCGCGCTGTGATGAGTGGCTTTTAATTGGTGATGTGGATTTAACTGATGGTGAAGAATATGAAATGTACATTTCTAATGCCACAGGATCGAGCTCAGATATAATTATAATTGATGACTTGTATGTTATTTATGAAGATGGGTATGAACCTCAACCTCAACCCGCGCTTTATAAAAGGATTATACAAAACGATGACGAGGATGATTGTTCAGTGCCAGGATCTGGGGACTGGACTGTGACCAGTGACTGTACAATTAGTTCTGATGAAGTTGCACCTGCGAATGTGATTGTTGCTGACAGTGTCACGTTAACGATTAATGGAAACGGTTCGTTGGATATGGATCTTAGTAGTTATCATTTGCGAATCGGAATCGGGTCACGAGTGATAATTGGAGTTGGAGGGAAGATAGATTAGTAAAACAAAAAACAGACGAGGCATAGTGCTTCGTCTGTTTTTATTATTTATTCCTTACCACCCATTTTTTCAAATGCTCGTAGGATCTCCAACGGCACAGCAAAGACAACCGTATTTGATTGGTCAGAACTAAGGTCGTTTAGACTGGACAGTGTTCGTAAGTGTAATGCTCCGGCACTTGTGGCCAATGTGTTGGCTGCTTTAGCTAAATTGGCAGAAGCTTCAACCTCACCTTCGGCCTTGATCACAACAGCTCGGCGTTCACGCTCAGCTTCGGCTTGCTTAGCAATTGTTCGCTTCATCTCTTCTGGCAGTGTAACGTCCTTCAGCTCAACGTTCTCAACGTCGATCCCCCAAGGATCAGTCAAATTATCAACGATTTCGCGAATACGTTTAGCAGCCTGGTCACGGTTAGAAAGCAGCTCATCAAGTGAAAGCTCACCACAGATATTACGCATTGTGGTTTGAGCAAGTTGCGAAACCGCGTGACGGTAGCTCTCAACTTCGATCACTGCTTTGCCAGCGTCTTTGACCTTGTAATAGATCACGGCGTTGATGCGAGCGGATACATTGTCCTTAGTAATCGCCTCCTGATCAGGAACATCAACCGCTTTAACTCGGATATCAACTTTTCTGTATGAGTAAAAAATCGGAATAACCAAGCGCCAACCTGGTTCCATGATTCCAACAAATTTACCTAAGCGGAACTTGACTCCGCGTTGGTACTGATTGATCTGCTTGATACTGGCCAAGACCACAATCAGGATAAATATCAGAATCGGTACAAGTGATTCGTACATAATTTTTAGTTAATTATTTATATAGTTCCTCTTTCTCTATTATAGTAGATATCCTATCAGAAGTTTAGATATGATACAATTAGTCATAATATTTCAATAAAAGAGAAGATTTGACTAAAATAAGGGTTTACATAAGGGGTTTACAAAGAGCATTTTGGGGGTTTACAAAGAATTCTAAAATAGTTTACAATGGATATATGAAAAAAACCAATGTTATACAAGAATTTATTATAGACAATGTTGAAAATCATCCAGGCGACATTGCGACGATTCTGGTTGAAAAATTTGGATTTTCAAGACAAAGAGCTCATCAGTATTTAAGAAGAGAAATAGAAAATGGAAATATTATCAGAACAGGTCGTACGAGATGGACTCGCTATTTTCTTGCCAAAGGAAATCATATTGAATTTATTGAAAAAATAAAATCTGGTCTAGAAGAAGATAAAATCTGGTCAAAGTATGTTAAGCCTCTTATTTTATCTTATCCAGAAAATATATATAGAATTAGTGCCTATGGTTTTACTGAGATTTTCAACAATGCAATTGATCATTCAAAAGGAACCACAATTTTCACAGATATAAAAATTAGTGATAATACTTTAGTTATCAGGGTTATGGATAATGGGGTCGGAATATTTAATAAAATTCAACATGCACTAAAATTAGATTCCATAAAGGAAAGTATTCTTCATTTATCAAAAGGTAAATTTACGACTGACCCTGCAAATCATACCGGAGAAGGGATATTTTTTACATCCAGAATGTTCGACAGTTTTTCAATTTTTTCAAGCGACATGTACTACACATTTGAAAATGAAGACTGGTTTCTTTCGCCTGAAAAAAATGAAAATTTTGGAGAAGGTACTCTTATCGAAATGGTGATATCTCTAGATTCAAAGAAATCACCAGGAGAAGTATTTGGCGAATATACCGACCAAGAGATCGGGTTTGGAAAAACGATCGTAGCAGTAGCATTAAGCGCGGATCCAGACGATCCTCACGTATCAAGATCTCAAGCAAAACGATTGTTAATTGGACTAGAAAAGTTTAAAACAGTCGTGCTGGATTTTAAGGGGGTCAAATCTGTGGGCCAGGCTTTCGTAGATGAGGTTTTTCGAGTTTTTAACAATGAATATCCAGACATTAAAATTCATTATATAAATGCAGATGATGAAATTGACTCAATGATAAAAAGAGGGTTAGCAAATAAATAATCTAATCATGAATCCAAAACAAGCAGCTGAAGAAATACTAAGTTCGTTTGACGTTATCATAAACGGCAATCGGCCTTGGGATATTCATGTTAAAGACGAGCGGTTTTATAAGCGGGTGTTAAGCCAAGGTTCGCTTGGGTTGGGCGAATCGTATATGGATAAATGGTGGGATTGCGATGAACTGGATGTTTTGTTTACAAAAATTTTGCGTGATGATATACGTAAGAAGATTAGTGTAAAGCATTTGCCAGCAGTTCTAAACGCTGTGCTTTCGCGATTAACTAATCGCCAGACAAGTCGACGATCGTTCAAGGTTGGAGAACAACACTATGATGTTGGTAATGACTTGTATCGTGCGATGTTGGACAAGAACATGGTTTATACTTGTGGGTATTGGAAGAATGTGGAGAATCTTGATCAGGCACAAGATGCAAAGCTTGATATGGTTTGTCGCAAGACTGGTTTGAAGCCAGGTGATCGAGTCTTGGACATTGGTTGTGGTTGGGGAAGTTTTGCCAAGTTTGCTGCGGAAAAATATGGGGCAGAAGTTGTTGGTGTGACGATTTCGAAAGAACAGTGTAAATTGGCTCAGGAAAGATGCCAAGGGCTTCCGGTTGAGATACGTTTGCAAGATTATCGTCAGCTTAATGAAAAGTTTGATCATATCATTTCGCTAGGAATGGTCGAACATGTTGGATACAAGAATTTTAAAACATACATGAAAGTTGCTCACCGTTGTTTAAAAGATGATGGTTTGTTTTTACTTCAGTCGATTGGTGGCACACGTTCTGTGACTACAACTGATCCTTGGATTGGGAAATATATTTTTCCGAATTCGATGTTGCCTTCGGCAAAGCAGCTGGCTGATGCAGCTGAAGGACTGTTCGTGCTAGAGGACTGGCACAGCTTTGGGCAGGATTACGATAAGACGCTTATGGCTTGGTATGCCAATTTTGAGCAGCACTGGCCGGAGTTGCGTGACAAATATGATGAGCGATTTTATAGAATGTGGAAATATTATTTGTTGTGCTGCGCCGGCTCTTTCCGTGCTCGCAAAAACCAGCTTTGGCAGATTGTGTATTCAAGAAACGGGGTTGAGGGAGGTTATACATCCGTAAGATAGTCTTACTTCGATTAAACCAAATACAATTTCGAAAATAAAAAGCGCCCAGAGATAGTCTGGGCGCTTTTACATCTTTTATTCTAATGACTACGACTATTTATTCTACAAGTATCCAGCCCTCATTATCCCACCGACCATTACCAAGAGTGCTTAAAGTCACTGTACTAGAACCTCCCCAGCCCCCTTGTTCATCACCATCTCCAACCACTTCGTGTTTGAGTGAGCCATGACTAAGAGGTGTAAGATACTCGGTTCCACTAACATCACCATCGTCAAAAGGCCGTTTGTATCTGAGGCCTTGTTGTAGTCCAGCAGTCATTTCACTTAATGTGTATGTTTTTTTACCCTTGCGTTCAACCGGATTAACTTTACCTTGTTGATCGCCACCTTCTGAGAATTCTGACATAAAGAATTTATTATTAATATTGGTTAAAATATACTAAATTACCCAAGCCCTTGTCAATGAAAGATAGTGCAAGCCTTGATCTTCAAGGCTTTTTTTGTTAGGGTTGGGGCAGGTGACAACACCAACTCCAAGGAGGGAGTTATGCGCACTTTCACATATGGTCTCGTGTTCTTGTTCATCGTCGGGCTGAGTGCCTGTTCCAGTGAATCTGGTCAGCTGGCTGGGTCTGACGAATCGGTTCAGTCTCACGCGACCGAAGACGATAGCCTGGATGTGATGGTCTACAACTACGATCGAGCACGTATTTATTATACTGCTGAGGTGGTCAATCGAGCGGGTCAGTGTTACGTGCACAAGCTTGATCAGTCCGGATCCGTGGTCTTTACCTGGGATCTTGGTGAGGAAGCAAGCGACGCCCTCATCCTCGGGTTCCTTGACAACCAGCCATTGGTAGCCAAGGAGATGGTGATTGAAGGAAATACCAGCTGGCGGATGTATCATGGGGAACAGGAACATGGACGCAACATGCCGACGAACATCCCTGGCCCAGACCGTCTGACCTATAGGGTCAACGGATTATCAGTGTTATATGTTCATGATACTCATCCCGAAGACAGTACTCATGATCCGGTTTTCCATCTCCCGTTTGCCAGCTACTTCAAGTTCGAGGCTAGGCAGCCGGCCCCTTGGATCATTCATTGGGGCGAGGAACTTTCGGAAGATGAGCCGTCACGGGAAGTGGAGTGTCAAGAGATGTTTGTGTCCCGTGGTATGGACCCGAAAGGATACTCTTGGGGCTTCTTCATTACCTGTAATGGGAAGCATACACCTGACCTGGAACGGGTAACCGTGTTGCCACACGAAGAACTCTAAGCCTTGCCCTGCAAGGCTTTTTTTGTTAGCAGAGCTAATACCCCGGGCGTAAGCCCGGGGTTCCTTGCTGCCCTTTAGC
>CAZDDW010000006.1:20081-53730 GCA_964504365.1 uncultured Gammaproteobacteria bacterium | reverse complement strand
TCCTGACGAACAACTACATCTTGAGCAACGTCAACTAAACGTCGAGTCAAGTATCCAGCGTTCGCAGTACGCAGCGCAGTATCAGTCAGACCTTTTCGCACTCCGTGACTTGAGATAAAGAATTCCAACACGTCCAAACCTTCTTTAAACGATCGTTTAACTGGCAGCTCAATAATTTCACCGGCAGGGTTAGCTTTCAAACCAATCATTCCCACCATCTGTGTAAACTGACCCCATGATCCACGAGCACCAGACTCAATCATTGAGCTAACTGGCCCGTCCTTCTCCAAAGAACCTTTAGCCAAATCAGCCACACGATCCTTGATCTCATTCCAAATCTTAACAATTGAATTATGTCGCTCTGTCTTAGTTAGCAGTCCTTCAGCAAAATAATTTTCAACCTCACGAATTCGTTTCTCACCCTCTTCAATCAGTTCAGCTTTTCCAGTTACCTCTGGCAAATTAGCCATTCCCCAAGAATATCCAGACAAAGTAGCGTAGCGGAAACCAAGATCCTTAAAGTCATCAAGAACTTTAGCAGCCACTTCGTTTCCTTCAAACTCAATAGTCAACTTAACCACATTAGCCAACTCTTTCTTACCAAGCACCTGGTTCATAAACGGAATACGTTTTGGTAATTGCTCGTTAACAAGAATTCGTCCAATAGTAGTTGTTAACACCTCGTTCTTAGCAGTACGCACTTTGATCCAGTTGCGCAAAGTAATGTAACCCATTTGGTGAGCATACTTAGCATCATTGACCGTGGCAAAGGTTGGCATGGCTTTCTCATCCGGCTCCTCAAAAGTAATCGTCATGTAGTAAGTTGCCCAGGCCATATCCATACCAGGAGAAGTTACTGGAGATCCATGAGCTGGCTTGAGCAGGTTCTTTGAAGCAAGCATGATATCCTCAGCTTCCTTCTTAGCTTCTTCGGTTAGCGGAACATGAACAGCCATCTGGTCTCCATCAAAGTCAGCGTTAAAGGCACTACAAACTAACGGGTGCAACTGAATGGCTTTACCCTCAATCAAACTTGGACGGAAGGCCTGAATTCCCAAACGGTGAAGAGTCGGCGCACGGTTCAATAGGACAAAGGCATCTTTGGTAATTTCTTCTAAGATGTCCCAAGTTTCTGGTCGGTCTGAATCAATAAAGCGGTTAGCGCTTCGAATGTTATGAACGTACTCACGTTCGATCAGCTTAGCGATAACAAACGGCTTGAATAACTCCAAAGCCATTTTCTTTGGAATACCACACTGATCCAATTTCAAGTGAGGACCAACAACGATCACTGATCGACCTGAATAATCAATTCGTTTTCCAAGCAAGTTCTGACGGAAACGTCCTTGCTTTCCTTTAAGTGAGTCGGCCAAAGACTTCAACTGTCGTTTCTTTCCAGTGGCCGCAATAACAGTTTTAGTGTGACGAGCTGAGTTATCAATCAAAGCATCAACCGCTTCCTGCAACATGCGCTTTTCATTTCTAGCAATAACTTCTGGAGCATTCAAATCCTTTAAACGCTTCAAACGATTGTTGCGGTTGATCACTCGACGATATAGATCATTCAAGTCAGAAGTAGCAAACCGCCCACCATCCAGTGGCACCATAGGGCGCATGTCTGGAGGAGTGATTGGAATCACATCAAGAACCATCCATTCTGGACGAATATCATTCAAGTGCAAAGACTTCATTAATTTCAAACGTCGAGTTAATCGATCACGTTTAGCTCCAGTTGCCTTTTCAAACTCTTCTTTTAGTAGATTCATTGATTCCTCAAGATTGATCCGGGAAAGCAATTTCTTAATTGCTTCAGCTCCAATCTCAGCCTCAAATATATGACCATATTTCAGTGACCAGTCCTGGTATGTAGTCTCTGGGATGATCTTCATCACCTTCATCTCCTTAAGATCACGATCAACAGCCAGAAAATCTTCTTCCAATTCTTCCATCTTGTTATCACGTGTTTCTTTCAAACGATCAATCTCTTTAGTCATCTTTGTTGCGTCCTCAGAAAACTTTGCACTAACACGCTCATGGTCACGCTTGTACTCACCTTCAATCATTTTCTTTTTAGACTTGTACTCCTGTTTCACTTGTTCCTGTGTCTGAGCCAAAGCATCCTGATCAACGTCGGTCACAATAAACTCAGCAAAGTAAATCACTTTCTCCAAAGTCTGGACTGACATATCAAGCACGGTTCCAACCTTTGATGGAACACCACGCAAGAACCAGATATGTGTAGCAGGACATGACAAATCAATATGTCCCATGCGCTGACGACGGACCAAAGAGTGAGTCACCTCAACGCCACACTTGTCACAAATCAAACCTTTGTAGCGAATTTTTTTGTACTTACCACAGTAACACTCCCAGTCCTTTGACGGACCAAAAATTTCTTCAGCAAACAACCCTGACTTTTCTGGCTTCTGCGTACGATAGTTAATAGTTTCCGGCTTCAAGACCTCACCGTATGACCAAGAACGCATTGCCTCAGGCGAAGCAAGTCGCAAGCGGATTGAGTCAAAGTCTGTGGTTTTTAGAGTATCCATTTTCTGCATCATATATTTATCTCTTACTCTTTGGTTTCTTTTCATCGCCAAGCTCGACTTTGTCTCCATCTTTGAGAAGCTCAACATCCAGACACAAACCTTTTAATTCCCTAATTAACACGTTAAACGATTCCGGAATGTTCACCTTGCGAATCGGTTCACCCTTAATGATCGACTCGTAAGCTTTTGATCGACCAGGCACATCGTCTGACTTAATAGTCAAAATTTCTTGTAGAGTGTGGGCTGCACCGTATGCTTCCAAAGCCCAAACCTCCATTTCTCCAAATCGCTGTCCACCAAACTGTGCCTTACCACCAAGCGGCTGCTGAGTAATCAGCGAGTAAGGACCAATTGAACGTTGGTGAATCTTGTCTTCAACCATGTGTGACAACTTTAAGACATACATGTAACCAACAGTCACAGGATTATCAAAAGGATGTCCAGTACGACCGTCATACAAAGTCACCTGTCCGCTTTCTGGTAAATCAGCTTCACGTAACTGAGTTCGAATATCTTCCTCGGCTACTCCGTTGAGTACTGGTGTTTTAACTCGATACCCCAAAGCATTGGCTGCAAGTCCCAAGTGCACTTCCATCACCTGCCCCAAGTTCATACGAGAAACAACTCCCAGCGGGGTCAAGATAACATCAAGTGGTGTTCCGTCTGCCAAGAATGGCATATCCTCAACTGGAACAACCTTTGAAATAACACCCTTGTTTCCGTGACGTCCAGCAACTTTGTCACCAACCTGAACCTTTCGTAGATCAGCCACAGAAATCTGAATTGACTGACTAACGCCTGGTGGCAACTTGTCTCCTTCTTCACGACTAAAGACTTTAATGTCAACAACTTTTCCATGCTCACCATGTTCCAAGTACAAAGATGAATCTCGAACATCCCGTGCTTTCTCACCAAAGATGGCCCGCAACAATTTCTCTTCTGCTGACAATTCCGTCTCACCCTTTGGTGTAATCTTACCAACCAAGATGTCACCAGACTTGACCTCAGCACCAATACGAACCACACCTTCAGCATCCAAGTTCTTCAGCTTCTCTTCTGAAATATTCGGGATATCTGAAGTAACTAGCTCTGGACCAAGCTTGGTATCACGAACGTCCATTGTATAGTGTTCAATATGAATCGATGTGTATCGGTCATCGTGTACCAAACGTTCAGAAATAATCACCGCATCCTCATAGTTGAAACCGTCCCAAGCCATAAACGCCACAAGTGCATTTTGCCCAAGAGCCAACTCACCGTCCTTAACCGAAGCTCCGTCAGCAATCACGTCACCGACCTTCACCTTCTGACCAACATCAGCTGTTGGTCGCTGGTTAATTCCAGTTGAGGCATTTGAGCGAGTAAACTTTTTCATCGGGTATTCATGCACTTTGCCTTTTTTATCAGTAATCTCAATACGACGTCCATCAAGAGCTGTCACTTCTCCTTCTTCCTGAGAAACAACAACGTGTCCAGAATCCTTAGCCGCTCGGCCCTCAACTCCAGTACCAACAGTTGGTGGATCTGGCTTAATACAAGGGACCGCCTGACGTTGCATGTTTGTTCCCATCAAAGCCCGGGTCGCATCATCATGCTCCAGGAAAGGAATTAAAGCCGTACCAATAGACACAATCTGTTTCGAAGACACATCCATGTACTCAACTTCGCTGGCCTTAACCACCTGAGCCTCGCTGTGCTTTCGAGCACCAACAAAATCATCAACAAAATAACCCTGTTCATCAATCTTAGTCGTAGCTGGTGTAACAATTGATTTTTCCTCGTTAAAAGCATTAACGTATTCGATCTCCTCAGTCACCCTGGCTCGCCCATCATCTTCCTTAACTACTTTTCTATATGGCGTCTCGATAAATCCGTACTCATTAATGATCGCAAACGAAGCCAAGTGCCCAACCAAACCAATGTTTGGTCCCTCAGGAGTAGCAATCGGACAAATACGACCATAGTGAGTCAAGTGCACATCACGAACTTCAAATCCAGCACGCTCACGACTCAAACCACCAGGACCCATTGCTGACAAACGGCGTTTGTGTTCCAGCTCAGCCAGCGGGTTGGTCTGATCCATAAACTGAGAAAGCTGTGAGCTCATGAAAAACTCACGAACCGCACCAATAACTGGTCGAGCGTTGATCAAACGCCCTGGAGTCTGTGACTCAATATCCTGAGTTGACATGCGGTCCTTAATAATTCGTTCCATTCGAGCTAGCCCAACTCGGAAGCGTCCCTGGATCAATTCACCAACAGCACGGACACGTCGGTTTCCTAAGTGATCAACATCATCTGGCTCGCCCTGAGCAATATTCAAATTAATAATCTCGCGGATAATCTGTACTAAATCTTCTTTGGTCAAAATTCGATTCTCATCAGGTGACACCGCTTCATCAGATGTATCAAGACCAAAACGCATATTGAATTTAAATCGTCCAACTTTTCCAAGATCATATCGTTCAAAACGGAAAAACATTGAATGAATCAAAGACTTCGCGTTTTCTGCTGTAGCCAAATCACCTGGTCGAATTCGTTTGTACACCTCTTTCAAACCTTCGTCCTCATTACTAGCCGCGTCCTTATTCAGTGTAGATTCGATGTATTTGTTTGTTGGATGAACATCAATGTCCTTAAACAATTCAACAATCTCTTCATCAGAACTGTAACCAAAAGCACGCAACAGTGAAGTTACGGCCACTTTTCTTTTTCGATCAATCTTTACCCAAATCACTCCTTTAGGATCAGTTTCAAACTCAAGCCAAGCACCACGAGTAGGAATAATCTTTGCACCATAGTAACGACGGCCACGATAAACATCTGCTGTAAAGAAAGCACCAGCTGACCGAACCAACTGAGAAACAATCACTCGTTCAATACCATTAATAATGAAGGTGCCTCGTGGAGTCATGATTGGCAGATCTCCTAGATAAATCTCCTGTTCCTTGTTTGAACCCGTGCGCATGTTCTTCAACACAGCCTTGACCCTGAGCGGAGCCTCAAAAGTCACGTTTTTCTCCATAGAGGTTGACTCATCGAACTTAGGCTCATCAAGATAGTAATCTTCAAAGAAGAGCTCTAAGTCGCGGCCGATGAAATCCTTGATCGGAGTGATCTCATCAAACAGCTCGCGGATACCGGTTTTGAAAAACCAGTCATAGCTAGCGCGCTGCACCTCAATCAAATCCGGTAGCTCTAAGGCATCTTCTGCAGCCCCGAAGCTCTTCCGTTCTGATGTCTTTGGTGGAAGCTTCTTAAATATCATAGTTTCTTAGTGTCTAATTTAAGGTTTTTAATGTTAATTTAGTGAAAACAAAACTATCTCTTTAGGACATAAAGAGATATTATTTTAGAAAAAATTTTGTATAGATCGCCCTTGCTCCGACGAGTCAAGAGTAAGAGCCACCCTGGATTGGCAGACTACCACCTCTAATTTTAGTTAATTTTTAGGTGGTTTCTATGTTTCCATAGAATTCTGCCCGGTTGACCATTCCGCCGGATACGGGGCAAAAACAGGACGATAATACCAATTTAACGACGTGTTGTCAAGTTTGGCTAAGTGTGGATAAAAAATACCCGTCCCAGTGCTGCAAAGTGGAAAAGCGATAGACGAAGAGTCAAACCTATACCAAGCAAGCGCGAGGAGAGAGATTTTTCCGACTAAACGGAATACGCTTACGGTACCAGCTTAACAATATCGCCCTCCTCTTTACAGCACAAGAACGGCTATTGATAGACCAATTTATACCATATTTAGTAAAAAGTTCAAGAGGATATCTATGACCCTCCTTCGCCAAGGCTTCGGAGGGTTATTTTCCCTACGGGAAAATAAAAATGAACCCCATGATGGAGAACGACTATGATTGGCCCGCCCAAAAGGGCTATAGCATCACAGCATCAATCTAGCTCATCGGTGTAGGGTAAGCCGGAGCCTATCTTACATCGTGAGCACGATCAAACTTATCTATACATAAGTACAAATAAGCACTCTCGTCCTCCAGCATGGGGTTCAATTATTAAGCTGAAATAAGCTTATTATTCGTGCCTTTTTCAGACACGCGACTGATTAGAATACCCTATTTTAACGATTTTGTCAACCCAGGGGTGCTGGAGCAAGAATGACCAATGCTCAATAATCAATGAACAAGATAATCACCAAATTCCAATGATCAAAAAGTGTAAATTTTGTTATTCGATCATTGTGATTTGGCCATTGGTTATTAAGCAAAAAGAAAAGAAGCGGTATTGCTACCGCTTCTGAGTTCTAGATCGTTCAGCGCACCGGAACATCCATGATCTCCGGCAGTCCGAGCTGAGCTCGTGTGGGCACGATGACGTCGGCCCGCTTGGGCTTACCCTTGAGAGTGCGCTCGGCAATGGCCAGCACCAGCTCGTCTGGATAACCATCGACCGAAGGCAGGCTCAACAACTGAGCCATCTCACCGTCCACCTCGAACCCATCATGCATCAGGGATCGTGTGATGATGTCAGAGTCAGGATATTCGGCCCCGATTTGATCAGCATCACCATTGGCGATACCCAGACCGTCATCCGGCTCAGCCTCGATGATCGGGGTGATTCTCCTGTCGAACCGGTACTTGTTGAACCAGCGCAGCAGATCGTAGACCTCGCTACCCTTGAACATCAACTGAATCAAACCCAGATCACCAACGTCACCGTGCTTGGTCCAGAAGGACAGGAAGTATTCGGACAGGTTGTCCGTGCTCATGACCAAACCGCCAACGCGCATGGCAATGTGATACAGACCAAAGGCCATGCGAATGCGGGCACGCAGGTTGCCCTGAGCGATTTTCCCGGTCCATTCCCAGGCCTTCAGGGCCTGTTCCCCACTGGGCATGGTCTCGAGCGCCTGACGAATATCCTCATCAAGCATCTCCATCTGACCCATTCTCCCGGCCACGATGTCACCCAGCATCTGACCTTCGTCGGATTGCGGATCAACACCGAAGTACTCGTGCCAGTCCAGGGTGCCCATGGCGAACCGGAAGACGTCGGTCAGATCATTCTCGATCAGGACGGCACCAGTGACATAGGCTGTCAGGTGACCCAACTCCAGGCTGGCTGCCGTGGAATCGATCGGCATGGTCGAACCGAAGTTCACCAGCGGGTATCCATCAGCCTTGGCCATTTCGGCCATGATCATGCTGATACAAGCAACCAGAAGGCTGTCCGCACCACCAGAGTAACCGGTAACCGTGTGATGCAGTCCCCACTGACGCATGTAGTCGTAGCCGAAACGAGCCGCGTTGTTGATGACCTGTTCACAACGGTCATCTGTCATGTAGGATGCCATGATCTTGTTCCTTTCTCGCTGTGCGAGTTATTTAAGGTTCTTCTCTACGACCTCCTGCCTTGCTGGCAAGAAGTTCTAGAAAAGGGCGGATCGGATCTAATCATCCGCCAAGTGTTGGAACTAGTAAAGCACGCGGCCGCGGGTCCAGCTGGGGTAGCCGTGACCGTTGGGCATGTGCACGATCGACTTGAGAACACCATCAACCATGGGCTGGTCACAGATGGCAAAAGTCACGTCAACCTCATGCTCGGGTTTGTCGGTGAACTGGCCACCGCCAACTCCGAAGACCTTGGTTCCCCAAGGCAGATCCGGTAGACGACGGATGGCAATCTCGCGACGCTGGGCTGCGGCCATGAAGCTGTTCTCAAGCGGCCCGATGTCAACGAAATTGGCATGGTTCCACTCGAACACTCCACGGTGAGTTGGTCCATAGACCTCAGGCACCCAGAGCTCGCGCACAACCACAGAGTGGACGCCGCGACGACCAGCTTCCATGACGTAGTCAAGGATACCATTGTTGTCCGCTGCTCCCTGCTGGTTGACCACCAGTGAAGCGCGCACGGCCAACTCGTATTTGAGGGCTTCGGCGATCAGGAAATCCGGATCCTGCCCTTTGCCCATCAACCGCTGGTTGACCACTGGATCGAACGAAGCAATGGAGAAGGTGACCATGGTCAGACCGTCACCGATCTCACCACCCCCTCTGGCCAAAGCCTTCAGGAGACCTTCTCGATCTTGATCAGGCTGCAACAGTAATCCGTTGGTGTGCATGTCCACACATGGCAGATATCGCCGGCTCTGCTCAACCAGCATCCGTAAATATTCCGGATGCTCTTGAAGCGGATCAGCCTTTCCGGTCAGAATGGCGTGTGTCGCCCCCAACCGATCGGCGTACTGCAGACCAACTCGCACACGACCCATCTGACAATATCGAATCTGTGCCGGATCCTGCTGCTGACTTCGGTTGCCTTGAGTGATCCGCGAGATGCAGAAGCGGCAACCCATGTTGCAGCGAGTGTTCGTGCTCGTCTGAATCGAAAGCGAAAGCGCTCTTTGAATTCCGTCACCCATTTTCTACCCCTCGATCTCCAGGGTTTGCGGAGAATGACGATCGACCAAGTCGAGCAGCTCTTGGCTGCTGTAACGCGGTCGAACGATCTGTTCCCATTCGTTCCGGGAACGGGCCATGTCATTCGGGCAAACCGACAGTTTCCAGCGATAGTCCGGATAGACCTCGCCAGTAAATGGATTGACCCGAGAATACCAGACCAGCTGACCGTTGTTAATCTTGTCGTGTGGATCCTTGGAAAGGTGCCGGCGCTTGAACTCGGCCAGTGGCATTCGTTCGATATCAACCGCCAGACCGTTCATCAGCTCACCGTGCATGGCTGCAAAGACCAGACCACGGCTGTAGTAGAGACGCAGAGCCGGGAACCACTTGGACGTGGCACTGGCAGTCCGCCGATCAATCGACTCACCGCCCGGAGGCGATGCATGGAAAGGGTCGACCTTGCGCCGAGCCAAGAAATCGGAACGTCGCTCCATCTCCTCGTAGGAAATGCCATCCAGATCACCCCAGGAACGCTCGCGCAAGTAGTAGCGCAGCTTCCAGAGTTCTCCATCAACTCCCCAGGCCTGACCGTCCAAGCCAGCTGTTTCCGTGGCTCGAGCATGAGTGGCCGCATACAGACCTAGTCGAGGTACCGGATGCCAAATTTCCGTGTCGGTGTACGGGAAGCGGACCCGAACCAAACGGCCAATCTGACGTGGGTCGGTCATCTGATCAACACTGAAAGGCACGTTCTCGGCCTTCCATTGTCCCATAGCAGTTGCGTGCCAACGACCGTCTTCGGTCAAGCGAACATCAGCATTGGGCAGCTCCCGGAAACCCGGAGTCTCCCAAACCGATTCATCACCAGCTCGAGCCAAATCATGAACCAAATTGGAGTAGGCCTGACCATGCCGCCCCAACATGATATGAAGAGGCATGTGCATTTGTAGCATAGAGGTTAATCCGTCACCAACATGTCCAGCAGCCAACCAGCGCTGCCAGCGCAACCATCGTCTTGCCTGTTGTAATGTCTGTAACATCGTACAGTTCCTTTGTGTTTGAAGGTTCTTCGCTTTAATCGCCAAGTGTTTGCTCAGCGACTCAAGAAAAGGGTGAACGAGCGAACTCGTTCACCAGTAGTTGGAAAGGTCAGACCTGGCAGGCCTCGGCAAAGTCGCCGGTGTAGCCACACTCCTGCTTGTACCAGGCAACATCATCGGGATGACCGATGGCCTTTTCCAGGTTGTTGCTGATCTTGCAGGTACCGTGTCGCTCATCCGACCCCTCCCACCAGGCCTGGACCGCCTTGATCACGATCGACAGCGTGGGCAGACCCATGTCACAGGTGAGCATGGTCCCCCAGCCATAGCCGGTCTGGATCCGGTCCTGGAAGTAGTAGGCCAGGTCAATGATCGGCTGCACGTCCAGCCCATCGCTCGGGGCAAAGACATGATTCCTAGGGTCCAGACCCAAGCTCTCGTAGAAAGCCACAGTCCGGTCACCTTCCTCGGTCATCGGACCGGAATCGCCGCGCATACCGGCCCAGCGACCGATCTGCTCCGGAGTTAGCTCTTCCTTCATCACCTGGAAGGCGTAGTCCGTGCCCCAGGTGTCCGGGAGGAAGACGGTCAGGTCACCCTCGTATTCCTCTTCCCAGACCTTGATCACCATGAGCATGGCCTTACGTGGGCCATAGAGCGCAGCCAGAACCATGAACAGCTCGTGAGCCATGGTTCCCCTGGGGTCGATCTTCAGCTTCATGGCCAGCTTGACGTTGCTTGTGCCAACGAACTGCCCAGGTAGCAGAGCCACGTTCATCACTCGGACGACCAGCTCCTGCCACCAACCAGCGAAACGCCGGCGGGTACCAAAGTCGATGATCCCCTGGACCAACGGGTGCTGACGAAGCATAGCTACCTTGACCAACAACTTGGAGAAAGCCACGGTCAGGAGCTTGGTCTGCTCGGTCCTGGTCATCTTGGCCATCATCGCTCGGTAGAAAAGTTCGCTGACCACGGTCAAGGCCATGGTTTCCCAGAGCATGACGTAAACCCAACGCCCTTCGAAGCTGAGCTCCATCTTCCCGGTCTCCGGATTCCTCTTCAAAACGTAATCGACCAGATACCAGCCGTTGAGCAGCCAACCCAGGAAATCTCCCTTGAACACCGGCTTATTCACCACCGGCAGCATCAGACTACTCAGATACTTGATCTCCGCGCGCTTGAAACGCAGGCCTTTGACGTGATCGAGCTGACGACGTAGTTCGTTCAGACTGATCACGTCAGGGATGATGATCGCCTTGCGGTTGGTGAAGTCGTACTTGATGAAGACATCCCAGAAGTGACGCCAGACCACCTGAAGCATGGTCAGCTTGTAGAAATCGATGTCCATCGGGGTGTTGATGATCCAGCCGTTGGAGCGTCTCGCAGCCTTGGCCGTGTAGAACCAGGTCCACAGCTCAGCGATCATGAGCATCCATGAGGTTTCCATTGTCAGGTCCCTTTCGTTTCGAGCCGGTGGCGTGCAAACCACTGCGCCAAGGCCCATGTTTTCATGTCCTCGTGGATCATGTTGATGAACTCGTCCGCAGACACCCGCAAACGAGTGATACGTTCTCCTTCTCCGGGATTACCGAAAATTCGGTCGCCAGCTTCCAGCTGATCTTGCCGCAGCTCAACCACGGTCAGATACATCCGTTCGGTCAGTACACCAGGCGACAAGGCCAAAGGCTCGCCATCGTTGAGTATGACCACGTCACACTCATCGAAAGTAGCTCCGACCTCTTCGTGACCTTCTTTGACCACCAGCCCAACCACCCCTAACTTGACATCGAAACGTCCAGCTGGAACCTCGAGGAACAACCCTTCCGGGTTGCCCACAACGATCATGGCCTTGCGCGGCTGACGAGTCAGAACGATCTCATCAGTCTCGCGGATCCAGAACAGGATGCCAACCGAGTTGGTGGCGTGGACCACTTCGATCCGGTCCTGTTTGGCAACTCGCAAGAATCCCTGGTAAACCACACGCCAACCATCACGACTGAACATGCGATCACGCAGCACTTTCAAACGACGACGTATTCGACGCCGCAAATGAAACGGGGTCATTTTGTCGTTTCCTTTCCAAAAAGAATGTAATGAACTTGCGCCTTGAACTTTCGTTCCAGGCGAGAGAATTAAGAGCTAGTGGTAGAAAGTAGAAGGTAGAGAGTAGAAAGGAATCAAATTTATTTCTTTCTACCTTCTACTATCTACTCTCTACTAACTCCCAAATCTCTAGAATTAAAATTGGTTGGGGCTTGCGCGAACAAGCCCCGAGCCAAGGGAGACTAACGCCGACGCCAGGGTCGCAGCAGCTGACTGCGATTCTCTTCGATGCCCTGACCTGGGAAGTAGACAGATTCGACAGCCGCGATCCGGCTGGCCCGAACCCGCAAACGAACCACATTCTCGATGAAGGTGTTGTCGCCTCGCGCTTCCACCCGAGCCGGCCTTCCCCTCGGATCCGTGTTGACGAACTCGAACACGGTATCTGGCGGGAAGGGCTGCGGCCTGATGTCACCAGGCTCACGCACCTCATCACCGATGAGAATCAACTCCTTGGAGTAGAGCGGGGGTGGACTTACATGCATGGAAAGAGCGCGGCCAGTGGCTCCGGCTGCGGTCGTGACCAAGTATCCGCTACTCATCGTACTGGATTCCCAGACTCCCAACTCATCGGTCTTGCCATCACCAGTATAAACGTCGAGCCAGAGAGCTGCGGGAAGCTGACGCTCGATCCAGACGTTGTTGAAGTTCAGACCACGCTCGATACGGCCATCGATATCCTCGACTTCCCACCAGAGCATGGGCAGATGATAGCAATCCATCGGCCGCTCTTTGTCAGTGAAGAAGCTCTCATCCAAAGGCAAATCAACGTGATTGAGCAGGTTACCCCGCGTGCCAGCGTTGATTGGCACGAAAGGCAGCCGATACTGCCAAAGGTCCTTGAAGGCCCAAATGGCCGTGCCGTCACCACCAATGATGAAAACGCAGGTCGCCTCCTCTGGGGTCTGAACCACATCGAATTGCTGACGCAGTTTCCTCACCGCGACCTGGGACTTCTCTTTCTTTGGGTCGAAGTACAGGAACGGACGGATCGGACCAGGCATGATCATCTTGGGCACAGCAAACGGATTGGTATTGCGGTACAGACCATGACGATCGATGTAGTCTGCTACACGAGGACGGACCAGGTGGTCGATCGGCTGACGGTCGTAGACCAGGTGCCGGATATCGGTACTCGAACCAGGAATGTTCGTTCCTTCGAGCAGGATGTGCCGCGGTGGCAGATCAGCCGGATCGAACGGAATATCAGGTCGTGGTGTGACGATGAACTGCAACTCGTTCCAGTCCTGCATTCCACGAGCCCATCCTGTCTGGATCTTGGCCTTGCCGTGCTGGCCACCCGCGATCTGATCACCTCCAACGAAGTGCCAGATATCCAGCCCAGTTTGATCACGATACATCTGGTCGAGCACGTGGGTCGGAGTGAACGTTCCATTCTCCAGATCGAACAGGGCTACTTCAACCCCGGGAATCCCGGCCAGCGCCATGTCAGCGATAGCCGCCCGGTGAACCGGCAGTGTGTCATTGACGGTCATCTTATCCGGGCGAGGTCCACAAGGAATGACCACAACCCGACCATGCTGACTGACAATCTGTCGCAGCTGGTCATGATGATTACCATAAGGATCACCACTGGTTCCAAAAGTGATCAATTTTTTCTTGTCACTCATGTTTTCTCCCTAAGTGTATTTGAAGGTTCTTTGAGACCTTGAGGATTCTCAAGATCAGTAGTCTGAAGATGAGGTAGAAAGTAGAAGGTAGAGAGTAGAAAGGAACTAAATTTGTTTCTTTCTACCTTCTACTGTCTACTCTCTACTTCTATCTGCAAGCTACTAAAATTTCCAGGTGGGGGCTTGTTCAGCCCCCGAGCCTGGAAAAAGTGAAAGGACTACTGCGCAGCTGTGCCGTGCGAATCATCGAGCCAGACGATCTCACCGATCGTTCCGGCACCACGATTGGCCATCAGGTAGATCCCCATGTAGTTGGTAATCTCCTGCGGATGGATCGCACTCGGCGGCAGACCCTCGGCTTCGACCACATCACGAGGCATCTCGTAAGAGGTCACACCGGGCACGAAGACGTCGATCGTCTGCAGTGTCGGCATCAGGGTCCCGTCACCAATAGACATGTTCCGGAAGGACAAGCCGGTGGTGACAAAGTCGAGAGTGCAGATGTCACCACAAATCCCGACGACAACCAGCTTGGTCAGCCGGTAGCGGTTGACCCACTCGGCGATCTGGTTGCGACCGTCAGGAAGCTGAGCACCAACCCAGCCATTGTTGCAGTCCTTGGGGATGATCGTGCAGCAGGCTGTTCGCTCGAGCCAACGCAGCTTTTCGACCAGACGCTCCTCACCAGAACCACGGACGCAGTGCTTGGGGTAGGGCCACTCGTCATCGACGTGCTCGTCACGCAAGACCAAGATCGGTCGCCGACGCTCGTCGAACTCATGAGCTAGCTTGTCTGTCTCGTCGATCATTCGCTCGACACCAGCGTTGGGCTCTTTCGGAGCCAGGTTGCCGGCTCGAGGTTTGCAGAAGCCATCGACCTCGTCGATGATGACTAGACCGACAGCATCATCTTCGCCGATCTCAAGCTTGGTTAGCCCAATCGGCGTGACATGCCCGAGTGCACCAAGAACCAGATCTTGGAAATCGGCCTCAGGCATTGAACTGATCAAGTCGGCCAACACTCCTCTAGTGTCCTGGGTTGTCATTATTCTACCTTGTCCTTTCGTTACGGCGCGGTTACGGTAAGGTCGCATACTGCGTACTCACCGAGTTTGGCCAAGGCCATGTTTGGGAAAAAGAATTCACGTACACCCTGCTCACCAGTATGGGTTCGGGTGAACCCATCGCCTTGGTAAAGCTCAAGCAAACGCATTGAAAAGTAGAGAAACGCCCTCGTGTTCGCAGCTGTATCAGGAATTCTGCGAAAACGTTTGTGGGTCATATAGCGTGGATCTTCGGGTCCAGCACGATCGACTTCAGCAAAAGTGTACCCTAGCTGTCGTTCGAACTCGGCCAGAAGTGTTTCCTCAAGGGTTTGCCGATGAAAACCGACTCGATGAACCATGTCCGGGTAGGCCAGTCTGACAACCCTTTCCACCCCATCCCAGTTGGCTTGGGGCAACGGATCACCTGGTCGAAAAACGACTAAACGAAACTGCTGTCCTTCATCGATCAGCCGACGCAGGTAGGCTGGCTCATGTCCAAGCAACAACTGCATCTGAGTCGCCCCATCTTGAAGTAACCTGTGCAAACCATCTGGACCAAAGACCATGACAAACCTTCGATCTTTTTTTCCAGAAAGCCGGCGGAAGTCTGCACCAGCTGGGCCATGCAGGAAACGTCCGTATAGACCATCCAACAATCCTGAGCTGGTATGACCATCACGTAAGGCAGCAACATATTCTTGCGGTCGCATTACCTATCCTTTCTTAAACTGGAATGTACTTTTTTTCTGATAAAACAGAAGATCGAACTTTAGCTTATTTGAGCAGGATTGTCAACCCCTAAATAAGCAGAGGGGGCAGGCCGCACGATGACGACCTACCCCCTGAGAAGAACACGCTTATTTTAGCACCTCCGGGCTAAAATTACGTGTGCGAAAGGGTTGGTTTGGAGAAATTCTCCTAGTCGCCAAATCCGCCCATCGCGGTCTGGCTGAAGCTGGCCGCACCCTGGCTGGCCCGCACCGAAGAACGGGAGAACAGGGCAAAGGCCTGGCGGATCTCGGCCGGGGTGTTCCCCGGGGTCAGGATCCACTCGTCCGGGATCCCCATGTCCGCGAAGACCTGGCGGAACAGGGTCTTGTTGTCACCGATACCCATGGCAGCAACGATGTGCGTTTCTGCCATGAGCATGTCGTTGACCAGCGGGGCGATGCTCGCCGCGTCGTGACGCATCGAATGCTCGTCCTCCCCGTCGCTGATGATCAAAGTGATCGTCCGACAGGGCACGCCGTTCTCAGCGAACTCCTGAGCCTTGGCCAGGACCGTGGCCAGGATGACCGCGGTCTGGTCGTAGAGCGGGGTCCCCTGGTTCGGGTTGTAGTTGCTCGAGTCCATGCGCTTGGCATCCTCGATCGCACAGTAGGCGTTGAGGACGTGACCGTTCAGGTAGCGGGTGTGCAAGAGCACGCCCTGACGCTGCTTGGAACCGTCGAGGACTTCCTCGACGACCAGATTGTGACCGTCACGCAGGATCTGGGTGTTACCGGCAAAGCGGATCGACCCGGAGTCGTCGGGCATCATGGTGACGAGCAGCACCTCGCTGGCGTTGACATCGTCGATGTTCACCCCGAGACCGGCTTCGATCTCAGCACCGATGTCGTCCAAGTCCAGGGCGAGCATCGAGGCCGGGGAAATCACTCCCTCTTCCGCAGCGGCGGTCAGGAGTTCGTTGACGTTGGTGGTATCACTCATTTTGGTTTCCCTTTCGGTTGCTTGTCCGAGTTAGGTCCCGGGCCCGAAGACCCGGAACCAGCACTCGTCACTTCTACAGGTTGATCTCGGGCCAGTCCTCGATCGGCGTGGTCGAGTCGACCACGTGCATGCCCGCGGCAGCGAACTTGGCGAAGGCCGCATCAGCATCGTCAGTGAAGTCAACGATGCCGGGAACGACCACAGCCGAAGTGCAGTCGCGCAGGATGTAGACCTTGCGGACCAGCTCCGGATCCTGAGCCATGATCTCGCTCAGGAAGTCCTCGATGCTCGTGCGCACGCAGTGGCTCGAGGCCTGCCCAGCGATGATGACCACGTCACCGGCCATCAGCTTCTTGAGCAGCTTGGCGTTCTTCTGCGCGCCAGGGATGGGATCCCCAGTGAACAGAGTGGTCACCTCCGGGCTGAAGATCGAGTAGTGCTCGGTCAGCGGATTGCCACCCTTGATCTCAGGGATGTTCTTGGCTCCGCGAGCGAAAGCGTGGAACAGGCGAGCCGCATCGACCACACCGGCCAGACGATGGCCAGCCGTGCCGATCAGGCAGTGGTAAGGCCACAGGTACAGAGGCGGCTTGCCAGCCTTTTCCAGCTCGTTGCAGTAGTGCGTGAACTGGCGACCGAGCCAGACCGGATCGACTCCGATCTGCTTGGCCATGGCCGGGTTGGGCCGGTAGACCCCGTTGCGGTACTCATCAGCCATGATCACCGTGTTCTCGGCCGGATGGGTTCCATCCGCCTTGAGGTGAGCACTGTTGAAGAAGACCTGGAACGGGATGTGCGAGTCCATGGTGCAGGTGATCTCGGAGATCAGCGCCAGGTAACGGTAGATGAACTCGACCAGCCGACGATGATCGTCCATGGCACCAGTGCCGGAACGACCGCCGACGTAGAGCGAGCCCTGCGGGAAGGAGAAGTCACCCTGGTCATCGATGACCAGCAGGTGGACCCGACGCCGATCAGCGCCGACCAGCTTGAAACCGTGCCCCTTGCGGAAGGCCTCGGCCGCAGTCATCAGCTCACCGATGTTGGGAGCGTAGGTGTGGTCCGTGGCCTGCAGCGGATCGTAGTGATCCGGCAGGGGCAGGGTGATGATCCGACTGGTGCTTTTCGAAGGCACCTTGGGCAGACGCACGTCGATGTCAACCACCTCGTGCTGACCCAGCTGGGCCAGCGGCTTGTTCGGAACGATGTACTCCATCAGGCCCCGACGACCGTCAGCGGTGTAGGTGTAACCGTCACCGCTGTAGAGCTCGCGCAGGTGCACACTGAAGTACAGGAAGGCCCGTACGTCGACCAGCGTGCCGCGAGAATCGCGGAAACGCTCGTGGGTCATGAAGCGGGGATCGCTCGAACCGAGCTTGTCCACTTCGCTGAAGTCGAATCCGGCACGACGTTCGATCTCGTCGAAGTCGGTCCTCTTGAGCTCGCTCAGCTTGGCCCGGATCATGTGAGCCACGTCCGGGTAGGTCGCGCCAACGACCTCGGCCATGTTGTCCCAGGTGGCCAGCTTGGCTGCGCCACCCTCACCGAAGACGACCAGCTTGAACTGGTTGCCCTGGCCGACCTTGTGCTTGATGTACTCCGGCTCGTAGCCGATCTCGACCAGCATGTCGTAGCCGTTCTTGCCGAGCAGCTTGGCAAGGCCATCGCTGCCCATGAGCATGACCAGCTTGCGCGTCGGGTCATCGGTCAGGGTTCGGAAGTCCTCGGGCTTGGTGCCGCGGATGATGCGGCCACAGAGTTCGGTCACGGGTGCACTGGGCTTGGCGCCACTGCGCAGGTTTCGGGCGTAGGTGTGGATGTCCATTTTAGATCCCTTTCATTTTCTGGACATTTGGGTTCTAGCGAATCTTCAAAATGCGGATCTCACGTCGACCGACCACGTACAAACCGTGATGACCAACATGCAAAGCCACACTTGAGTCGACAAAGGGTTCTGTGTCCGGGAAAGCCTTGGTCTGGACCAAACGGTCACCATCAGCTTCCACTCGGACGATCCCTTCATCTGTTGCGGCAAGTAGGAAATGGCCAGCGGCACACTTCCCACGCACCGTGCCCAACCAAGAATCATCACCAACCAATGCTTCCGCACTAGCTGTGACGCTCCCGTCAGGACGGATCAGATAACACCGGTTGATAATCTGACCTCCCTGCTTCAGGGAAAGGAAGAACCAACAGGCCTTATCTGAAAAGGCACAAGTGGCATCAACCACTTGACCGGAAAACGGTGGCAACTTGACCTTGTCGTTGATTCCGGCGCGCTTGGCGTCGAAGACGAATGACACAGTCAGTTCACCTGCTCGGTAAAAGCCGAAGCCGAACTTCGGTCCTACCCAGAACACTGTCTGACCTTTGAGAACGTCTCCGATATGCTCTGGCCCGAAACGGCCATCGCGCTTAAGCTGGCCGTTTGCTACGAAGTAGCGATGCGAGCTATTGCTATCGAAGATAGGCAATGGACCGTAGTTGTCGACCGTGGTTACTTCAGGTGCTTTACCTGGAGTAAAATCGATCATCCGACTAGTCTTGCCAAGTAGCGTTGTCTGCTTTTGCAAACGATAACGCATACGCGGATCCAACTTGCCAGGACCAACACTTGATTTGTCTTCGCGCTTGAACTGCCCGTCCTCGTGGTAGAGAAAACGCAGCTGACCGTCCTGCACAGTTGAGTGCAAGATCTGGCCACGAGTGACAAAGAAGCGGGTTGCGGTAACCTGGCCACGAACGACTGTGGTTTCGACCACGCGGGCCGGAGCCACTTCATTGCAGACCGGGCAAACACCACGAGCATGCTCAGTTCCACACTGGCTGCATTCAGTAAAATGCAGGCTGTTGATCAAACGCTGCGGAAACTGTCCGCGCTCGTCTTTGATAAACAGCTGGTGGAAATGATGAAGCAGGTCGTCTGGCAAAACTCCGTAAGGAATTGCAGGCTTGGGGTAGCGCACCTCTGAGTCGAACACAGTGATTCGATGCAGAGCGCGAGCAGGTTCAGGCATGCGCTTACTCTTGTCCTTGGGCCGGTAGACCCCGCCGTAAGGACCAACGTAGAGCAGGCAACGCATGAGCATCACAGCAAAGGCGTACCAGTCTGAGTCAGCCACGTAGGGCCGAGCCAGCACCGGTGAGCTTTTTCCTGAAGCTGGGTCCGGCTTTGCCAACAGCGGGTCCAGGAAGTCCTGGGTGTAAGCGTGACTAAGAAAGCTACCAAACTGGAAACTATCCGAGTCGATCAGGTGAGCCACCAGGTCTTTAACCAACACGTTCAAGTCATTGAAGTCACCGATGATGACCTGCTTCTGATGCAGGGCGTCCACAGTGCCGTACAGACTCTGAAAGATTTTGACCACGTCCGCGGCAGGGATGACCCCTTCACGGAATGCCTTCTGGGCAAAACTGAACAGTTCCTCAGCCCCACGCAGATGAGCCATGGTGTAACCAACGATTTTCTTACCACCACGAGTTGTGGCTACGTCTTTGGGCACGATCACTCGTTCAGGCAGCTCATCTGGAAATGCCGGCAGCTTGTTTTGATGCTCAGCAATCCGGGCGCGAGCCTTGGCCTGCTCCTCAGGCTGGCCAACCAAGTCAGGATGACTCGATGGCTTGAACAGCTTCAGAGCCAGGTTTCCGTCTATTTCGTAAACGTCAGCCTCACCCCCCTTGCCGATTGACCGACTTGGGTCGTAACGAGTCCGCTTGCCATTTACATACACGTCTTTCATGACGTCACCTTCCGGCGAACCACCACCAGCGTTGTATCGTCTGGTAGCAGTCCTTTGAATTTGCGTAGCCGTCGTTCGGGCCAATCCGCTTTTGTGATTTCGCGGTTGATCAGAGCTAGGCGTCGGCGAATATTGTCCGGGTTGGTGAAGTAGCGATCATTGATCCAGAACTGATCGATTGAACCGACCAGCTCGGACTTGCCTGGCATGGCTTGTGAAGCCACTCTGAGCAAATCCTCTACTCCGTCACTTCCAATCAAGACCGAACCAACTTCGCTGGTCGGAATGATTCTTTGCAAAGTGAACTCAAGCAATTCTGGACGTTCATCAGTCAGCTTGGAACCAGTGATGCCGTATCCGAGATACGGTGGGCGGTTGCCTTCGAACGGACCAAGTCGAGTGACTTCTCCGTTAAGGACGAACACCCCATCACCAAGGCTGAAAACTACTGTCTCGAAAGGAGTGACCATTACTCCGACCACAGTGAACAAGAAATATTCATTGATCACCTGAGAAAGGCTAGGGCCCATCTTGTTGGCCAAAGAACGAATCTCAGCTGTTACGTCTTGACGTACCCGACGCCAGAACGGGTAGGAACCCATGGCATCAGGCATGGAAAAGCGGAACAGGTAGCGCGGGTAAAGTCGGCAGATCGTTTCCACGATCAATCGGGTTGCGATCTGTGAACCGACCTCACTATGTTTGCCTTCGCTACATCCGTCGCAGACAACCGCGACGGTCAGCTCATCAGAGCTGAAGCGGCGAAAAGCGTCTTGATTTGCCTTACCAGAGATTCGATGATCTTTACCGATCACGGTTCCTCCAGCTAGTTCAAACAAACCAGTCATGTTTTTCCCTTTCGTCTTTGGTTGTAAGGTTCAATGGTGTAATACTTACACTAAGTATTTGCTATATAAACCAGGCATTCGTTTTAGGGGCCTTGTCTGCCCTGCTGGCGATATGCCCAGATGGTGGGGGACGCAATCCCCCAACATTTGGGTACATCTTAAGTGTTATATATACACTAAGTACTTGCGTTATTAATTGGTGTCACTTGTGCAACACCTCCCTACTCTAGTTTTAACACACCTTGTTTTTAGTGTCAAGTTTACACTAAGTATTTTATATAAAAATACAAATCTTAGCCTTTTAAAACCTGAACTATCTTAGGTGCTTTTTCTTTAAAAGAATATAGCATGGCTGGGCGGTGTGCCCCGCGCATAGCCTGTTTCCCAACAGACTTAATCAATCCCAGGCTTTGTATCTTCTTTCTAAAATTACGCTTATCAATTTCACGCCCAAGAATAGCTTCGTATACTTTCTGCATTTCAGTCAAAGTAAACTGGTTTGGCAATAAAGACCACACAACATTCGAATACTCAACCTTCCACTCTAAACGCTGTTTAGCATACTTTAAAATCTTTTTATGATCATAGGCCATTTGTTTAGGTAACTTGCCAACCGGCCACCACTGAACATCAGAATACTTTCCGGTTGTCTCCAGCTCAATTCCGCGTGATGGTATCAAACTGAAATAGGCCACGGAAATAACTCGACCAAAAGGATCACGCCCAAGATCACCAAACGTGTACAGTTGTTCGAGATAAACATTAGATACACCGGTCTGATCTTTTAAAATTCGCTTTGCCGCCTGGTCAAGTTGCTCTTTGTTTCGAACCAAACCACCAGGCAAAGCCCAAATACCTTCATAAGGCTTTTTCTTCATCTGGATCAATAAAACAGACAACTGACCATCTTTAATAGTGAAGATGCAGTTATCCACAGCAGTTTCAATCTTTTGATTTATGTCTAGTTTATCTCTTTTTGGCGACATATTAGCCAATTTGTCAATCTGACTTAGTGTACCCTATACACAATGTAACATGGCCTAAATAACTTGTCAAGCCACGTAGTCTGCAAACGACGTGACAAGCCCCTAACAAAAAAGAGGTGAACAGCCGTTCACCCCCACGTCAACCATAGACCACCACCCAACCATCGAGTGGCGAACCATGTAGTCTTCTTAGCGGATCGTTGTTGTATTCATGTCGAACCTGATCCTCTAAATGAGTCCAAAGAGCCAATTCTACTATGGCTTCTTCCCCCTTGCCAGTACAGGACTCGACCACCCAATCACAGCCTTCTCGTAAAAAGGTAATCAAGTTAAACCCGATCTGAATGCGCCCTCTCTTAAGGGAAAAAGCATCTTGCGCGGTGGGAATTCGAAATGCTACGCGCTCACCTTTCTTTGGGCCACTAACTAATCGAATGATAATCACAATCGCCTCCAAATGACTAGCCAACCTACCACGTTTAAGCAGACCTGTCAAGCCATCCACTATCCTAATTAAGCATAAAATGTTAAAATAGCCCCTGATATGGCACGAAAGTATAAGCGGAGGAAAAAGCGCCGCAAAAGCAGAACCAGAGAACCGTTTTTGGACTTAGATCCAGAAACAAAGATCGGCATTATTGCGGTGTTGTTTTTTGCTGTTGGGGCAATCTTGGCCTTATCTTTACTTAACCTGGCCGGAGCTGCTGGTGATTTTGTAGACAATGGCATGGCTCTTGTTTTTGGCTTTGATCGATTCTTGGTTCCGATTATCTTTGCTATTATTGGCGCTGGTCTTCTGTATCCAGAACGAGTACCTTTATCAGCTTTCAATTATATTGGCCTGCTATTTTTCTTCTTAGCCTTTAATGGTTTGGTGAATTTGATTGGTCTTGGTGGCACTGAAGCCACAACAGAATTCCTGGCCAAGAACGGTGGTTATATTGGCATGTTCCTAGAACGAGTCTTAAGTAATCTGGCTGGTTTCTGGGGTGCTTTGGTAATCATGGCTGCCTTGCTCTTGGTTTCAATCATGCTCATCTTCAACACCTCTTTGCACACCATGCTTGGTTTGCATACTCATATCAGTGGACCAATTGGTCGCTTTTTCCATATATTAGGGTTCCATCGTGGTCGATCAGACGATGATGAAGAGTGGATTGAAGACGAAGAAGAGTGGGAAGTAACTGGAGACGAAGAGGAAGAAGAGGAGGAGGATGAAGAATATGAAGAAGGAGAAAAAACAAAGAAAGATAAAAAGAAGGTTGTTCTAGGTGAAGGGTCTGGGGCATTAACCACGACCACCCGACGTAAGGCCGAGATCCCGTTAGACCTACTTGAGTACCGAGGAGCCAAACCAAACTCAGGTGATGTTAATCGCAATAAAGAAATAATCAGGCGCACTTTTGAAAACTTTGGTATTGATGTAGAAATGGGTGGTATTGAAATTGGACCAACCGTGACCCAGTTCACACTACGTCCAGCTGAGGGAGTCAAATTAACACGCGTTGTTTCTCTTAACAACGACCTAGCCTTGGCCTTGGCTGCTCACCCTATTCGAATCGAAGCTCCAATCCCAGGAAAATCATTAGTTGGAATTGAGGTCCCGAATCAATCAGTGGCTCTAGTCAGTTTGCGAGAAATCCTTGAATCTAAAGCCTTCTTACGCCGACCAACAAACTTAACAGTGGCCATTGGAAAAGATGTCTCTGGTCAGTCCTGGGCCATGCCACTTGATAAAATGCCACACATGCTCGTGGCCGGTGCCACTGGTTCTGGTAAATCCGTTTGTTTAAACACCATGATCGTTAGTCTTCTCTATAGCAACGGTCCGGATGATCTAAAATTCATTATGGTTGATCCAAAGCGAGTTGAACTAAATGTATACGAAGGCATTCCACATCTATTAGTCCCACCAATCATGAAGGTCGAGGAAACAATCAATGCTTTGAAATGGACTGTTCGTGAAATGGAACGACGCTTGGATGTTCTTTCTAAATTTGGTGCACGAGATATTAATGCCTACAACTCCAAGGCTAAAGCACGCATGCCAAAAATTGTTGTTGTTATTGATGAGTTGGCTGATTTAATGTCTAGTTCAGCCCATGAAGTGGAAGCATGTATCATCCGCATAGCTCAGATGGCTCGTGCTGTAGGAATCCATTTAGTCCTGGCCACACAGCGCCCATCAGTTGATGTTATTACAGGGCTTATTAAGGCCAACTTCCCGTGTCGAGTAGCTTTTGCCGTTGCTAGTCAAACCGATTCCCGTACAATTCTTGATTCTTCTGGAGCAGAAAAATTGCTTGGACGTGGAGATATGCTGCTTACTTCAGCTGAAATTTCAAAACCAAAACGCATCCAAGGAGCATATGTTTCTGATAAAGAAATTAAACGTGTAGTTAGCTTTCTTAAAAATGCTGAAGTCCCGGACTATAACTATGACATCACTGAAAAACAAAAAGGTTCTACTGTCTTTGGTGGGGGAAGCGATGATGACCCGTTAATGGAAGAAGCGGTTGAAGTGATCCTGCAGGCTGGTAAAGCCTCTACCTCATTGTTGCAACGACGTTTGAAGATTGGTTATTCACGAGCAGCACGTATTATTGATTTGCTAGAAGAGCAGGGGATTGTTGGTCCAGCAGAAGGGTCAAAGCCTCGTGAAATCTTAATCGAAGAAATGCCAGGACAAGAACCAGCAGAAGACGAACTAGATATTGAGGAGATGGAAGAGGAAGAAGAAGACTGGGAAGAAGCAGCAGAGAATGAAGAAGAAGAGGAGGAGGAGGAGGAAGAGGAAGAGACTGAATTTGAAGAAGAGGACGAGGAAGAATTTATTGAGGACGAAGATGAGGAAGAAGACGAAAGTGAAGACGAGGATGATGAATATTTATGAGTTTCGTGGTTCGCCCGTTGGAGGAACGTGAAACGTTGGGTACAAAATTAAATCAGATGCGGCGGCGCTTGGCTGTTTCTTTAGACATGGCTGCAGAAGCAACACGTATTCAACGACGTCATATTGAAGCGTTGGAGCAGGACAATCACAATGAATTACCAGAACCTCTATATACTCGCAATTATATTAAGACGTACGTAAAATTCCTTGGCGGAGACGTTGGGTATTTTTTAAAACGATATGAAGAGGAGCGCGGAACCTGTGATGTCTTAGTTAATCCAATGCGTTTACCAAGACAAAAGGTTGGTTGGACAAAATTACTAGCCACACACAGACTTATAAAAATTGGGATTGTGGCAATACTTTGTTTGGCCATAGCTGCTTATATCGGAATCCAGATTCAATCAATCGTTACCCCACCTGAAATAATAATTCTTGAACCACTTGATGGAATTGCTGTTACTGAGGCACAAGTAACTGTATCAGGACAAATTAATGAGAGAACCGAAGTGTGGGTTAATGGAATCAAGGTCTTACCAGATCAATCTGGTCATTTCTCAACTTTAGTTGATCTAGAACGTGGTCTAAATGTAATTAGTATTGAAGGAGCTAAGAGGTACTCTAAAAAGGCAATACTTTATAGAACAGTGGTTTTTGAGAGCAGTGAATGATATAATTTAAAAACGGTTGTGGATAAACCAAATTCTGGCAACCAGTTTTGACAAGAAAAAACAGGGAGGATTAGCCCTGTTTTAATATTCTAAAATTAGTCGTGTCAGACAACTCTGACAGGCTTGATTTTTCCCTCAATTTAGGGTAAAAAGTAAGAGCTAAAATATAATAATTTTTTGAAACTATGGCAAAACAAGTAAAAGAACCAGCTGGTGGAGCTGACCCAAAGGCAGACGCTGCGCTGGAGGCAATTAATCAAATTAAACAAAAATTTGGCGAAGGCTCGATCATGCGCTTGGGCGAAGCCAAGACAATGCAGATTGACGCTATATCAACTGGGTGTTTGTCGCTTGATCTGGCTCTTGGAATTGGCGGTGTACCAAAAGGACGTATTGTTGAAATCTATGGGCCAGAGTCTTCGGGTAAAACCACATTGGCCCAACATATTGTTGCTGAAACTCAGAAGGCTGGTGGTGTGGCCGCTTTTGTTGACGCTGAGCACGCTCTTGATCCAGAGTATGCACAGAAAATCGGAGTTAACATCGATTCATTGTTTATTTCGCAACCAGACACTGGTGAACAGGCGCTGGAAATTGTAGAAACATTGGTTCGTTCTAGTGCAGTTGATGTTGTTGTTGTAGACTCAGTGGCAGCCTTGACTCCGAAAGCTGAAATTGAAGGTGATATGGGTGATGTGCACATGGGATTGCAGGCTCGATTGATGAGCCAGGCCTTGCGCAAACTAGCCGCGATTGTAGCCAAGTCAAACACAACTGTAATCTTTATCAATCAAATTCGACACAAGATCGGAGTCATGTTTGGTAATCCGGAAACCACACCTGGTGGGAACGCATTAAAATTTTACTCGTCAGTACGTATTGAAGTTCGCCGAGCTGCTCAGATCAAACAGGCAGAACAAATTATTGGAAACCGGGTCAAGGCCAAAATCGTCAAGAACAAAGTTGCTCCCCCGTTCCGCCGCTGCGAATTCGACATTATGTACAACGAAGGTATTTCCGTTGCCGGTGACTTGATTGATCTCGGAGTTGAAACTGAAGTGATTGAAAAACGAGGTAATAGCTATGGATTTGGAGAAGAAAAACTAGGTGTTGGTCGGGAGACCGCCAAACGCAGCATACGAGAAAATCCAAAAATGATGAAACAAATCCGTAAAGCAATTGAACAACAAGTGGTCGCAAAGGCTGAATAAAATAAACCAAAAAGCAGGGACTTGCTCCCTGCTTTTAAATTTGTTTACTAGTTTACTCGCTCAACGTATTCTCCTGTTTCTGGATTGATTACTACGACTTCACCTTCTTTGATAAAAATTGGCACATTAATCTTTAGTCCGTTCTCAAGTTCAACTTCTTTGGTTACGTTCCCTGAAGCAGTATCGCCTTTCACTGCTGGTGGAGCAGAAACAATCTTGTATTGAATCTTGCGAGGCAGTTCAACAGCGATCGGGTTATCATTATAAACCGCAATCGACACTTCAAGACCTTCTTTCAAATACCTGGCATCATCACTAATATCGTTCATAGACATCTGAATCTGGTCATAACTAACAGAATCCATGAAAGTCGCCTCATTGCCATCATGGTACAAAAACTGCATTTTTTTGTAAGCAACGTCTACAAATTCCAGGGTTTCAGCAGACTTGAATACATTGTCCTGAACTTTTCCAGATGACAAACTCTTCATTTTAGTACGAACAAATGAACCCCCTTTTCCAGGAGAAACACGCTGAAAATCAACAACAACCCAAAGTTGTCCGTTCTGTTTTATAATCGTACCTTTTTTTATTTCATTTGGTGACGGCATAGTTTCTAATTCCTAAATAGTAATACATCATCGATTTTATCTGCTTTGACCAAGGCCATAAGTAAACGATCAAGGCCTAAGGCATTTCCAAAGGTTGGATTCTTGATCGATGATAGCGCAGTCAGTAGCTCTTCGTCAATTGGCCAGACTTTTTTACCAAGCTGTTTCCGTTCTTTTGCTTCGATTTCAAAACGTCGACGCTGTTCGTCTGAGTCTGTAAGTTCCGTGAAAGCATTACATAGCTCTACCCCTCCTAGATATGCCTCAAAACGTTCAGCATACTTTCCGTCTGGGGTCAGTTTAGCTAAACCTGACTGATAAGTTGGATAATCATAAACAAAGCAAGCTGGCTTCTCTTTCAGCTTTGGCTCGACCCTAGTCAAGAACAAACGATAAAATAAATCTGATTCAGTATCATCATCTTCAATTGAAAGCCCGTGCTCCTGACAAGCAGCGACTAGATCATCTTGCGTTGCAACATCCAGATCAACCCCAGCATGCTCGAGCATCAAATCACGGACCCGATGTCGCGACCAAGACACATCCAAACCGCAGGCCTGTACCAATTCCTCAGTCTGTTTCATACCCTGAAGATAATCAATCCCTTGCTCATACCATTCCAGCATAGAGAACTCAGGATTGTGAAGTTCAGAAGTTTCAGAATCCCCTGATCGAAATACCTTGGTGATCGTAAACACCTTATCAAGACCTGATCCAAGCAATTTTTTCATCGAATACTCTGGGGAAGTGATCAAGCCATGCCCCCCAACCTCAAACGGATCCAAATTCGGCTCCATGCCTGGTGAATTAACCAATAACGGCGTCTCTGCTTCTAAATATCCACGTTCGCGAAAAAAAGCACGGATGGAATCATACATATCCATCCGAGCTTTTATAATTGATTGATTGCTATTAATCAGCATCTTTCTTACTTCTGAACAAACGGTAGCAAAGCCATAATCCGTGCCCGCTTTACAGCCAAAGACAAATCACGCTGATGCTTTGCACAAACACCACTTCGTTTACGCGACACAATTTTAGCGTATGAGCTAATAAAGCGCCGAAGCAACTGCGTATCCTTGTAATCAATATCATCAATATTCTTCACACAAAAATGACAGTACTTTGGTTTCTTGATTACTGATTCTTTTTTCTTTCTTGGTCTAAACATAATTTAAAATGGAATATCTTCTACTTTAATTTCATCGTCTGGATTTACAGCTGCTTCAGTTGGTGGAACATTAATTGTTGGAGTTGGTGCTGGAGTACCCATACCACCTTGTGCTTGAGCACCGCCTGGAGCACCAAGCATGATCATGTTCTCAGCCACGATCTCAGTTCGATAACGTCGCACGCCATCCTGTCCCTCCCAGTCACGAGTCTGCAAACGTCCATCAATATATACCTTCTTGCCCTTTACTAAATACTGAGCACAGATCTCAGCCAACTTTGCCCACACAACAACATTGTGGAACTCCACAGCCTCTTGTTTCTGACCTTGCTTATCATTCCAGACACGGTTAGTTGCTACACCAAAAGTGCAGACTGATTGACCCGAAGGAATCTGCTTCAATTCTGGATCGCGAGTCAAGTTGCCAATAATCATGGCTTTGTTTAGTGAACCTGCCATAGATTTATACATCTTTAAGGACGTCAGAATCTAAGATCTCGTCCAATTTTTTATCAAGCTCCTCAACACTCATTTTTGGAGCAGTTTCCTCAACCTGAGCAGGCGGAGGTGGGGCCAGCTTCTTTACAGGGGCTGGCTTGCTTCGGGTTGGTTTACCTTCAGCACTTAGTGGGGCCACATAACTAGTTAGCTCAAACTTCTTGCTCTCAGCACCTTGTGGCATCTTAACAATGGTGTGACGCAAAATTTCCTCGTTCAGTTTAAGCTTATTATCAAGCTCCTTAATAGCTGCTGTTTCAACAGCAAAATACACGAGAATGTATGTCCCGTGTCGCACATGGTTGATTGGATAAGCTAATTTGAGCTTTCCCAGGCTTTCGTCCCGGGTAATCTCGCCTCCAGCTTCTGTAATCATCCCAGCAATCTTCTTTTGCACGCCTTCAACCTCAGCGTCGGCAAAACTTGAAGGGATAATATAAAGTAATTCGTACTTCATAGATTAGTCGGCTTTGAGCTTAAAATTTAACTCAGAGCATCCCATAAGGGATATGGACAACTTAAGATTTAACTCGGCCATCATAACGGTTTAGCTTGTTTTAGTCAAGAGGCTCGTGATAAACACTTGGCCGGCCACAGAATGACTCAGGGTTTTGATTGTGGTAGCGTTCGGCCTATTCGTGGTGTGATGAAGGGATGATATCGGGCCTCACTCGGCGTCGGCCGGACGATTACCGTTGTGGGGACCTCGAAGAAATATTGGCAGCCCGGCCTCCGATCGTACCTCAATTCAAAACCCTTCGTCATTTTATTCTTACGGCAAGATAAGTGGCCGGCCAAAAATAGACTATTATTGATTAACTGCTGGCCTGGTGCTAGAATAGGGCCATGGAAACTTTTTTTGTTTTAGGAACAAATCACACACTATCGATCGCAGAGATTGGGGCTGTGCTTGGATATAATCGAGATTATTCTCAGACTTCAGCAGAAATACTTCTCTTGGACGAATCAGATGTTGCCCCAGACAGCGTACTCCAAGATCGATTAGCTGGAATAATAAAGACCGGTGAAATTATCGGCTCACTGCCAAAACTGTCTAAAGACAAGCTGGCAGATTTTTTGTTTTCTCATTGCTATGAATATGATCGTGAGGGCAAAGTAAACTTTGGAATCTCAACTTACAATCTTGATAACCCAACTTTAGCCAAAGATCTTCAAGAACAAAACAAGGCCCTGGGGCTAGAAGTTAAAAAACGGCTTAAGGAATCTGGTCAGTCAGTTCGATTTGTTACTGGTCGAGACCGGGCCCTGTCTAGCGTGATTGTTAAAACTAATAATTTACTTGAGTCTGGTGGCGAATTTGTACTTATTGCCACAAAAGATGGAATCAAGATCGGGCAGACACGAACAGTACAAGATTTTAAAGCCTGGTCTGATCGAGACTTTGGAAAACCAAAACGCGACCCGAAACGCGGCATGTTGCCCCCGAAACTAGCTCGGACAATGTATAATCTAGGGCTTGGTCAATTGCCGATTGTCAGCCGTCTGACATTATTGGATCCGTTTTGTGGTGTGGGAACTGTACTCATCGAAGCCACTTTGCTTAGAGCAGACAAGATAATCGGAACTGACATTGACCAAAAGGCCATAAACGACTCTGAAAAAAATCTAAACTGGCTTGGTCGTCAACCTGAAATTGAACTACCTGATATTCATCTACTGACTTGCCCGATCCAAAAAATTGATTCCTATCTCACAGAACAAAAGATTATAGATAACAAGAACCTGATCGATCTGGTGGTAACTGAACCAGATCTTGGCCCACCGCAAAGCGGGCGAGAAACACCACAACAACTTGAAAATACATTAACTGAGTTGGCTTCGCTTTATATTGAAGGTTTTCGCAGCATGAGTAAACTACTAGCCAAGAATGCAACCATCTGTATTACTTTCCCAGTGTTCGAGTTAGATAAAAAGAAAATATTTGTACCGATCATGAAAGAACTAAAAGAAATGGGTTATTCAGTAGTTGATCCGGTGCCTAAGTCTGCACCAAAACAACTCAACACAAAAACACCGCAAAACGGTATTCTTTATCAACGACCGAAACACAAAGTCGCTCGTGAAGTTTTGGTTTTTAATTACTCACCCTAAAATAACAAACGTCTCCGTCCTGAATAATATAGTCTTTTCCTTCAACCCGCATCTTACCAGCCTCCTTTGCCCCTAACTCACCCAACTCTATAAAATCATCAAAGCTAGTGATTTCAACCCGAATAAAACCTTTTTCAAAATCAGTATGAATCACGCCGGCAGCAGCCGGTGCTTTTGTTCCTTTAGGAACTGTCCAAGCCCTAGTCTCTTTTGGTCCAGAAGTTAAATAGGTAATCAAACCAAGCTGTTCGTAGCAAATCGAAATTAAACGATCAAGGCCAGACTGTTTAAGTCCGATCGAACTCATAAACTCCTTACGCTCATCGTCAGATAAATCAACCAACTCAGATTCAACTTTAACTGAAATCGGTAGCACTGGCCGACCATTAAGATCAATCTCTTTGTTCACATCATCTTCACCAACGTTCAAAATGACCACCATTGGCTTACTTGTTAACAAATTCAAGTGCTTAATCAATGGACGTTCTTTTTCCTCTAGTTCCACCTGATTGACTAAGCCGCCTTTAGCCAGAGCTTCTGCTATTTTTTTACACAACCTAACATCAGCTTCAATCTCTTTAGTCATGCCTCCCTTTGCCTTACCATGGAGACGTTCAATATGTTTCTCAACCGAGACCAGATCAGCCATGGCTAGCTCTGTCTCAATTACTTCAACATCACGCATCGGATCCAATGAACCATCAACATGAGTCACGTTAGAATCAGAAAAATCGCGCACAACATGAATAATCATGTCTACCTCACGAATATTGGCTAAAAATTTATTCCCTAAGCCTTCACCTTTATGTGCCCCTTGTACTAATCCAGCAATATCAACAAACTCAATTGCGGTAGGAATCTTTTTCTCGGATTTCGATATTTCTGATAACCGATCAACTCGTTCGTCTGGCACTTCAACTACACCAACATTCGGTTCAATAGTACAAAACGGAAAATTCTCACAATCAACTGACTTTTTTGTGAGCGTTTTAAACAATGTAGATTTTCCAACGTTGGGCAAACCAACGATTCCGACCTGTAACATAATGACGACAGCATACTCCACCTTGTGGAAAAAATCAACGGTAGAACCGCAAAAATGTGCTATCTTTATAGATAGATAAGCAAACTCTTAACTCATAATTCAAAACTCATAACTTATTTTTTATGGCACTATCTCTTCTTTTGGCCAAAGTTTTTGGCGTGATGTATGTCGTGGTCGGCCTTGGTATGCTTGTTAATCGAGCTTATTATCGTCAACTAGTTGGTAAATTTGCCAGTAATAACATGTTGGCTTTCTACGGTGGGGCAGCAGCTCTGGTTACCGGTATGTTTATGATCCTATTCCACAACACATGGACAGGTGGATGGGAAGTAATCATCACCTTAGTTGGTTGGCTCGCCTTGATCAAAGGTGTGCTTTTGCTTTTGGCCCCAAAGGCAATGCTTGGACTAACCAGCATGTTTACCAAGAATGATAATATATTCGTTCTCTGGAGTGTATGCGCACTTATTCTAGGTTTGGTACTTTGCTACTTCGGATTCGTAGCATAAAATTTAGAAGCATAAACAAAAATATCGCAATTAGCTTGCGGTATTTTTGATTAAAAAAACCCACAGATCAACTGTGAGAAAGAAGTGTCTTAGTAACCCGTCGCACACTTCGACGAAAGGAATTTTGACCAAAACGACCTTGTGATATTTTCCTTGCTGACGTACGTGTATAAATACGGTGACTAGGTGACAATGGTGTTTGCCCATCAATCATAACCGGACCGCCAATAGTTGCTACTGGGTAAAGATCTATCAGATGTCCGCTTTTTGTTTCTAACCACGAATGCTCATAACTATCAGCAAAGTAACCGTCTCTTACTTGCACAGGGAAAATTCGAGCCACAGCCCTGGCCAATACATGGCAAGACAACAAGATCTTTACCCCTTGCTCATCGACCCCGAGATCCGGATCATTCATCTGTTCAACGGCTTTCTTGATTCTTGAAAACAGAGCCAGATCATCTTCGCTAATAAACCTGGTGGCGTAAGGTGTCATCTGTTTTATCCTTTAGCAATGAACTACACAAACTCAACTATTCTACCGTTTATCAAAAACATCTTATTACAGCCCCTTCATAAAAGCAAACAAGTACTCCAGAAGCTAGGTGGGCTTGACCCTGTTTTTTGGTTTTGTTATTATTTGCCTTGCACGGGCCCATAGCTCAGTTGGTAGAGCGCTTGCATGGCATGCAAGAGGTCAGGAGTTCGAGCCTCCTTGGGTCCACCAAAAATCGATCGTGTAAACGGTCGATTTTTGTAATAAAAGACCCGACACAGTGTGCCGGGTAAAGGGATGTGGCCTGAGCTTGGGCCTATTCCTGGCTGATCTTACGCCAATCCACCTCGTAGATAGATGGCCTCCAATCTACACGATAGATCTCGTGGTAGTCCAGGGTCTGGA
>CAZDDW010000006.1:0-20071 GCA_964504365.1 uncultured Gammaproteobacteria bacterium | reverse complement strand
GGAAAGAAAGCCTGTAGGTCAGATCGAAGCCAGGGTCAAGTTCCCCGATGAATGGGGCGTCAATCCCATCCACAAAGTGGGTTCTACCGTCAGGTACACGATCAGCATCGCCGTACCAGGCCGCGAAGAAGCCGATGTCGGGGTCTGAGTAGTCGTTGACCACCATGGCCTGCATGGTCGACTCATCAATTTCGTACTCAACCACCCGGCTGTACCACGCCGGATACTCACCCTGGTTCTCGTGTTCTGGTCTGACGTATCCGTTGTCGTAGACCAGAATCCGGGTACGAGCCCCGCTTTGGTACGTGATCTCCGGTGAGTGCTGCTGGTAAAACCAGTAGTCATCAGCGATCGCAGTCGGACTTGCCGAATCCAGGTCATCGACCAGCTCGAAGTCACCTTCACGACCCAAGCGCCACTCGACCAGGTCGGTCTGGGTGTTGATCAAGATGACCCAATCCTGAGTCCGAAGCGACATCAGGAAAAAATCTTGCCCGTCTCGGGGCCAGTGAACCAAGGCATTGCCGTGTGTCCAGTCTCCGTCCTGATACAACCCAAATCGATTCAGGTCCAACATGTCCGGATCCACAGACTGAGCGTCGTTCAAGTCCAGGCCCAAGATGTGCCAGTCGTAAAGCACATCCCCTGTGTTCGGATCCATGACAATCAGACCAGTGCCGGACTGATCAGTGATCTCCCGACTCCATGTCATAAAAGCCACGGACCCGTCTGGAAGATCAATAATTTCGTGGTCATTCAGATACCCGTGATGGTATCTAATCTCGTCCGCTTCTTCGAATTCGAAGTCGTACCACTGGTCCACGATCTCACCGGTGAAACCATCAGCAATGATGATCTCTTCGGCTGGCAAGGAGCTGATCCCGTACAGTCCATTACCCAAAGAACGCAGCTCGCGGAACGAGTCACCTCGGGGATGGAAATATGTACCAACAACTGCACCATCTCGATTGAAGCAGTAGTAGACATCCCCGTGAAACGGTGTCAGAGCAGCACAGAGCACTTCGCCGGGCTGAACCAGATCGCTCTCGTCCAGATGTACCGTGGCCTCTGGGTAGTCCCCTGGTGCCGAATCAGTATTCACTTGCCAGCTTTCACTGATCAGGTTTCCAGTGACCGCACGCATCTGATAGCTGCTATCGGCCAGCAGCCCCTTGACCCGAATCAGGGTCGGCTCATTGGCCAACACTTGCTGCGACGGGGTCTGTTGGTCGAACTGGTCAACACCGTACTCAATGACCAGCTCAGCATCCTGATTAATGATCACCTCTACATCGATCTCATGAATGGTCCAGTCGACCTCCGCGAGATCGAACTCGCCCTCCAGGCTGCCAGCAGTAGTGTCGTCGTCACCGATGTCATCATCACTCAGATCATCATCAGCAACGTCGTCGTCTGTCACGTCGTCGTCATCCAGACCCCCACCATTGGAGGCAGGACTCATGTCTTGCAAACCACAACCAACCACCATCATCAAGCCGACCAATACCAAGTACTTCATGTTTCCGTCCTCCTTTCGTTGTTAAGAACGAGTTCGACCGATTTGGCCGATCTACTTCGATCATATGCTATTTAAGCTTATTTGTCAACCCATTCAAGGCCAAAATCAAAAGGACAGAATCCGTAGATCCTGTCCTTTTTCTACTAACTAATCCTATTCTTCAATCTCCTCAATAACCTCGCCCTCAGAAACATCAGTTGCACCTTGTTCACCTTCTTCAACTGGCTCAGGGATTTCGTCTGAAACTTCCCCGCCAAGCAGTCGCTCTAAGCGTTCCTTAACTAACTCGTTGTCTGGATTCAAGTTATACACTTCTTGAACCTGTTCAGTAGCTGCTTCAAGATCACCATTAACCTCGTAAACAGCAGCTAAGTACCAACGTGCATTTGAGTAAGTCGGCAACAGTGTCACTGTTCGCTCAAGCTGTGCTTCAGCAGCATCATAATCACCCTGACGGATATAAAGCAAACCAAGCTGGAAAGCAACACCAACATCAAGCGGGTTGTACTGAGCAACACTTTCCATCTTCAAAACCGCATCATCCAAACGACCTTGTCGCTCAAATACGATAGCTAATTGATAGTGTGCTGGGGCATAGTCTGGTTTTAGCTCAATTGCTTTATCCAAAGCTTCAGCAGCCAGAGTCAAACTTTCATCAAGCTTGATCTGAGCAGCAGCAGCAGTTTCCTCATCTGGTGAAGCAAGTAACTGACGCGCTATCTCAGCAATAACAAGATGTACTTTGGCTAGCTCTGTATAGTTCAATGGATTAACTGGATCAAGCTCGATTGCCCGCTCAAAAGAAGCAACAGCAAAGGCATCAGCCCCACCAATAAGTCCGATCACCTCTCGATAAATAGATCCACGGATACGCCAGTTCAAAACATTGTGTGAACCAAGGTCGGTTCCCATCTTAGCCGCATTAATACTCGCCGCAGTCAGAGCTCGAATCAAGTTGGCTCGTTCAGCACTCATCTCTTCTTCAGCAGCCAGCTCCTCACTTACACGCAGCAACAAAGCCTGACCAAGATTACGATAATAAATATCATTATAGCGGTTATATGTAGCAGCTTTGTCCAACTTAACTACAATATCTGAAACCTCAGCCCCTTCTCGATCCATATTAACTGCCTGAGCAAAGGCAACCTCACCAGCATAGCGCTGACCAGTTACGAAAAGAACAGTAACTACAGCAACAGCCACCAACACGAACAGGAATGAGAAAACCAAACCAAGGCGTGGTGACTCAGACACAGTTGCTTCTTTTACTTTACGCATGGCCTGAGTAGACAACAGGGCAGCAAAAGCAAAGAACAAGAACACTAGCGTAAAGTCTGAGGAATAAAGGAAACTAGCAACAACCAATGTTGCCCATGGGGCAAAAAGGATAAAGCCAAGCTTCCACTCAGTATGCTCACGCTCACGAACCAATCGTGACAGAACCTTAATCGCTAACATGACCACGAAAATAACCCAAACCAAAGTGCCTATTACACCAAGGGTTGTCAACATGGTTAAGAAATGACTATTAGAGCGATCAAAACGAGTGTTCCAAAAAATCGAATTATTTACATCTTGAGAATGATACTGTGTGTAATCATAAATATAAGTACCAGGACCTGAACCAAACAGGGCTGATGTTTCACCCAGGGTCTGAGTTGCAACATCCCAACTAGCTTTATAACTTGGAGTAACCTCGGCTGGAATATCCAAACGAAGTGGCGTATTCAAGAAAAGCAGGAGCAAAGAAACCACAACCAGAATCATTGGAATAATAAAGCGAGAGGTTTGTGGAAACTCTTGTGAGCGAAGCAAAGGGAATGCAAACAATACCAACATTCCAAACAATAAAACCACCCAAAGAACCCAATAATCAATAGCAGCTAATACAATAACCGCGGCCAAAGAAACAAAGAAAATTAGAACTTTGCTAAGAATCCCTTTCCAACCAGCATGAATAATACCATCGCTAGATTTTCGAGCCACTAACCAGATAGCATTAGCAAAAATTGTGGTGAAAATCAGGAAGATACTAAAAGCATTCATGGTTCCTATTGTGTTAAAGCTCTTAGAATCAGCAAAATCAAATGGTACTAATTGAATTCCCAAGACTGATCCCAAACCAACCAAAATGGTCAACGAAGCACCAATAAGGAAAGCAAACAAGACATTGCGCAACATCTTAGATTCAGCACAAGTGTTTACTATTATATAGAAGAGAACGACAAAAGAGGCTGTAGACAAGAATGACATGTATTCCTGAGTAGCTTCTCCAACCCAACTAATAAAGCCCCCTAAAGAGAGAACCGTGGAAACCAGTACGGAAACCAAAAAAACAAACGGTAACAAGTTCAACCAACCACGGCGGAAACTAAATCGTTTGTTTGTTATCATCCCTCCAAGCCAAGATAAAGAGGCAACAAAGGTCAAAATGACCAACAGGGTCTGCTTGTTCACCTCGAGAACATCGAGATTCCAAGGCAGGAAAAAAAGCGGAATAAGCAGGAATACAAGGTAAATACACCATTTTGTGATGCCCTCATATACCTTTGGAGCGTTCCAAGATCGACTCGATCTACGGGACGCTGCGGCGGCGACTCGCGCGCCAGAGGACTGTGTGTCCATAAAAAGGTAATTTGTTAATTATTAACTAAAATATCGAGCTCAGTATAGCAAAAATAAGCTAGGCAAGGCTAGTAAGTTATCCTCAGGTTGTTGTGGATAGGCTGGGAGAACTTGACAAAAAGCTGATTTTAGCTTAAATTAGGCTGTCACTACAGAAGAGCTCTGTGGTACGATAAACATGAATGGATCAACATATTAGAAAGAGGAGAATGCCATGATCCGCACCGCTCTTTTCACAGCAGCATTGATGGTGCCTTGGCTGCTGTCTGCAGTAGCTGGAGCACCGGACGGATTCGGGCTCGACTGCCCTGGTTACTACGAAGTAGACGATGATGATGACGTGACTTCGGACGACGATACTGTCGACGATGACTCAACCGAGGACGACGACGACACCATTGACGATGATGACTCATCGGACGATGACACTGCCGATGACGATTCCGGTGATGATGACACGGTCGATGACGATGACTCATCGGACGATGACAGCGCAGATGATGATGACACCACATCAGACGATGATGATTCGACCGATGATGATGACTCGTCCGGAGACGATGACGACATCACCGACGACGATGACGACATCACCGATGACGACGATGACGACTCGTCCGGAGACGACGATGATGACACTGTGGCAGTAGACGCTGACGGTGACGGATTCGACGAGACTGTCGACTGTGACGACAACAACGCCGACACCTACCCAGGTGCAACCGAACTCTGCGACGGTCTGGACAACGACTGCGACGGTTCGCTCCCGCTCAACGAGCAGGACGTGGACCAGGACGGTTGGACAGAGTGTGGTGGTGACTGCGACGACAACGAACCGACCGTTTTCCCGATCGACCCTGAGACGCTTTGCGTCGATGGTCTGGACAACGACTGCGATGGTACCAGCGACGCCTCGGACCCTGACTGTGGTCTGGATAACGATGGCGATGGCTGGACCGGTGTCCAAGGAGACTGCGACGACGACAACGTCGACACCTACCCGGGAGCGTCTGAAATCTGCGATGGCGCGGACAACGACTGTGACACAGTGATTCCGGCTGACGAGTCCGATCAGGACGAAGATGGTTGGATGGTTTGTGAGAATGACTGCGACGACAATGACGACTGGTACACTCCAGACGACATTGATGGCGATGGTTACTCCACTTGCACTGGTGATTGCCATGACGGTGAGGCCACGGTTTATCCTGGCGCACCTGAGGCATGTGATGGTTTGGACAATGACTGTAACGGCAGTCTGGCTCCTGGTGAAGACGACTTCGACGGTGACGGTTGGATGTTCTGCAATGGAGACTGTGATGACACGGACCCATTGCTCAACCAGGACGATGCCGACAGTGATGGTTACAGCACCTGTGATGGAGACTGCGACGACGCGGACTCTGGCATGAACCTCGATGATGCTGATGCAGACGGGGCCTCATCCTGTGCCGGCGACTGCGACGACAGCAATGCTACACTAAACCTGGATGATGCTGACAGCGACGGTTACTCGACCTGCGATGGAGACTGCAACGACAGCGACGCGGACGAGTCACCAGGAGCAACTGAAATCTGCAATAACGTAGACGACAACTGCAACGGGCAGATCGACGAAGGTCTGGACTACGACACTGACGGTTTTACCTGGTGCCAGGGAGACTGTGACCAGTACAACGCTGAGGTTTACCCAGGAGCGCCGGATATCTGCGACGGTGTCGAAGACAACGACTGCGACGGCACGACCGATCCGCAGGAAGATGACGCTGACGGAGATACCTACACCGAATGTTACGGTGACTGCGACGACGCTGATCCAAATCTGTTTCCGGGCAATCCGGAAATCTGCGATGGCCTGGACAACGACTGCGATGGATCACTGCCAGTGATCGAGCTGGACGGGGATGGTGACGGTTGGATCTACTGTCTGGACTGTGACGACGCGGATACGTACCTGAACCAAGATGACGTCGACAATGACGGGTACTCGACCTGCGACGGTGACTGCGACGACAATGACGGTAATCTCAACCTGGTCGACAACGACCTCGACGGTTACACCAGCTGCGACGGGGATTGTCACGACTTCCGAGACGACATCTACCCTGGCGCACCGGAACTCTGTGACGGGGACGACAACGACTGCGACGGAATCACTCCCCAGGACGAGATCAACGACGACGACGGTGACGGTTATCTCGAATGTTGGGACTGTGATGATCAGGATCCGAATATCCACCCCTACGCCGGTGATGACTGCGACGGCATCGATAACGACTGCGACGGAATCATCGACGCTGGCTACACCGACGCCGATGGGGACGGCTTTGCCAGCTGTGGTGGTAATCTGGATTGCGACGACAACGACCCGGCAATCAATCCTGGTATGACCGAAATCTGCGCCGGCAATGTCGACGAAGACTGCGATGGTGACCTGGATTGCGACGACGGCGAGTGTCTCGGTGAACTGGTCTGCGAAGCGAACATGCTCAGCAATCCCGGTTTCGAAACCCAGGACCTGACTGGTTGGCAGATCATGGTCGTTGACCATCTGGCCACGGTTGTTTGCAACCCGGCCGAAGCTTACAGCGGAGACTGTTGCATCGAGATCACCAACCCGACCGCTGATGCCAATGCAGAAGACGAGCAGCAGTACCAGGTCAAGGCCGAAGCAGATCTGCCAACCGGGGCCATCTGCACCATGAGCGGTTACTTCCGTAGCCTGACCACAGACTTCAATGATCTCGGATTCGAAGTTGTCTTGGACCAGGACCCGACCGCTCAAATGGTCGACGGCCTAGACTTCGACGCCCTGAGCTGGGAAGCTCCAGTCAGCGGCTGGCAATTCCAGACCATTTCCTTCGTGATCAACAATCACATAGGAGATCGACGAGTGTCGCCGTTCATGCACGGCCTACTCGACCCAGGAGAAATCATCCTCGCCGATGATCTCAGCCTGGTCTGCGACTAGACCCTAACCCACCTTGAACAAAGGTGGGTCTTTTAATACAAAACGACCAGAGTGGGGCCCTGGCCGTCTTGCTTGGTGAATATAACCCTGAGTTCTTGTTTAAACAACAAACAAAAACCCAGGATTACTTACGTGCCCGTATGGGCATGTTAAGGAACGATTCGCAGTTTTGCACGTCAATGTAAACCGCGTGATTCAACTACTGCCTTCGATCGGATCTGTTTACTCTGTTTGGGGATCGCTTACTTGTGATTCTTCACTATCTCGCCCAGCAGTAGGCATATCATCTTCGTTAGCGACGGTCTCACCGTCGGTTTCCAGATCTTCCTCAACAACCTCGACCTCCTCAGTTAATTCTTCTCCGAGGTCTTCCTCAACGACTTCTTCAGTTGGACTTTCTTCAACCACCTCCTCAGTAACGCCGTTACCGGCGTCATTCCCTTCTTCCACTTCTACCTCTTCTAGCTCCTCTACCACTTCTACCTCTAAATATTCTTCTGGCTCGTAATCCTTTCGATAAGCTGTAACGAACCAATTAAACTCTGCTTCAGACGAGCGATCTGAAGAAATCGTAAATCCATCCTCGTCTTGATTGGTAACATAAAGCATTACCGGTTCACCAACTGGCATAGCCATAACTCGAACCGGTGCTAGCGTTGAAATAATGTCATTAAAACTTGGATCAATATCTTCAAAATTAATATTGGCTAGCCCAGCACTTAGCTTGGCTGTCCCAGAAAGTGTGACTGTATGCTCAAGCGAAAGCTGAGCCACAGTCTCAATATCTTCACCTTGATATGATTCAATAATTGTCTTAAGTGATCCCTTAACCTCCACATCTCCTGCAGCAGTGATCACCCAATTATCACCAATTCCAGAAATATCATTTACTCCAATGATGTTGTTGGCTTGCATGTATAGATTTCCTCCAAGCGACAGACTTGAGAAATCACCACCACCAAAATTACTAGCTGTGTTTTGTGTACCAGGCATGGTATCGATCACACCATCATCAAAGTAACTAACATTTACAAAAGCAATGATCTTGTCATCTTCGTTTGAACTATCAAATGGCTGAAGGGCATTACCAACAATCGGACCGGATTCCGTAGCCCTCATGGCATACCCCGGAGTTGAAGACGTGGTCAAGGGGTCACCAACTTCGATGGCACCATTTTCTAAACTAACCTTGACTGGCACTCGACCAGCCAAAGCGATTGGGTACTCCCCAGGACTATTTTCACCAGCCAAAAATCCTGGCTTAGTTGAAACAATACCAGCCACCATTTCGTCATACTCTTCAGTTGATTGGCGAACATGTTCGCTGTCCGTGGCAAAAACGACTACATCACCTGGTTCTAAAGTTTCTGTTGATGGAAACATCTCAGCAAAGTCATAAGAACCAGTTGACCAACCACTAGCGTTAGTACGCATCATGTCACCACCAGGACCAGATGAACCATCATAATAAATATATTTTTCGGTTTGGAGAGTTCCGCGATCTGACGGATACAAATGACCAGCAGTAATGATATCACCAGCCACATATAGAATTCCTTCATTGGTTACGTAAGCAACTTCAGTTTCCATTGTATCGGTAATCGATAAACGATAATCACTCTCACCGTCAACAACTGTAGCCATTCGCATGTCCTGATCTAGTGCCTGTGCTCCATCCCAAGCAGACCCACGAAGAACCAAATCTTGTGAATCAACAGCTGGAGTTAATTCATTAGCTGTGCTCAATGAATCAAGAACTAAAGTGTCACTAACAATTGTGTCTGTTCCATCGCTTCCGATCACTGTACCGGTGTAATACTCACCACTAATATATGCAACAATTACATCTGTGCCAGGACCAGAGTAAGCCTGCAATGCGCGCCCTATCACCTGTCCAGCTTCAGTAGCTTTCATTGCATATCCTGGAAGCGAAGCACTAGTTAGATAATCTCCGATAGCAATCGGTCCATTTTCACCAGAAACACGAACTGGCACCTGCCCAGCCAAAGCAATCACCTTCCAGTTTGAATTGTTTTCTTTTTCCTCAGACCAGTTGCTAACAAAGGCGGCCTTAGTGGAAACAACTCCCATTACATCCTGGTCGAGAACACCGTTACTGCGTCGAATTCCTTCTGTATACGTTTGATCAATAGCCACTACTTCGCCAGCCACTAAATCGCCAGTAGTGTCATAGAAATACTCAGCAAAGTCAGCTGGAGTACCATAAACATTGGCGTCGCTGTAAACCGCACCTTGCGCCGTGATCTTAAATTTAACCGTGTCGGCTGCTGTATCGGTCACGTTATCTGATTCAATCGCAAACACCTGATCAGCAGCTTCGGTATCTTCCCAATCAATATAGATTGCCTCGTCTCCTGTAGCATCAATATCACCGCCAGCAAAACCGTTACGAGTAATAAAGATACTGCGTGCCTCACTTGAATCATCAATTTGCAGCGTGTCAGCATTACCACTTCCAGCCACATTAACCAACTGAGCCACGTTACCAGTACTACCAGCATTGTTATTAGCTTGACTAACATAGAGCAAAGCATCTCCGGTATAATTTGAAGCTGTGTCATTCAGCAAAATTTCTAAAGCACTGCCTCCGGTCTTTCCAGTCAGATCAATATTAACCACATCAGCGCCGGTTCCATCATCAGAACCATCAATCTCTAACTGATCGTGGATAAAGACATCTCCACCAGCATTAGCAATTCCAGGAGTAGCTCGTGTGGCATCTTGAAACTCGGCTACGTCTTCGATATACAAACCAGCATCCCAAGCCTCGCCATCCTGGAAAATTGCATATTCATTTCCAGCAGCGGCGCTACCACTTAAATCGGCAACCTGAATTCCGTAAAGATTATCACCGTCATTTGAAGTCATGGTTGCCAAAATATCAAGAGCAACATGGGTATTGGCATTATTTCCTGCGGAGTCTTCTTCTAAAATCTCATAATCAATAGAAATTCCTGATGTGTTGGAATTATCAGCCTCCATATCAGCCGTAACTAAAACCAATCCAGCAGTTGACTGGTTGTCCGCTGTAGCCGCATCTATCACCAAGCCCTGAGTGTTATCTGAAGGTAATGTCATACTAATAGTGCTGCCTGCACCATCTGGAGCTAAGGTGACAAGGCCATCAGCACTAACATCAAAGTCAGTAAAATCAATCACTCCTGTTGTTCCAATAATTGTATTTGTTCCAACATTGAGAGCATTAGTAATGTTCGCTGCCGAGGCATCAACTGCATCAACAATCATTCCGGCTGCTCCTGGATTCTTGAAATCTATTCCATTATCTACAGCCACGGTCCCATCATCATTAGCTAAATATATCAATGCATCTGGGGCTGAGGTGGCAGCAGTATCATTTTGAATATATAAACCATAAACACTATCCAAAGCCTCATCATTATCAACGTTCATGTAGATGCCGTATACAGTGTCTGCAGCAGCAACGCTGACATTGTTATCAAAATCAATATTTATGGCTGAGTTGCCATTATTGTCAGTGGCTTCATAGTCAATAGCTAAAGCGTCAGCACCATCACCGTCAGCAGAAATAACAATCTGCACTAAATCAGTATCTGTTGAACTACTATTAAACTTTGCGTAACCACTATAATCATAGTTAAACTCAGTTAAAGACGAGGCGCCAATCATGAGACGACCATCAGTAACTGTGAGATCACCATCATCAATGGTTAGAGCTGGAGTAAGTTCAGCAGAACCCTTAATCTCAACTTCTCCGTCTTCTTTTACAGCAAAGACTTGTTCGGATCCTGTTGCGTCCCAAGCGCGAATATATGCTCCGCCATTCAAAGTTCCTTCAGTTAATTGCAGGTCAAACAATGTTCCGGTAGTCAATGAAGCGGAATCAATCTGAGCCACACCCCCGGCGGCACCGGCACCAGTTGTGGTTGCAGTATTGTTTAACACGAGAAAAGACGTGGCAGCATTGTCAGCATCAGTGATTCGAAGAGACCCGTCAGTAATCGTCGCGTCTCCAGCATTTATATTCCAGACAGTAGATCCGGCTGTACCAACATGATAAATAGAACCTTCGGTGTACAAACCATAATCCCAGGTAGTCCCTGATTGATAAATGGCATACTGAGCCGCAGCCCCATCACCAGTACCTAAATCGTTTACATGTAATCCATAAACAATATTACTATTACTAGAAACGTTACCAAAGTCCAGTAAAGCACCTTCCAATTGTCCGGCTGCGCTAGTAGCACCTGACCAAGCAAGATTAATAACCTGACCTGAAGTATTCAGCATATCCATATCAATCGCTGAAGCAGAGGTCATGTTTGTACCAGTAATATCAACGGCATCGATATTACTATCTGGAGTTACATCAACTGAGTCTGAGTCAATTGCAGCAGCAAACTCAACTGCACTCGCAAAAATAGTCGCACCTGTAATACGGAGTTGATCAGTGCCGTTTTCATCATATTCAATAGTAATATCAGAACCATTTCCAAGAACAATTTCGTTATCATCAGCAATTCGAATAGCGTCGTTATTGGCAGCCACAGAAATATTCCACATATCAATACCAGTAAGGATTGTTCCGGACATGTACATTCCATAGCTTAGGTTACTACCGGCATTTGGCTGATTAACATAAAATGCAGAACTGTCCGCGTGTTGAGAGGTGCTTTCATAATTAATATACAAACCGTGCACGATATCGTCTGTACCAGTGCTGTCATCATCAATATTAATATACTGACCATAAAGTAGCTCGCCCAGGTCTGTGCCATCATTATTAACATCGATATATAAAGGAGTTGTACCGGCCTCACCAGTAACGTTAGAGGTCAGGTGAATTCCGTATTGATTATCAGCAACAGTATCCATGTCCAAATCAATCAAACCAGAGGTGTTGGTACTATCTGCTGTTGTTGAATTGATAACAATGGCCTGAGTATCTGCAGCCGGAAGAGTAATGGTCAAGGCGTCGCCAGCAGCGCCCGGAGTCCAGGAAGTAAACCCTTCCTCAGCGATCAGTAACTTAGTATCACCTCCGGTGTTATCACGTAAAATCATGTAGTCACCATTAGTATCTCCATCATCAAAATATTGTAAGTCCAGTAAATATTGCTGAGCAGTCAAAGTGCTATCACGGTTAACCACTGTCATGTTTGATGAGCCGCTGTCACCAGTTAAAATACGGTGCATTACTGGTGCCTCGGTATACATTGAAAAATCCCAATTTGAACCCACTTGATAATAGGCAAAGGTATCATCACCAGTAGTGCCACCCAAATCTGCTATATGAACTCCGTAAATATTTGCTCCTCCATCATTATTGGTTGCGTTTAAATAATAACCACTAACCAAAGCACTCTGCCCAGCGTCATCGTCAACAGTAATATTTAATGAATTGGCATAATAATTGTTTGAAGCTGCGGCATCGCCAACCTGATAATCAAGATTAATACCAGTATTGTTGGCTGTAATGGTGTCTACATCGATATCTAACACTCCGCCTGTGGTTGTCGTATCTGTTGAAGCAGCATCAATCACCGCCTGTCCATCAGCGGCTAAAGTTAAAGTAAAGTCATCGGCCGGATCCATTAGGATATCATCGGCCGTGGCAGTAAGTTGTAAATCAGTTGCACCATCAAGAGTAAGTACCCCTGTTGTTGCCTGTACTGTATAAGCCGTACCAATTATATTATTAGCTCCAACACTCATGGCATTAGTAATCTCAGCATCAGAAACATTAATAGCTGTAGCAATCGAATCTGCCGTGGTTGCTCGAATCAGAATTCCATTAGATAAATCAATGTCGGTGCTCTGAAGATTTTCAATTAAGATTCCGTTTGAAACAGCTGCGCTTCCACTATCATTGGCAGAAACATATAGTCCACTAGTAGACCCTGTTACACCGCCGTCATTATTAGTAATATCAATTCGCTGTCCATATACAACATCGTCGGCAGTTGTGTCATTCTGAATAACCAAACCAACATCAATACCATAGAGAGTGTCAGAAGCATCATCGTCGACTGCTGTGTAAGATATGTTTAAAGCATCAATTCCAGCAACGCTAGTAGCAGCAGTAATTGCTACCAAATCAGCTGTAGCTGTACCATCGTCACTAATAGTCATTTGCTGACCTTCGGCAAGCTCAACATCTACTGAATAATCAAAGTACGCTTCACCGTCAACACCAAGCTCATCTTCTACATACAAATCATTTCCATCGTATCCAAAGGAAATATTGGCAATGCTATGATTCCCATTTCCATCAACACCAACACCAAGGTTGTCATTTATAAAGACATAATTTCCTGAAGCGTCATAAATAGTAGGCGAGGCTGTGGTTCCACCATCAAGATCAATTGCTAAGTATGCATCATTTGTTCCACCAGTACCTGAGAATAGAATAACGTCGTCAGTATCATTATCCACTAGCTCATTATTTTCAAAACGAATATCAGCAGTCTCAATATCAGCTGGACCGAAGTCAATACCATAATGAAGTGCTCCTGTGGTTTTGAGACCTGATACTCGTGCACCGGATGTTGTGTCACCAGTAACATAGAAACCTGCGATATCAGAATCCCCATCGTCCCCAGCAAGCCCGGCAAGGTCAGCGTGATAAGCCGTGGCTGTTTCACCTGATGAAAGCGCTGTACCGATATCAAGATCAATAAACATTCCATCAACATTTGCTGAATTCACATCAACATCCATTGTTAGAACATCGATGGCTCGATCTGTTCCAGCATCAATCACCATTTGTCCGGCAGCAACCAAAGTCAATGTAAGATCGTCGGCAGGATTCATTAAAATATCATCTGCCGTGGCTGTGAGTTGTAAGTCTGTAGCACCATCAAGGGTTAATACTCCAGTTGTTGCCTGAACCGTATAGGCTGTACCAATAATATTGTTATCAGCAAGGCTCAGCGCGTTTGTTAAATCTGTGTCTGTTAAGTCAATCGCTGTGGTAAGAGCTGCATTCGGAGTAATTGACAAAGCCCCAGTAGCCAAGAGCCCAATGTTATCGGCTGTAATAATCAGGTCTTCTCCAGCAGCATCACCATCAGCTACATTAATTGTAATGGTTTCGCCAGCATCACTTTGAGTAATAGCTCCATCACCATAAGTAGTTGAAGCCGCACCGGCATAGAAAGCGTTAGCTCGAACATTTTCAAGAGACGCGGCATCATCAATAAACTGGAACTCGTCCGCACCGTCATCAAAGATCAGTTGATGAGCATCATTGTTGCCATCGTCAGAGAACCAAAGCTCAACATCAACATCAGATACCCCTGTTGAGTCACTGTCGATGACAAAATATGTATTAGTTGTTCCTTCAATATATATACCACCATCAAAACGAGCCGAACCGTCAACTTCTAAATCACCTGAAACGATAAGGTCTCCTGCACCAGTAGCCAAAGCTCCGCCTGGATCATCACCGATCGAAACAAGAGCACCAATCATTTCAAAAGCATCATCTGTTGTTTCGTCATAGCCCAGAGAGATGTCATCGTCACTTCCAAAGGTTAGTAAAAGATTATCATTAATCTGCATGTTGCCACCTGAGACAAGAAGCTCGCTAGCTGAATTTGTTAACCCGCCAGAAAAATCTGCCGCACCATCTGCATCAAGCGTTCCATCAAGCTCGGTTTCACCATCTACTTCTAACACTCCGGTGATACAAGCATCATTATCACCATTGGCTACTTCGGCAGAACATGTCCCTATATCAAGTAATCCACCATCAATGTTAAATGGACCGGTCATGTTCACATCAACCCCACCAGTGTTAGCATCAATAGTTATTCCATCACCAGCAGCATTATTTCCATCAAGATGAATCGCTGTAACTGCACCATTGCTACCGATCACCTGAAACTGATCTGTTGCGGTAATAACAATGTCATCTGCGGAATTAATGAGCAGATCTCCATCTGTGCCTGTGGTTTCAATTGTTAAATCCTCTGCATCGGCATCGGTAACCACAGAAATATTTGAAGCTGCCGTGGCAGCTGAAACATCAATGCTAAGCTGTGTGACTGCATCAAGAGTCACAGCCGCTCCGGTTGATGACAGGCTAACTAATCCAGATCCATCAACATCAAATGTTGTTCCGTCAAAATCAACTGATCCATCAACATTTAAAATCTCATCGATCAAAACCTCACCAGTATCAACATGAAGGGCGTAACCTGTACCATCAGTATCATTAATATATAGTACGCCACCGGCTGCACTGGTTGTTACTTCAAGGGTATAGTCAGCTGCATTTGAACCAGTCATTTCTATTGCGCTGGAATCGACTGTGATCACCCGACCAGAACCAGCACCACCCTCATCATATGCCTCATCAAGAGTATTGCCAGCACCAGCACCAGCAGATAACTGACTCCAAGTTGTTCCATCGTCTGTATTTACATAAACACGACCATTGGTGTAATCCAACGAAATGGAACCACGTGGAGCAGACAGGGCTCCATTAGGACTTCCTGAGTAACTAAAGATGATCACGTCATCAGTGCCGTCATTCATACTGATGAAGCCACCATTATTAGCTACTGCCGAACGAGTAAGATTTAAAACATCACCGCTGGTAAGCGATGTGGCAGAAATATTAAATACGTTTCCAGAGGTTAATGAATTTGCATCAAGATCAATTGCATCGCCGGTTGTGTTTACACTTGTTAGATCCAAACCATCAGCTGACGTTGCACTCAATGTAATCCCAAGGTCAGCGCTAGCCAGATCAAGAACAGCAACAGAGTCTCCAATATCAATATCATCAGCCCCTGTTCCGCCAGTACCAATAGCAATGGTGTCTGCACCAGTACCAGTTCCGATATTGATCGCCCGGGTTAATGATCCACTTGCGCCGAGATTGAGTGTGGTTGCTGCTGTAGTACCAACATTAACTGTAGTAGCAGTATCATCACCAATATCAAGCACGCCAGATGCATTTGCATCAATTCCTGTTCCAGCAGCAACAGTGATAGCGCCGCTGGCCGCAACATCAAAGTTTGTGTAATCAATAGTACCGGTCGTTCCAAGAATAGTATTTGCAGCCACGCTAATCGCATTAGTCAAATCTGTGTCTGTTAAATCAATCCCTGTAGTTAGTGCTGCGTCAGGAGTGATTGACAATGCACCGGTTGCCAGAAGGCCAATGTTATTAGCAGTAACAATAAAATCTTCTCCAGCCGCATCTCCACTGGCCACGTCAATGGTAATTGAATCACCTGCTGTTCCTTGAGTGATTGAATCATCAGCATAAGTAGTCGCGTCCCCAGCAACAAATGAGCCGTCAGTATACACACTGCCCTCAACACCAAGCATGTCTCCAACAAATAGATCGTTGTTGCCAGCAAGACTAAATCCAGAATTGGTCAAAGTCTCGGCCTGGTCGGTTCCAATAATCACAGCCGCATCGTCCTCATAAGTTCCATTTGAACCAGCCTCGAAAAGTTGTAAATCAGTAGAATCAAGTCCGTCGAGAGTGTCAGAGTTTAAGGCATATGGTGCTGACACGATCTGTTTTCGCGGAGTTAGTTGCTCTGTTCCAATCCATACCTCAAGGAAAACTGTAGCATTATCAGCAAATACCGTATCTGCAATCGCAGGATAACTTGCCCCGGTGTCTCCCAGATTTTCTGAGAACAGACCTGTTGTCAAAGTTACGGCCTGGGTTGCTGTACTGGAACAATCAGCCGAATCGTTTGACCAAAGACAAGTACCGCCAGTCAAAGCGGTATACAAACGAAACTCCATGTTCAATGAAGAATCTCCAACAGGATTACTATTAGAATCAAGCAAGCGGCCTTGGTAAGAAATAATATTTGGTGCACTAGCCGCGCGTGAAGTGCGCACCAAAGGAATCAGCAGGAAAGCGATTCCAACCAAGACGACAAGAATAGTCGCATATCGTGATATCTTTTTTTGTACTTCCTCCTGATACATATTAATTTTTATTTTTTGTTTTCTTTTTCTAAATTTACATCCAGCGCAATATCTCTAAGATCAGTTGATGATGTCATATCAATCGGACGCACCTCGTGTGGTTTATAATTTTTATGCTCGTAACGAGTATAATATTTGTTTGGTCCAACCAAGAATGAGTAACGTCCTTTGCGATCTGTAATTGTTGTTTCAAGCAGCTTGCTGTATTTTGGTTCAAAGATGCGCACCACTGCTCCACTAACTGGCCGTTTCGTTTGCTTGTCATAAACAATTCCCCAACCCTTTGGTTTTCGTACACGAGTTAGATGACGAACAAATAAATATAGTAAAACCTGTGCTATGGCAACTGAAATAGATAATACCGAAGGAACAATCACAGTGACCAGAGCTGCAACAAGAACTCCAATAACTGCTGCGTACTTTTGAATTCCACGAATCATTTTGGTTAAATGAATTCGACCAGGTGTCTGCGCTCCCACATTGCCCGCAGGACTCATAGGAATATTGGCTGCAATAGTGGCGTCCTGTTCAGTCACCTCAATCGGCTCGCCATGATAAATATCAAAGAAAATTCCATCATCTTTTACACCAGTCAAAAACTCACTTGGAAAACTTAGTCCTGGTTTGATTACTTCTATTCGATACGACCCTGTATCGGCCAAGAAAAAGTAGCGTCCTTCTTTATCAGTCACCCGCGTCTGCATCAAACGCCCACCTGTTGGATGAACCCCGGCAATCGGTTCATCTGGCAACTTATACAATCGAACAATTGCTAAACCAACTGGTACTTTAGTTACTGCGTTGTAAACAACACCCCATCCTTTGCGCTTTCTCCGCCAAAAGAACAAGAGCGGAGCAGTAAATAGATACTGCAGATATGGAACAAAGTTGAAGAACAGCGCTAAAAGTGAAAAGCTAATCACCCCTGTTCCAACCAATACCGGAACAGCAATCTCGGCTGACTCAACCACCCCTGGGGTTTCTCGAATCTCTTCTAAGACAAACTCGATCTGTTCAACAACCATTGCCGCAGCCTCAGGGATCTTTTCTGTAATCGGAGCAGCCTCAGTGATCACTTCAATAACCTCCTCAAGTGCTGGTGGTAATAGTGTCATTTCAATGGTCGGATTTACAATTGCGTTTGTCACATACAAATCAACCGATTGTTCTTGATCATATTCGTCTTTTTCGGCCACAACATAATAATCCCCAACTGGAACATACCAAGCAAAAGTACCGTCCTCTGAGGTAGTTATTGGATTCAGTTGACTATATGGTGATCCATCCCAAACTTGAAAGGAACCATTCGTGTTAGAAAAAAGCGTCACGGTTGAGCCCCCAACACGCTCAGCAACACCTTCGATTAGTTCAAAAGTGTAGCCAAGGGCATTGATCTGAGCCTGATATTCAAATTCTTGTCCAGTGTCATCATCATAAAAAATCGTGATTGAAACAAAGTAGCTATCAGCATCCTCAGGTGTAGTAATATCTGCAACATATTTTTCCTCAACAATATCTGGACTCATTAAGAAGAGGCTGTTGTCAAAGACCAGTTCAACATGATCAACGGTGCGTGTTAGATTATGTGCCTCGAGTAAAACACGCAGTGCACGACCACCTAACATGTCGACTACTTCAAATGCTGGAATCAACTCAATCGTATTGCTAGCTACCCAAAACTCAACATCATATTCTGGAACTGTTTCACCAGCTGGCAACTCTTCAATATATTCACAATCTTCTGGACAGTTTTCGTAGTCTTCATCTTGACCACATACACCATCACCACAATACGGGGCACCTGCCTGACAATCATCTGGACAGCTATCAGCATCTTCCGTTTCCTGACAAATACCATCACCACAATATTCAGTTCCCCCATCATCGCCACAGTCTGCAGGACAATTATTCTCATCTTCAGGAAACTCACAAATTCCGTCTCCACAAACCGGACCTCCACCAGCACAATCATCTGGACAAGACTCTGCATCCTCGCCTTCTTCACAAACATCATCTCCACATACTGGTGGCACTGTTGGTGCAACTGGCATACCAAATCCCAAAGCGCCTGATGAGAATTGACCAGCCAAATCATATGCAAAGACTCCGTAGTAATATGAAGTTCCGTTTACAAGTCCATCGTGCAACAAACTCTCAATTAAATCATCAGATATCGCTGTGCCATCGTATGGACTAGTTGGATAATCGTCAGTGCGATATACAATATAAATTCCGGCAAGATCCGCGTCAGTTGGATTGTCCCAAGCCAGTTGGTTCTGAGAGTCACCAGCAATTACAGTAAGATTTGATACATTGGCTGGCACTTCATCGAGTAAAGTCTCAAACGTTTGATCGCTTGATTCAGCACTATTCTGAAAACCATCAGTTGAACGAACCATGAAGTGATATTCTGTATCATCATCAAGACCAGTAAGCAATATCGAATGCTCGGTTTCAAGAGCACCTTCCTCAACCTCTGATCCATAGGCATCATCTAAGCCATAAGCCAAATAACTATCTGCAGCCTCATCTGTTTCCCAAGTAACTCGTGCGGAGCTGGTTGTTATATCAACTACTTCTATGTTAGATATTACCGGTGCCGTTGTGTCAGTTGTTGTAAACGAATAACCGCTTGAGGTTCCTTGATTACCATTGTTGTCTGAAGAACGGACTTGGAAATAGTGCAGGGTGCCCGGGGCCAGACTTGAAAGAGTAATACTATGGTTCAACTGATAAGTCCCATCTGATTCAGTACCAATCTCATATGACTCAGTAATTCCGTAATCAATATTACTATTGGCTACCTCGTCTGTATCCCAGGTAATCCAGGCGGTGGTATCTGTAACTTGGACAACTTGTACGTCTGAAATAACTGGTGGTGTTGTGTCGCCTCCAGGACCCCCTGGCCCTCCAGGGCCTCCACCACCAGGGACGGTCAATGAAACCCCTAAACCACCCATGGTCACGATTGGAATCCAAGCCGCAGCAGAATC
>CAZDDW010000005.1:0-65766 GCA_964504365.1 uncultured Gammaproteobacteria bacterium | reverse complement strand
AGCTAAAGGGCAGCAAGGAACCCCGGGCTTACGCCCGGGGTATTAGCTCTGCTAATAAAGTCGGTTTCCAAAATTGCAACAACAATAAACACGATCATTGGCAAATAAACAACAAGCCTATTTAGTTTCTGTTTCGTGTGCTTTAACGTCAGGTGCAGACCAAGCGCTGGTAAGATTGTGTAAGTGATAAATCCAAGCTTGCCCCAAAGCTGCGTATTGCCAGTAGTACAGAGCATGAATTCTGTGAACTGATAAAACCCGAGCAGCAAAACAAACAACGCAGCAAACTTTGCAATCTTTGATTTTTTGTATCTGAAAAAGATAATGCAAGCAAAAATCAATTCAATAATCGCGGTAGCTATGGAAACCTTAGGAGTGAAACACATATTTTATTTTGGTTTTATTATTTGGGCGCCGGCGGCAAGGATAATAAATACTGGCTCCAGGATCACGAACAAGAGCCAAGCCGCTGGGCCGTGATGTTTTTTCATGTAGCGACGTAGGCTGCGGCGGATCCAGGCTTGTTTTCTAAATGTCGAAACTTGACCAAAGCTGGTGCCACGATGATGATAAGCTTCGACATCGTGATAATATCTGATGCGCCAGTTAGCGTTCTTGGCGCGGCGACAAAAATCAACCTCCTCGAACCAGATAAAAAATCCTTGATCTAACGGACCAATTTGTTCGATCAGTTTTCGACGGACGCAATAAAAAGCACCCATGACCTGGTCCACGTCCTGTGTATCGCGATAGTCAAAATCGTGCATCATGTACTTCCGAACCGGTCCGATATCACCAAGCAGATGTGGAACCTTGAGCATGATCAGAAGTTGATCCAGTGGTTTTGGAAAATGTCGCACACCAGAGCTTTGGTGTGTACCATCAGTGTTTAGTAAGTGAATCCCAGCAATCCCAACATCTTGCTCGCCTCGCATCTTATCGACTACTTTTGAAATTGCGTCATCCTTTAATTCTGTATCAGGATTCAAAAGTAGCACGAATTCACCGCGACAAAGCTGGATTCCTTGGTTACACGCAGAAGCAAAACCAAGATTCTCATTATTGGCGATGATATTAACTTCGGGAAATTTTGCACTGATTCGCGGAACAACATCATCACCTGACGCGTTATCGATCAGATAAATCTCAAACTTCACACCCTTCGTGTGTTCGTAAACCGAAGCAATGCAGCGCTCAACCAGGTCAGCCACTTTATAGTTAACAATGATTATCGAAACATCTGTCATAGATTGTGTTTGCGCCGAATAATTTCTTGCGCTTCTTCGTATCGTTTAATCCGCTTTGGTTTCCAGCCAATCAGATTCCAAGGCAACTTGTATGCAATCTTTGGCATCCAGTTGGAAATACTATGATCATCAACTGCGGCCTGGAACAAGATCTGATCAACAAACACCCCATGCTTCCCGTGCTCCAACATGGTCAACCAAACATCCCAATCCTGAAACTTTTTGATTATCGGATCAAACCCTGGAAAATCCTCACGCCTAATCAGCGCCGAAGTGTGAATGTAATTCACCTGACGCAATCGATCAGGATCGAATTCAAATCCTTTAAACAACTTCCCACCGAAGCGAAACGAGCCATAAGCATACGACGCTTCTGGATGATCAACCAAGGCCTGGTGCAGCAACTCAAGCATATCCTGACGCATCTTGATATCAGAATCAAGAAAGAGTAAGAATTTTCCCTTGGCTTCTTGAAATCCACGCATTCGGGTTGGGTTGGGATTGCGAGCTAGGTTTGGTGGATTGTTTATCAAAGTGATCCGATCACGATAAGACTCTAGAACTTCAGGGGTATTATCGGTTGAAGCATCATTGACCACAATCACTTCGAAATCCTTCAAAGTTTGATTAAACACGGAATCTAAACAACGACCCAAAACCGGGCCATCGTTCCAAGTCGGAATTATAACTGAGATCAAAGGATTCATGTCATGAATGGTGTTAGTTTCTTGGCCTGATGTTCACACAGGAATTCTTCCATAACCCGCTTGCGACCAAGTCGACCGTAGTGTGTGCGCATTTCTGGACTTTCTGCCAGGAAGCGAATCGCTGCCGCAATCTGATCTGAGTTCCCCGCTTCAACCAGGACGCCGGTCTGACCATGGACAACGGCCTCATCTACACCAGGTAGTTTAGAAGCAATCACTGGCAAACCAGACAAACCAGCCTCTAAATAAACAATTCCAAAGCCCTCAAGATCACGCCCCTTCACTTCTGTTGGCATAACAAAAACATCTGCCTGGCGATACATCCTCGGCAGATCCTCATCACCAACATTCTGATAAAACTTAACTAATGGTTCGATGTTTAACTTTTGAGCATGCTTGAGCAAACTGTGATACTCCATTCCTGAACCAACAATAACGTACTGAATCTGGTTCATGCCAGCTGCGACTAATTTTGACATTGCTTCAAGAACCTTGTGATGCCCTTTGCGTCCAACTAGACGCCCAACAGTCAACATGGTTAACATTGACCTTGGCTCTTGCTCTGAATCTTCAAGGTCTGCTCGCACCAAGCCGTGATGGACAAAAGGATAAACAACTAAAGTTTTAAAATCAGAACCGACAAAATCCTGAGCCCGGGCCTCAAGAGCATGCGAATTTGTAACCACCAACTTTGCTCCTCGTAAAATCATTGCAGTTAACCAGCGCTTCCAACCGTTGCGTGTAGCCAAAGCAAAGTCCATGCTGTGCATAAAAATAAAATAGTCTTTTCGCAAAAACCATTTAGCAAGTAAAGCGACTGTTCCTAAGGGCAAAATGTGACTGATCCAGAGTGTGTCAAATTTGCTTCGATATTTTGAAACAGTGCGGAACGATTTAAACCAGCGCGGCCAGAAGCGATCGTAAAGCATCTTCTCGCGCTTAATTTCAAACGGTGCAGCCTGGTCTGGCCCGATCGAGCCAGTCTCTGGTGGAGCAACTACAAAAATCTGATCTTTCCAATGTTCAGCCAAACCATAAAGATATCGGGCCACACCACCCCGTCGTGGAGGAAAATCTAGAGTGAGAAGCAAGATACGTCGCATACTATTTAACCAGGCTTAATCCTTGTTTAATCTGTTTCCAACTTACCGCCTTAAAGGCAAAAAGTAAAGCAAAATAGACCACTGCCGCAACAACAATGACAAGCACAAAATGTAGCTGGGATTTCAATAAAACTGCAACCGCAGCCATAATAAGACCGCTGACCAGGATCGGGAGTAACCGGCGGATTAGCCGACTTGGTTTCCATGAGATGATCTGTGGTACGAAATACAGACCTCCTGCGAACAAAACAAAGAAGCTACCTAAAGCGGCGATAGTGGCACCAATCACACTGTAAACTGGGATTAACAAAAAGTTCAGAATGACATTGACAACCATGGTCACACCCATGATCGCAGTTTTGGTAACCTGTCGATCCGCTGCGTTTAGCAAGGCACCAATCGGAAAATCAAGAAAGATAAAAAAGAGTACGAAGACCAAAATCTGAAGTGGTAAAATTGATCCAATAAATTCTGAACCAACAAAAGCTGGGATCATCTGATCGGCAATGCTCCAAATCCCAAGCACGATCGGTGACCAAGAGCATCATGTACCACATCGCGTCTTCAAACACATAGACAACACGTTCACGGTCCTTAACTAAGAGCGAACTGATTCCTGGATACAAGGCAGCCACAAAAGCCATTGGCAAGAACTGGAAAGCGTAGGTAAACTTGTAGGCCACTGCATAAAGCCCAACTGCAGCTTCACCATGAAACTGTGACAAAAGCACAGTGTCGATGTACGAATAAACTTTAACAAACACACCGGCCAAGGCAAATGGTAAAGCGATCTTTAACACACGACGCACGAATGCACTGTCCCAACTTGGAATAAAAGCTTTTCGCCCGAAACGTTTGAGCACCATTGAAATCGAGAAGATTGCGTTGAACGAACTACCGAAGATTAACGCAACGATTAACATCGGAAGCGACGGAGCCAAGAACAATACAGATCCGCCAAAAATCAAGATAATTGCTTGTCCGATAAAAACGCCAAGTGACTCATACTTTAGCAATTGCTGACCGCGGAGGATTCCGTAAAACGTTAGAGAAACACTGTCAAGAACCATAACAACAGCAGCCAAGGTAACTAGCGTGCGAACCAATGGATCATATCCAAGTAGATACGCAGCAACGATAACAGACAAAAAAGCCAAGAGCATTAATGGAATCTTGATTCCAAGTACGGTCCGAATCAGCCGCCCAACTTCCTTACCCTTGGCAATCTCGCGGATTATCACAGGTTGCAATCCAAAGTCGGCTATGATCGAAAAGATCGTCGTTAAGGACAAGGCCAAAAAGTATGCGCCAGTTCCTTCAACCTTCATCACCCTGGCAATAAACATGAAATAAACAAAAGCAAGCACCTTCTGACCGATAGATGCTGCTGTTAAATACATGGTATTTTTCGCAATACTTGTATCACTCATAGGCTTATTTTACTACAATTTTACGTTCTTGGAAACCGCAGATAAGCTCAGATGGGCTTGACAGAGCCCGCTTAATATAGTAAGTTTAATCACCACTACGTTAGGACTTTTCAACATCATCAGGAGACCAAAGATGTTGCGATATACTGCAATTCTCGCACTGTTCAGTTTCTGCTTGCCTGTGGGAGCACAGGAGAGTGAAGATCCGCCAGAGTTCGTACAGATCATCGGCGATTTCCAGGAAATAACCTGCCTTGACTCGTCTCTGATCGGGTTGGACATTGCCGCTGAGTTGGCTCGAGGAATCGAGCTGATCGATGCTCTGAGCGACGAGAATGCCCGCGGCACGCTCGGACGGGCAATGACTGCTCTGTCCTGCATGAACGACCTGGACATTGATCGAGATACCCTGATCAACCTGTTCTACTTCCAAGGCATGGCCAGCTTCAACGCTGGTGATCGCGAGGGCGCGCTGAACAACTTTCGACGTGCACTGATCATCGACCCGACCTTGCCCTGGGACACTGACTACCCACCAGATCCGCAGCAGGCTTTCCTGATTGCCAAGGGTGAAGTGATGGCACTTCCGTTGATCGAGCTCAACTACGACTTGATCGACGATGATGTGCTCTACTTCTCCTTGGATGGCACAGCACGCAACCCTGGCGTATCGGGCACGATCCCGATTCGACCAGGCATCCACGTAATCCAGTATGCAACCACTCAAGGCGTATTCACGCGAGTGGTCAATGTCAGTGGTGACAAACTGTTGGTCCAGGTCTACCGTGAGCCGGATCCGCCAGTGACCAACGGGAACGGTGACAAGCCAAGTCCTGGTGGTCTTTCTCTCGGCGTGATCGGCTTTGCCCAGGCACACGGTGCCCAGTACCTGAACTTCGGCCTGCGAGGACACGTCCGCTTGGTCAAGGGTCTGGAGCTGGATCTCGGTGGCGGTGCCAACATGGTCCGCTTCGAGTCTGACCTTGGTGGCTGGCTGATGCTCATGCCCCATGCCCGTGTTGGCGCCCGATATCGCTTCGGCGACAAGAAGGCTCAACCCTACGTCGGAGGCGCGTTCCTGATCAGCTTCGGTGCTGAGATGACCGCGCCTGGTGGTGTGCTCATCGGTGGAATCGACCTGATGCTAACCGACAAGTTCGGCCTGAACCTGGAGGCCACAGTCGGTGGCGACCGCCGCGGCTTCTGGGCTGGTGTCCAGTTCGGACCCACCTTCCGCTTCTAGTCCGCTCTGTTGAGCGGATTTTTATTTGACCTATTGAATCAAAAAGACGCCCTAGAAGGCGTCTTTTTTGTTTTTAAATTTATCGCTTGCTCCACTGTGGTGCGCGACGAGCTGCTTTCAATCCCGGTTTCTTTCGTTCGCGCTTTCGGTCATCTCGCTTCAGGTAACCAAGCTTTTTCAAACTGGCTCGGAATTCTGGATTATACTTTTCCAAAGCACGAGCAACTCCCAATCGAACAGCCTCAGCCTGACCATTAATTCCACCACCGCGAACATGTACTGTTATATCAAACTTTCCATCCTGACCAACTGCGGTAAATGGCGCGGTTAACATTTCCTGATGTTCGTAAACTGGAAAAAATACGTTAGCTTCTTTCTCATTTACTTCAAAGTTTCCTTTTCCGCCTTCAAACAATCGCACACGTGCAATAGCAGTTTTGCGTCGCCCAATTGCCTCAATATATTTTTTCTTAGTATCAGCCATAATTACTTGATAATCAATCGCTTCATACGACCATTTCGCAATTTATTCTTTGGAAGCATATTATATACAGCACGTCGCAAAGCTTCAGCAGGACCTTTTGTACCCCAGAGCTTGCCGAGCAAAACTCGTCGAATTCCACCTGGATATCCAGTATGTCGGATGTACTCTTTCTGCTCCATCTTCTTTCCAGTCACTTTCATTTTATCGATATTAGAAACAACAACGCTATCACCCATATCAAAATGTGGCACATACTCGGGCTTGTGCTTGCCAATCAAAATCTGAGCAATCTCAGAAGCCAATCGACCCATAGCCTGGTCGGTTGCATCTAGCTGTTGTGTTTTTCGATCTGCTTTTAATGCCATATTATACAAATTCAATCTGAACCATTTCAGCACCATCACCTTGACGAGTACCAACTTTAATAATTCGTGTATAACCACCTGCCCGAGTCTTATAACGAGGACCAATTACTTCAAGAGCTTTCTTAACAGCACCCTCAGTGGTCAAATCCTTCATCAAGGCACGACGAGCAGTAAGGTCACCCTTCTTAGCAGTGGTTACCATTCGCTCAACATACGGTCGCAACACTTTAGCCTTGGCCTCAGTGGTCTTAATCTTTTCATGTAAAATCAAATTCTGCGCCAAACTTTTCATCAAAGCCTTACGTGGTCCAACTTTTCGTCCCAAACTCTTTGTAGTATTTCGGTGGCGCATAGTTCTTTATTCTTCCTCGGTTTCAATTTCTTCTTCAACAACCTCTTCTTCCTCAGCCACTTCAGGCTGAGCAGCCTTTTCCATAGCCTCTGGAGTAAGCAATGAGAAGTAACCAAGTAAAACCTGTGCTGACTCTTTAACAGCATCCTCAGGTGTAATAGTTCCATCAGTCTCAATAGTCATCACCAACTTGTCAAAGTTGGTAATTTCACCAACACGGGTGTTCTCAACTTTGTAAGCAACGTTACGTACTGGCGAAAACAAAGCATCAATGGCAATCACACCAAGCTCCCCGCTCTCTCCCTTACGCTCTTCTGTTGGCACAAAACCTCGACCGCGTTCAACAGTCAGCTCCATCTCAATCTCTGCTTTGTCATCAGTCAGAGTAGCGATGTGCATATCTGTATTCACGATCTCTACATCTGCATTAGCTTCAATATCCTTTCCAGTAACACTTTTTGAACCGGAAGTCTTCAAAGTCAGCTTGACTGGCTCATCAACATGAACCTTCATACGCAGACCTTTGAGATTAAGAATAATTTCTAAAACGTCCTCCTTAACATTTTCTAAAGAGGAAAACTCGTGCGTTGCACCACTGATCTTAACAGCAGTGACCGCAGCACCCGGTAATGAAGAAAGTAACACGCGTCGCAGCGCGTTTCCGAGTGTCGTACCATAACCGTAAAAGCAAGGCTCAACAATCATGACTTGCTCATGATCATGGCTTCCTGCCTCAAAGGTGATCTTGTTTGGTAAAAGAATGTTTTCCATAGTTATGGGTTATCGTGAATAAAACTCAACGATAAGCTTTGGGTCAAAAATTTGTTTTAAATCATTGTCTTCTGGGTGAGAAGTAACCTTTCCTGTTTTACTACCAGCATCAATATACAACCAGCCTGGTGTTTCCTGTTTGTTCAAACGGTTATCCAACTCATGAAAGATACCTTTCTCTGTCTTGGAATCTTTGATAGTAATCTCATCACCTACCTTGACCTGATAAGAAGGGATATCGACTTTCTTTCCATTGATCTGGAAAAATCCGTGATTAACCATCTGACGAGCCTGGCGACGAGTCTTAGCAAAACCTAGTCGATAAATTACGTTATCTAAACGCTCCTCAAGCAAACGCACCAAAACCTCTCCTGTATTCCCTTTAGACTTTGAGGCTTTCTTAAAGTAGTTACTAAACTGCTTTTCCATGACATTGTAAAAACGCTTTGCTTTCTGCTTTTCACGCAACTGAACTCCATAAGCAGTTAAACGTGGACGACGTCCTTGACCATGTGCTCCTGGTGGATAATTACGTCGTTTTACTGCACAACGTTCTTTACCACAAAGTGAAACGCCTTCGCGTCGACACATCTTACAAGTTGGCTTCAAAGTCTTTCCCATATTTTATACTCGACGTGGTCCAGGTGGACGACAACCATTATGTGGAATCGGAGTTTGATCCTTAATTCCAGTGATATTAAAACCGTTAGCATTAAGCGCGCGTATAGCTGAGTCACGCCCAGAGCCAACACCTTTAACAAATACAGCAACTTCTCGTAAACCAGTTTCAGCAACTTTCTCAGCAACTTTCTTAACAATCACACTAGCTGCATATGGAGTAGCTTTTTTTGGTCCTTTAAAACCACAATGACCTGCGCTTGCCCAGGCCAAAGTATTTCCGTTCAAATCGGTTAAAGTAACAATTGTGTTGTTATATGTAGCTTGAATATATGCTCGCCCTTGTGAGACGTGACGTACTGCTTTTTTCTTTCGAGAAACTTTTTGCTTACTTGCTGCCATATTATGTCTTAGTCAGGGCTCGACGACCACTTCCCATGGTCTTACGAACATTACCACGCTTTGTGCGTGAGTTAGTCTTTGTGCGTTGTCCACGAACAGGAAGATTCTTACTGTGTCGGTCGCCACGATAACATCCAATTTCTTTCAAACGCTTAATGTTTCCCAAAACCTCACGTCGCAACTCACCTTCTACTCGATATTCTTCACCAATCTGGCTACTAATCGCCTTAACCTGAGCATCATCCAAATCTTTAGTACGAATATTCTCATCAACAGAAGCAGTTTTCAAAATCTTTTTCGAACGACTGTTGCCAATACCATAAATATACGTGAGGGCAATCACGATACGCTTGTCATTTGGAAGTGTAACACCAGCAATTCGGGCCATAATTATCCTTGACGTTGTTTATGACGTGGGTTCTTACAAACAACAACGACCCGCCCTTTCCGGCGGATGACTTTACAGTCTCGACAAATTTTCTTCACCGAAGCTCGAACTTTCACACGTCGTGTTTGTTATTAAAACCTATAAGTTATTCGACCCTTTGTTAGGTCGTACGGAGACATCTCTACTTTTATCTCATCACCAACACTAATTCGAATGCGGAATTTCCGCATCCTCCCAGATAGATGAGCTGTGATGACTTGATCGTTCTCAAGTCGAACCTTGAAAGTAGTTGATGGAAGAAGTTCTTCCACAGTGCCCCGCGCTTCAATAAATTCCTTAGTTCCTTTATCAGGCATAAATGTGCCAGAATTCTATCAAATAAGCGAAAATTTGGCAAGCCCTTTGTGGATAATGCAGAGCGCGCCTATTTTATGCTTATTTCAAATTCTTGTCAAGTTTATTATGGATAACTAATTTTTGTGGCTTATTTAAGCCTATTATTCTAAAACTGCTTTTATCCTCCGAACTCCTGCTGATGACGCTTGTTGCTTGGTAATCCTAAAGTGTCCTAGCCCACCAATTTTCTCAACATGAGGGCCTCCACAGATTTCTTTACTGAAATCACCAATCGTATAAACCTTAACTTTTTCACCATATCGGTCATCAAATACACCTGTGGCACCGAGTTTTTTGGCCTCGTCCACGGTCATTTCTTCACAGGTCACTTTGTGATCTGCTGTGATTGCTTCGTTGACCAGCTTCTCAACTTCTTCCTTTTGTTCATCAGTTAACTTCTCTGAATGTGAAAAATCAAAACGAATTCGTTTTTCCGTAATGTTACTTCCCTTTTGTTGCACATGGTCTCCCAACACACGACGCAATGCTTCAAGCATCAGGTGTGCAGCTGTGTGGTGCTGTGTTGTCTTTTCACTTTGATCAGCCAACCCGCCTTTGAATTTTTGCTCAGACCCAGCACGAGACAATTTCTTGTGCTCTTCATATTCTTTATTGAACTCGTCCTCGTTGATTTCAATTTCATGCTCAGCCAGCTCTTCGTTGATAAGCTCAAGCGGGAAACCAAATGATTGGTACAGATAAAATGCGTCTTTGGCTGACATCTTCTTGCCGAACTTCTTCATCTCTTTTAATCCCTGTGACAACGTAGCTCGGAACTTAGCTTCTTCCTTATCAATCTCAGACAAGATAAACTTCTGATTCTTACCAACCTCAGCATAAGTATCCTTAAACAAATTAATCACCACCTCGGCAATGGTCTTACAAAAATCATCTTCAATCCCCAAAGTCTTTCCATGGCGAATTGCTCGACGCAGCAATTTGCGCACAACATAGCCCTGATCCACGTTACTTGGAGCAATCCCCCTGTCATCTCCCATAATCATTACTGCAGCTCGAACATGATCCGCAATCACCCGCACAGAAAGCTCAGATTCGTTCTTAGACAACCCCAGAACCTTTTCCACAATCGGCTTCATGGTTTCTGTCTCGTAAATATTGTCTAGCCCATTTAAAGCAACGATCGTTCGCTCAAGACCCATTCCTGTATCAACATTCTTTTTTTCAAGCGGCGATAGTTTTCCAGCTTCGTCTCGATTAAACTGCATGAAAACGTTATTCCAAATCTCAACCCAAGTCTCGTTATCAGGATCAAACTCTGCTGGCGCCTCATCCTTACCAGTCCAATAAAAGATTTCCGTGTCTGGCCCCTGCGGTCCTGGATTCTTTCCACCAGCTGGCCACCAGTTCTCTTCTTTATCTAATTTTGCAATTCGTGCTTCAGAAATTCCAAGAGCAAGCCACTTGTCGTAAGCCTCTTGATCGAACTCTGCGTTAGCATCTCCAGCGAATACACTCACGGCCAATTTACTCGGATCAATCCCAAGCCATTCTTTCTGCGTCAGAAAATCATAACTCATTTGAATCGAATCATCCTTAAAATAGTCTCCAAGCGACCAATTACCCAACATTTCAAAAAACGTTACGTGAGTACTGTCACCAATCTCATCAATGTCTCCAGTTCGCACACATTTCTGATAATTCACCAACCGATTGCCTTGTGGATGCTTTTCTCCCATCAAATAAGGCACTAACGGCTGCATGCCAGCAGTGATAAACAAGGTTGACGGATCATTCTCTGGAACCAAAGAAGCCGAAGGGATCACCTTATGTCCCTTCTGCTTAAAAAACTCCAGATATTTCTGCCTTAACTCGTCAACAGTCATGCACAAAGTATAGCTGGTTTACGCAAAAAGAACAAATTGACTTAAGCCTAAATTCTTGATAACTTTCTTATGCGGCCCTTACAACCTTAACAAAGGAGGACCATGTTCGGCGAACTCGTGTATGAAACTCGGGCCATTCAGATGTACATGCACTGGAGAGACCATGCTCAGGCGATCTGGGATACCACAGTGATCATTTTAATTATCCTGAGCTTTTATCGCCACATCAAGATGTTTAAAGAGTTTTTTACCACTGTACCAACAATTTTCAACGGTATTCGTATTATGTCACGAGCGTATGCGAAAATGTCTCGTGACTGGCTGATTGGTCTGTGCATCATTTATTTACCACCAACAATCCTGATCCCAAAACACATGCTGGTGAGACCCGCTTTTCAGGTTATGCTCGGAAGCATGTTTCTCCTATTCTGCTTTATGATGTTGTGTAGAGCAGTATCAAAAACTCAAAAGACCGACGTCTGACGTTCGGTCCTTTTTTATTTCTATTATACTCCTGTGGCTTCGGAGATGGTTTCTTCGGTCTTGGCTTTTTTGAGAAGCCGAACGCGCAGGCCAGCGATTAGAGACTTTAATTCCGGACTACGGAAGAGCCAGGAAATTCCAAGATAGACTAAAAGACCGCATCCTCCGGCGATCAGACCTTGGGCTAACACGCCCCAGAAAGTTTCTAAGGCAATAAACTGGACAACCACACTCTTCATGATCTGCATAACCACTCCAGCAAATAAGCCAGCCGTGGTCATGATAAACAACGAGCGCAAGATACGAACTTCGTCTAAATGCCCAACACGATTACGTAACGGGATCCAAAGCATGGCCATGTTCATAACTGCCCAGATCGAATAAGCAATACCAAGACCGACGACCCCGAACTCTTTTGTGAAGTACAGCGCGGCAAAAATATTTATGATCGCGCTAATGATTCCAGTGTACAACGGCGTAACTGTGTCCTGATATGCAAAGTAACCGCGCACGAGCAGGAAGATCAAGGCTTGTGCAAAAAAGCTCAAAGCAAAAAAAGCCAAAACATCAGCAGTCAGAATCGTATCCGCCCAACTAAACACACCAGCACCAAGAACCACACGAACGATCTGTGCACGTAAAATCAAAAACAACAACGAGGCTGGAATGATAAAAAACAACATCTGCCGAGCAGTGTTAGAAAATGTTTCAATGAATTTTTCGGTTTTGTGCGCCTGGGCATATTCAGAAAGTGATGGGAAAGCAGCGATAGCAAAAGAAATTCCAAAGATGCCAATGGCAAAATATTCGAGATTAAACGCAAACTGGAACACAGCAACAGATCCAGCAGCCAAAGTCGACGCAATAATGGTCATGATAATGAAGTTGATCTGCCAGATACCGAGTCCAAGCGCACGCGGAAGCATTAATTTACCAACTGCCTTGGTATCTGGATCATGCCAATCAAACAACCACTTGTACCGATAGCCCGATTGCATCACACCGTAAAGTTGGGTCAGCAGATGTAAGAATGCACCAAGAACAACTCCCCAGGCCAAGCCAATCGTACCAAACCAATCCACAAAGAAAACAACTCCTATAATGATTCCTATGTTATATAGCACTGGTGCGAGAGAGAACAAAAAGAAACGCTTTAAGCCTTGTAACGCGCTTCCGAACACTGTGGACAAACCAAGCAAGAAGTTTGAAATAAACATCACTCGCATGAACGAAGCAACTATTCCCTGCTTATATTCGTTAAATCCTGGTGCAATTAACCCAGCCAGAGGGTCGGCAAAAATAATACCCAAGATAGCGATAATCAAAAATACCACTCCAAGAATGTTCAAAATACTATTGGTCAAACGCCAAGCAGTGCGACGACGACTAACGCTGAGCAGTCGTTTACTAAATAACGGAATAAAACTGGCGGATAAAGCGCCAGTGACTAATAAAGTGAATGTCAAATCCGGTACACGGAAAGCAGCGTAGTAAACATCCAGCACATCTCCTGCCCCAAATTCACCAGCCAAGGTGCGGTCACGCAACAAACCAACCAAACGACTAACAAAAGACATAAACGCGACGATTGCTGCCGCGCTGGCAATTGATTTTGATTTTCCATTAAGTAATTTTAAAAGCATGTTATTGTCGGCTGCGTCCGGAACGTAGTAGAACTGATACCGCAATGACTAATATTACCGCCAAGATCCCAATCAAGCTCTGAACCATGCGGTTGTGCAAGTTGAAAAACGAAACACTAACGTCTGCTGCATCATGTGAAATCTGTCCAGCCGGATCAGTTACTCGCAAGGTAACTGTGAATTCACCATAACCGTGGAAAGTGTGTTCAACCTCACTCCGGCTTGAAGTCACACCATCACCAAAATCCCATTCAAAAGTGTACTCTGGATCAGCTGGAACCTGAGCCTTAAACTGATAGGTGTTCCAATCCATTTGCTCATAAGTAAATGTTGCTTCTGGAGAGACATGCAAACTGCGTCGAGCCGGAACATCGTCGCTGACTAAATTGATTACTTGATCGATCACAGTCTCAGCTTCTTGTTCAGATTCAGTTGTTGATCCTGTTTCTGTATCAGTTCCTGTCTCACTGGTCTCTGACTCAGACACAACCACTGGCTCGACCACAACCTCCTCTTCCGTTTCGGTTTCAGTTGTCTGGCGCTCAGGATCATACGGAAATTCGTCTTCAGAATCACTAACCCCATCATTGTCATCATCATTATCACAAACATCGCCCAGACCATCCCCGTCTGAATCAGCCTGATCAGCATTTGAATCATTTGGACAATTATCTTCCCCATTTTCTATTCCATCTTGATCATCATCATAGATCGGAGTGTATAAAGGCGTGACAGCTTCATCATTTGATGAATTTGCATCTTGCGGATCAGTACCACGAATCTGAGCTAGAATATTAAACGCACCAGATGGAACTATGAAATCAACATAAACCTCGTCTGCCTGACCACTGGCCCTTACTGATACAACTTGAGAGTCGCCAATTGGCACAGTCCCTTGATAAAACGAAACATATCCAGAAACATCAACATCACCAACATTTCTGACCTGTGCATAAATACGAACACTATCACCAACAACCAATGTTTCTTCTGAAAAAGTAATACTGCTGGCCACAATACTCAAATCAGCCGTTGAGGCTAAAACCATCAACGGAGATAAGATTAACAACAAACATGTGGATAAAATCCACTTCATACTAAGCTTATTTTATCATAATCCAAGAAAGAGGTCATCTGGCTTTATAAACATGTACGAGCACTTACCCTGATTACTACACCGATCGGTCTTTTGGTACGGCCGGATCAAAAGACAAATCAGAACTGGTTATCTCAGCCTTAAACACTACTACCCATTTCTCAATATCCAACTGCTTAATTAACTCACATAAAGGAACGACCAAATCTAACTCAGAGTACCAAACACTTTGATGCAACTGCTTAAATCCAACCTTTTTCAAAAACTGCCGAAAAACCGATCTTGTCTTCCTGGTATATTCAGGAATATCAAAACCAACCAAACAAACATTACCTTTTGATAATTCTTTTTTCTCGCAGAGTATTTTCTGTTTTAAAGCCTCAGTTCTGCCTTTCTGAGTTAATTCAACAATCACCTCATCTCCCCTCTCCTCCAACTTCATTAGCTTCTGCTTTCTTAAATCATATAAAATACGGTTCCGCTCAACTCGTTCCCAACGCTCACAATATCTTTGATAGGCATATCGGTCACATGCAAATTGTGGTGGAATAGAATATCCCGACGTTAAGAAAACGCCGAACATGTGTAGAAGATCCAAGAAATATTCTTTTGTTGCTGAGATCGCTTCTGATTTGTCTATCATAAAAATAAAACTCCGCAAAAACTTGCGGGGTCTTTGTTTAATTACAGCAGCAAAAATCACTCATGTCAACAGTCTACTTGTGAATATCTAAATACGCCTCAAAGGCTGGGTGTAAATTTTCGATTAAAGGATGGTCATGGTATTCAACTGGATTGATCCAAAGATGCTGATCATGATCCTCGCTCAAGATAACGTTCAGTGACCTCGCGTGGCAAACAAAAAACGTGGCCACGATATGCCACTGTTCCCCGCGGACCTGAGGTCGCCACTCATTTACAAAAAACGGTCGTCCTATCTCAACATCTAAACCTGTTTCTTCTTTAATTTCTCGAATCAAGCTCTCGCCAAAATGCTGACCCGGCTCAACTCGCCCACCAACCACGTCAAAACTACCACAATTCGAACCGTCTTCATATTTGTTTGATTCTCGCAGAACAAGCACCTTTCCGTCGTGCATGACAAACGCCTTGGTTGCAGCAAACATTTTAATCTCCATATCACTTCTTTTTCTTATTCCGCACGGCTTCCCGCTCTTCTTTGGAAAGCACCATTTTATATTTGAACTTATCCCCGTAGATCGGACCAATAAACCAAAAGTGCAGTTCGGCCAACACATACTTAATCGCAATATTAAAACGTCCATCACGATCAAAGCGGCGCACTGAAGTATGAACCTTTGGCGACAAAATGCCGTACTTCCCTGCCTTGTTCGCCCTAACAGCATACTCATGATCTTCACAAAACGTGATCTGTTCATCAAACCCACCAACCCGCTCATGAAAATCCCGACGGACCAAAATACAAAACCCAGCAGCGTGCTGATGTAACGGTGCGATTAACCGACAGTACTTGTTATATAACCAGTGCGAGAACTCATCATAAATACCACCATCAAGCGGGGCCACATCATATGTAGCAAAATCCAACTTACGCTTCTTCACCTCTTTCATCGAGGTCTCAAGCAACTTCGGATCCAACAACTGCACATCAGCGTCAAGAAACAAAACATATTCTTGAGTCGCTGCCTTAGCTCCCAAATTACGCCCTGGACTTGGCAAACCACCATTAACAACTTTACAACCCGCAGCACGCGCGATCTGACGCGTTTTATCAGTTGACTTAGCATCAGCAACAATAATCTCATCCGGCCGCAACGTTTGTCCCTTAATCGAAGCCAGTAGATCTGGCAGATCATGCTCCTCATTTTTAGTAATAATTACAATCGATAGCATACTTGAATATTTTAGCATAACTACCAAAATTTACCCACAAACCACTTGACAAGTTTTTCTGCTTCCTGTAGACTCCTGCATTACCAACTCAAATGAGGGGAGAACCACATGCGTCCGATCTTTTTCATCTTACTTGTCTGCACACTCGGCACCAGTGGCTGTGTCTTCGATGACTGGCATTGGTTTGCCGAATGCGACTCGGATCAATGTCAGAGCCTGGACCTGGCTTTGGACACGGCCAAGGACCTCGAGGACCTGGCAACTCAGCGTTTCAAGCATGAGTGGCCTGAGCCGACCTCGCTCAAACTGAGTCAGGCAATCAGCGCGGCTGAGCAGAGTATCATCTCCTGCGGCCTGCCTGTTGACCAACGAATCAGTGAAGAAGCGATCCCAGACACATTTCCGGACGAGATCATCGTCAATGTCGAGCTATTCGACAGTGATGACGGACAACAACAAGAGCTCTGCCGGATCGCGGCCAGTCTGGTTCACGCTGGTGCTCACCTGACCCTGCCCGAAGTAGAACACCAGTGTCAAACCGAGGTCAGCCAAGTAGAAGCCTGTCCACATGAGATGCAGATCGACGACCCGATCCTGGCAGCCGAACGATCGGTCTACCTGACCTGTCTCGGCCAGTAACCACTCAGACCCTGTTCAAGCAGGGTCTTTTTTGTTATATTAAGCCACGTTATGAAGATGAAAGACAAATGCCTGTTTGCTGGCAAGTGTGGTGGATGCCCTTGGTTTGACCTGGAGTATGCTGCGCAGCTGGAGCAGAAAAAACAAAAAATAAATCAAACCCTAGAATCCGATATCGAGGTAATTCCTTGTCCGGAACTTTTTTATTATCGCAATCGCATGGATTTTGCTTTTGGTCCTAATGGCGAGTTTGGTCTCAAAGAAACCGGGCACTGGGATCAGGTGGTTGATTTAGATCAGTGTTATCTGTTATCTGAACAGGCCAGCGAGGTAATGCAACACATACGATCTTGGGCTAAGGACTCAGGCCTTTCCGGCTGGGATCAACGCAAAGGCAAGGGCATGCTTCGTCATTGTGTGATTCGCGAAGGCAAGAACACCAACGAACGCATGGTCATGATTATTACTTCACAAGGACTTGATGATAAACATGTCGATAGCTTACGAAATGTTTTATCAGACCTATGCACTTCGATCGTGCTCGGGATTAACAATGAAAAATCCGATGTATCACGTGCTGGAACAATTATTCCTGTACACGGAAACCCTTGGCTTGAAGAGACCATCAATGGTTACCGGTACCGCATTCACCCAAACTCATTCTTTCAAACAAACTCAGTCATGGCAGCTAAGCTCCAGGACACTGTCAAAGAATTCTGTGGCGACCTCAAAGACAAAACCCTACTTGATCTATTCTGCGGCTCTGGTTTTTTCTCTGTTGCTTTTGCTAACGACTGTAAACGAACCGTTGGAATCGAACTGGATCCATCAGGAATCGAGAACGCCAGGACCAATGCAGAGCTAAACAATATCGCCAACGTGGAGTATCATGTATCTGAGGCAGAAAAATTCGATTGGGCTGGAATAAAACCAAATGTGGTTATTGTAGACCCACCACGCTCTGGCACACATTACAAGGTGCTTGACACGCTTCGCTCTGCCCTACCTGACCGAATCGTTTACATTTCATGCAACTACGAGCGTTTTGCCAAAGAACTACCTGCCTTGACTCGACACTACAAGATCAGCAAGATGCAGGCACTGGATTTATTTCCCCACACTCCACATGTAGAATTAGTCACGTTGTTCGAAAAAATATGAAAAAAATAATAATCAGTTGTTTTTTACTTTCGACTTTCTGCTTTCTGCCACACATAGCGCAGGCACAAGACGAATTAGTTCAACCGGAAACAATCGAAACCCGCGCTCTTGTTGAAGAAATAATTGAAGAGCAACTGGAACCGGCTGATCAAGCGTATCAGATTGTATCTGTTCGAGTTGAATCTCAGGGAATCTTGAACAACCGATTGTTTACTATTGATTCTCGCGATGGATATACGGCTGGGTTGCGTTATGAGGTATCAGAAGGACAGCGGGTGCAAATTGCAATCTTAGAAATTCCTGGCGAACCCGAACCAATCATCTTTATAACAGACGTGATTCGATTAAGCTCGCTGATGTGGTTAATAGTTCTATTTATTTTAATTACCTTGATTGTTGGCTTGGTGCGAGGTTTTACTTCATTGTTAGGACTAGGAGTGATCATGTTAGTACTCTTTGGCTTCATTCTGCCGCAAATTCTTAATGGACATAACCCTGTCTTAATCACCTTACTCGGATCATCAGTAATAGTGGCTTTTTCAATCTTCATTACTCATGGGTTCAAACGTAGTAGTATGGCTGCATTTTTTGGTACTTTGGCGGGGTTAATTATCACTGGTTTGTTGGCTTTTCTCTTTGTAGACCTAGTTCAATTAACTGGTCTAGCTTCTGATGAGGGGGCTATCCTACAACTGAAAACCGGACTTGAGTTCGACATGAAAGGTTTGCTTTTGGCAGCAATTATCATTGGTGCCCTAGGTGTGCTTGACGATGTAACTGTTACTCAATCGGAAACTGTTTTTGAACTAAACAAAACTGACACAGACTTATCTCAATCAAAACTAATGCGAAAAGCCATGCGCGTAGGCCGTCATCATATTGCATCGATGGTTAACACTTTAGTCCTGGCATATGCCGGTGCAGGCCTGCCATTATTACTACTTTTTATCGCATCTGATCAAAGCACTCTTAATCTGATAAATTCAGAAATAATTGCTGAAGAAATTGTACGTACTTTAGTTGGTACAATTGGACTGATTTTGTCTGTTCCTATCGCTACCTGGTTCGCCACCTTATTTATCAAAAAAACAGCTTAACCTACACTCACTTATGAAATCTGGATTTGCAGTATTAATTGGTCGCTCAAACGTAGGCAAGTCAACCTTGCTTAATGCTTTGGTTGGCTCCAAGATCGCTATCACAACACCAAAGGCTCAGACCACTCAACACAATATCCATGGTGTTTTAACTGAAGAACGGGGACAGATTGTTTTTGTTGATACGCCCGGCGTGCTTCAGAAAAAAGACGTTCTAACGAAGAAGCTGTTAAACAAAGTCCGCGAATCACTCAAGGACATCGACGTTGTACTTTATGTTGCTGACCCAACGCGTTCGATTGGCGATGAAGAGAAACAAGTGTTGCGCATGGCTGCTGATTTAAAGGTTCCGAAAATTCTAGTGATCAACAAGATCGATAAAAAGAAACGGCCATATCATGAGTACTACCGTGACCTTGAAGATCAGTTTGATAAAATTGTTGAGGTTTCAGCACTAAGAGGTTCGCACATAGGAACTCTGAAGGAAGAGATCTTTGACTTGTTACCTGAGGGAGAATTTTACTATCCAGAAGGTCAGCTAACTAACTTACCAAATGATTTCTGGGTTTCTGAACTGATTCGTGAAAAACTATTCTTGCGCTTGCGAGACGAGCTACCCTATCAAATCCATGTTGTGGTTGATGACATTGAAGATCGCGAAGACATGGTTTATATAACTGCCAGAATCCAAGTTCTTGAAGAAAGACACAAACGAATGGTCATAGGGGCTGGCGGACGCGGTGTCAAAGAAATCGGTCAATCTGCGCGCAAAGAACTAGAGGCGGTTATGGACAAAAAAATCTACCTTGACCTAAAGGTAGAAGTCGATGAGCACTGGATGGAAAATTTTGCTTAAAGATTGATTCGAATTGTTCCGATAACTAATCTCGCAAGATCGATTGGATGCACTGGATCGTTACCAGAAAAAACAAGAGCATACTCACCTGGCTCACCAACCGTATCGTACACAACCAAATCATAAACCCCGTCCTCCGGAGCTTCAAATGTGGCCTGTTGTGAAATGATCCAACGATCAAACGAAGAACTGTTCTTCCACTCCCCAGCACTATTCTCGTGATATTCCAGATCTGCAACTTCTAAAACCGGAACACGGACACTGGCCAAAGTTTTATCAGGAATAATCAAAAACAGATTAATTTGTTCACCTTCAGATAATTCGATCTGATACTGATCAGTTTCGTCGCGACCAAGCTCTGTGTAATATCCAGTCCGCACTTCAGAGAACTCTATCATGTTGTGAGACATGGTCTGTGGAACATGAGGTTGTCCACCCCAGAATGTTGCTAGCACAATTGTGGAGCTCACACCAAGACTCAACAAACCTAAAACCAAAACAACAAAACCTATGCGGAAACAAATTTTCTTGATTATCTTCTTAGGCATACTTACTGTTTTGTTATTAGTAGGTCAGCGCTTTGGCGCGACCTGGGCTGGTGGTGATGGTTATTTGCCAAGTCTGCCACTTGAGATCGCGGATCAGGTTGGTTCTTCTAACGTGGTCGATACAGTGCGTCGCGGGCAGATCGTTTCCACAGATTCTGAAAGTCGTTTGTTGCTTTCGAACGAATTGATCGAAGTAGCGCTTGATGAAAATACTGACTTAGAGATTATACGCCTAAATAAAAACGAGGTCGAACTTTATGTCCACCGCGGTCGAATTGGGGTCAGGTCTTGGGGTGTGAATTTACCTGTATCGATCCGCTCTGATTACGTTCGAAGCAACTTTGAGTCCCCTGGCCAAATCTCATTTGTTTACTACGATTTCTTAAACAAGGTTTCGATAATCCCGTTCGATGATCTGGAAGTGTCCTACTCGATCGCTGACACCGAAGACACAACAGTCGAACCAATTGACATCTCAGAACTAGAACCATACACAATCGAACCATTTGAATTCAAAATCCCCGGCAGCACTGCCGAGGAGTTTTACAATTGGATCGCAAAATGACTTTTGACAATTTGATACACTGCTGTTAAGGTCAGAGGATCAAGAAGGAGGATTCGATGTCAAAAATTCGCATTATCGCTGCCCCACCTGGGCAAGCACCACCATGGGTTCGGGAGGCCTGGGTCGGTCTGGAGATACCAACCGTCGAGCACGAAGCCAGTGGCGACTCGGTCGGAGTTCTCGATCGCGAACGAGAATCAGCCATGAACCAGGGCGGCTACCAGGTCTATGGACATGACGCCATCGAGGCCTTGAAGGCACACGATGGCGCTGCTGCCAAATGGTGGCTGGACAACGCCGCTGGTGCCGTGTCTGGCACAGCGATCCTGGTCTTTTCTCGCGACGTCTGCGAACTCATTCCGTAGCATCACAACCCGCAACCACGCGGGTCTTTTCTTTTATTCGTGTGAACAAAAGATGTCCGGCCGGCGACTTTTTGTTCACAGTTTGAGCTTATTAGCCTTGACAAAAGGTGCTTTTTGTACTATACTGTTTTCTTGTTCGTGCTGTCGTTATGACCGCAAGGACAGGTTGATCCTGTAGCGCATCTCGCGTGTAAAGGGAAATAAAAGTGGTGTCCAAGACCACAACAACCTGGCTTATTGGGACGGCCCTGGTAGAAGGAGTTGCCGATTCGGTAACGTAACCCAGGGAACTTTCTGCGGAAGGCAGCACGAATTCTTATCACCCCCCACAGCAACCTCGCTTAGCTGTGGGGTTCTGTTTTTATTGTGGACCGGCCACTTCCTTTGCCGTCAGAAACAAATGACGAGGATATTCTTTTTGTGAGAACATGTGGAGCCGGGCCCACACTATACTCTCATATTACCACCAACAGTGGCGGTCCCGGCGGAACCCGAACGAGGCCTGATAACATTCTTTAATCACTCTACAAATAGGCCGAGTGCTTCTCACAAAAGAATGTCCGAGTCATCCCGTGGCCGGCAAAACACAAAAGGGCACCCGCAAGGGGTGCTCTTACAATTTGTCATTCCCTTCAGATCTCATGCACTGATTGGAATTCGGGGATGATTATCTCGGTGTCTAACTCGCGGCCCAAATGGGCGGCGAATTCTGTTTTCACTTCCTCATCTCCGTGAACGAGGAATATTTTTTTTGGGAGCTGATCGTTTTCACAATGATACCAACGTGTTAGCTGGCGCTGATCACCATGCGCAGAGAAAGCACCGATAGCAGAAACGTGGGCTTGTACCGGAATCTTGTCGCCATAAATCTTTACCTCTGGCACGCCATCAAGCAAACGTCGTCCCAATGTACCCTCAACCTGATAGCCAATGATCAAAAGCTGATTGTCCGCACTCTGCAGATAGCGCTTCAGATGGTGCATAATCCGTCCACCTTGCATCATTCCTGATCCAGCAACAATAACCTTTGGTCCAGGCACATCATTAATCTGCATTGATTCCTCACGAGTTAAAGTCTCGCGTAAATTCGGGAACGAGAAAAAGTCACGATCTGGCTGCTCCAAGATGTCTGCATCAAATCGCAGATAGTTCTGATAGTGCCGATACACAGCTGTGGCCTTGATCGACAGCGGGCTGTCCAAGAAAATCGGAATATCAGTCGACAGCTCGTGCAACAAAATCTGATCAAGTTCAAACAACAGCTCCTGCGTCCGCTCAACCGAGAACGATGGAATCATCAACACGCCCTTGCGCCGAATCGTGCGCAAAACCGCTTCCTTCAGTTTGATCTTGCGCTCCTCTGGTGCTTCATGAACTCGATTCCCGTACGTTGTTTCTGTGATAACGATATCAGCACTTGAAATCCGTTCTGGGTCTGGCAAGATCGGAGTCTCAGCGTTTCCAACATCTCCTGAAAACAAAATCCTCTTCCCTCCCGCTTCAACCGTAACATAAGCCGAACCCAAAATATGACCAGCATCATGAAACATCACGGTCACACCTGGCAAGACTTCAATGGCATGATGATAATTTACTGAGTGAGTCAGTTTCATCACCTTATCTACATCACCCTCATCATACAACATTTTTTCCTGCTCGCGTTTGTAGTTCTCTTTCATGATGTGATGCGAATCTTCAAGGATCAAGCGTGTCAACGGACGTGTTGGTGGAGTCATGTATATCGGCGCATCAAAACCATCGTGGACCAATTTCGGTAAACGACCAGTATGATCAGTGTGAGCATGTGTGACAAATACAGCGTCGATCGTGCTTGGATCAAAACTAAAGGGTTCAGCATTGCGTTCTTCAGCAAACTTCCACCCCTGAAACATACCACAATCAAAAAGCAACCGACCTGAGCCGGTTTCCAAAAGAAAACATGATCCTGTTACACCACGGACGGCGCCGTGAAAAGAAAGACGCATAGAAAAAAGTAGATAGTAGAGAGTAGAAAGTAGATAGGATCTGATTCTTTCTACTTTCTACCTTCTACTCTCTACATTCTACCTTGTTTTCTTTAAAGAACAAAACCAGAGCAAGAATGAAAATAATCAAAATATCGATTTGTTGAGCAACGCAGTACAAACACCAGGCGTGTAAAACAAATGCTTCCATGGCCGTTAGATACAATGCAAAAGCCAAGCCACCACCAGAAGCAATCAACAAGAACACATTCAAACCACGATCATCTGATTTATCAAACAACTTGACCAAGGCGCCAAGCGCCATCAATCCATATCCGATGATACCGAGCAACGATACTGGAATTCCATACAATTCTGAATACGGGCTCTGGTCAACCGCTCCACAACTAAAAGTCTGATTGATTTCACAGGCCTTGTCTGAAAAATCACTGCCGTGTATCGAATATAAATAACCAGAAATCCCGACTCCAATCAGAGCCAGGACTAAAATTGCGATTGATAATCCGCGTTTCATGTTTATTCAATTACTTCGATTGTTGGTCCTTCGACATCGGCTTTTACAGTCTCAATGTCAATCCCAGCACCCTCAGCCAGATCCTCAAAACTCATCAAACCGGTCTGACGCGAACCATCAGGAAAAATCCAGGTTGGATAACTCGTAATACCGGCGTCAATGGCCTCTTGCGTTTGCGTGCGACCATCAGGCATCGAGCTTTCAATATAGTTTAAATACTGAACCGCGTTGCCAAACATCTCTTTTTGATCCTCACAATGAGAACACCAAAAAGCGCCATAAAGTTTAGCCCCACTTTCTGTGAGCGCCTTGGCCAATAACTCAGCATCGATCTCGCTCTGGCTGCTAACAACCTCAACATCAATTGGATTTGGATCCGCTGGAGCTTGTTCTGGACCAAAAGCAGCAAAACCAATTAAGGCTGCAAAAATAAAACCAGCAAAGGCAAATAAGTAAGTTGAACTATTTTTTCTAGCCATATAACAGAGATAAGATACCGTATTTAGCTTGTTTTGTCAACCATTCTTCGCTAAAGCTTCGAATGGTAAATAGAAAAACCCCGCAGTGTTGCGGAGCTAGGTCTTGTCGAAGTAGCGGATCAGACACAGGAGCAGTGCTGCGACCACTGGGTTGAGCGCCATGAACGCCAGCATCAACAACATGAAGTTGGCACCCCTCTGGTCAACCTGAAAGGAATTCATGACCTGGCTCTGAATTCTTGTAAAAAGACTTTTCATGATATTTAATGAACCGCGAAAATTGCCAAGTAGATCTTCTCCATCGCTATTCCAGCAGCTGTGCTGATCAGGACAAGATCAAAGAACACCACAACGTACATCTGGCATCCCCATCTTTCTTCAACTGAATCCGGCTCACACATGTTGCACCTCAATCAAGTTTGGGGTATGTTAAGGACCAAGAAGTGATATTATACTCAAAAACGATATTAGTCAAGTTATGAAAATCGGAATATTAGTTTTTACAAAAAAGATCAAACCTGAATCAGAAACGACTTATGAATCGCAGCGAATTCTTAAGGTGGCAAGAAATCGTGGTCATCAGGCTGAAATTTTATTTGAGCCGTTGTTTACGTTCGATTTCGATAGTACTCAGAACCCCCCTCCTGTCCCCCCTTCGAAAGGGGGGAGGATAAATTATAACGACAAGCCGCTTGGTGACTTTGATCTCATCTTGACTCGTGGTGGAATCAGTGAAGAACCTAGCTTGCACACAGTTACCACAGATACGTTAAAGAACGCTGGCTATCATGTTATCAACGCCGCACCAACATTCTCTGTTTCACGCAACAAACTGGCACAAACCATGTTGCTTAATCAGAAACAGATCCCGCAACCACGATCAATTATTGTCCGACATCCAAACAATGCAGCTGCTGCTGCTGAACAACTTTCTTATCCAGTTATTATCAAGGTCGCTTTTGGTACACACGGCAAAGGTGTTTTCATTGCCAAGGACCTGGAAACACTCCAACCGATTGTAGACTATCTAAATATCCGAGATCGTAACCCTGTTATCTTGCAGGAATTTATTGCTGAGGCAGATAAAACTGATCTACGAGTCTATGTTGTCGGAGATCAAGTTGTCGCCGCAATGGAACGCAAAGCTACTGGCAATGACTTTCGATCTAACGCGCACCAAGGCGCGGAGTGTACTCTTGCCGATTTAACCAGCGAAGAGCAACGGATTGCACTGGATGCAGCACGTGATTTTGATCTCGACATTGCTGGCGTTGATCTGATTCGATCAGACCGCGGACCACTTGTTCTTGAGGTTAACGCCTGCCCTGGTTTTGAATCATTAGAAAAAGCAACGTCCATAGACGTCGCTAGTGCTATAATTGAATATTTGGAAGCTGAGGGTAGAAAGTAGAGAGTTGAAAGTAGAAAGAAACAAATTTACTTCCTCTCTACTGTCTACCTTCTACTCTCTACTCCTACACCGGCTCAACCGGCTCAGGCATAACCTGCTTGCGATGAGCAACAATTTCTTTAATCCGATACGCGCCGCGCTTAGGCGCGTTTGTGAATCCATTAACTGCTGCGCGAGCAAGCCAACCGCTACGCAACAGATCATCAAGCCACTGGTCACAAAATCGCGGATCACGCTGCGGAATACCAGCCCCAACATTACGCAACCAATTCTCATTAAACTCTTCTTGCGAACCAATCGGCGGTGCCATGATAATTGGCACACCCAATCCAACATAGAACGACAATTCACTTGGCTTGGTCCAAAGCACATCGGTTTTCATCAAGGCCTGGTTGAACTTTTTGAAGTAATCGTTGCGATCCGCCTCATAAATTATCTCAATCCCCTTACCTACTTGTCGATCAAGCCCATTGCGCTTGATTGTTTTTTCAAAATGAGTCAACACATCCTTACGACTTCCAGCAACCAAAATTAGTTTCATTTTACCTTGTCGTAGTCGCGTTTTCAGAGCCCCTAACATCTGCCCAACCATTTCTCGTTGAGCACCGGCTCCACCAACAGCAAACATAATCGTAAACGGATGCACTGGTTTCTTTTTCAAACTACCACCAAGCAAATCATGGACCGACTCACTGTAGTGCCGCATGAAATTTCCATCTGGATCCAAATTTATCAAACGCCCACCAAGTGCTGGTTTGATATTCTCATATTTCAAACCAACATTTTCCTCAGGCAAAGGAAAGCCTGTCATGTAAATATTACGCTCTGGCACTCCGTACAACTTTAAGCGCTCATGTGCCCTCTTAGATGGCGCAAAATATTTGATCTTGGTTTTCTTTGGTTCTAATGGCACCCAGGAACGACTGAAATCCGTGTCTGTGATAATGGCATAGATATCTTTTTTGTAACCATAAAAATCAGCTGCTAGAGCAGGGATGAAAAAAGTATTCACCATTGGCAATGCGTCTTCTTCGAGCTTGTGAACCAAGTGACGGCAGAATCCTTTCTTAAACAACTTGTAGGTTTGACGGACCTGAATATTTGATGCTGATAGATCACGCTTTGGATAAAACGACGGAATCTCTTGCCAGCGATCTAAAAGTTCAAAAATCTCGTCTCCAACAACTGGCAGTTGCTTCATGCGCGACAAGGTCTCATATAGTTTTCTAGTATTCTTCCAAATCCTACGATCCTCTTTTGGAATCCCAGGGTAATCATTGGCAATAATATAACCTTCGCCGTTTGACATATCCAACAATGGATAAGAGGCTCGCATGTGTCCGTAACCCATGTTAACGGTCACATTCCATGCTTTGGATTTATGATCTTTGTGTTTAGTTTTCTTTGGCATACTTTTCTATTGTACTTGGTATTCGTATAAAACACTATCTAAATTATCCGACCAATTATCAAATTGCACGCGGTCACACATCTCTGCCATACTAGCTTGTGACATTGGCTCTATTGTGTCTCCTGAATACGGATGACCCCAACCCTTTGAATCACCCCAGTCATCTGGTTCAGTATTAGCTGCATTATCAGAAAATTGTGCTGATCTGAAACCAGGATCAAGCTGCTGTGCATATTCTAAATCAGGATTCAAACGAACCCAATCTACACCAGCGGTCTTAGAAAACCCATCATAGGCCTGCCGAATATGTGGTCTATCTAGAGCGGTTTGTACATGATCATCAAAAGAAAAAACAAGCATGACTTTGAAGTCGTCCGGCAAAGTATCGACAAGCAATGGATAATTAGTTGCTGCTGTTCGATATGGCCAAACATCCTTCACTTCATCAGGTGTTGCCACATCTTCTGGCCAGGTTGCTTTTGTAAAACCTTCGTTATCCCAAATTGCCTGTGTCAGATTAATTGAAAAGTAGCGCTTACCCCACATGTTCGGACCTTTATCATCAAGAACATAATCCTGACCACCTTCAACCTTGTGATATGGCCTACCCTCTGGATATTCTGAATTCTTAATCCAACCAACCGTTGAATAATCAACATCGATCGAATCACGAGCATAGCCATCTGCATTATAAAATGGATTATAAATCGGCTGACGTCTTTCACCCCAGTGCCCAATTTCTAGCGGATACATTTCTGGCAAGGTCGGGTTCTCTCGCCCGATAAAATACCTAACCTCTGGAAATTCGTCGCCATAGTACGCTATTACATTGGTGGCCACAACACCAGAGTGTGAAGAAGCGTAGAGTCCAACATTATCCAGCAACGGAGTTACTTCAAGTAGATCATCAATATAGTAGCCATCAACGTTTGGAATCTGACCAACAGCAAAACGGATTGCATCACGCAACGAAGTCATAGAATCAGGTCCACCATAATCGTTTTCACCATCAGAGCAAATATCATGAATGTGATCACAATTACCAGGCCAAAGATGATTGATATTGATTGCACCAATGGCTGTGGCATCAAATTTGTCATGAAAACCAACTAACCCAGCAAACCAGGTTGAGACATCAAAAATAATTGGTGCGCCTTCTGGATAGCGTGGTACTTCGGGAATACTGACCAAAATAGCAACCTCGCCAATACCTTTTGAATTAACATGCGTAACAAATTCTTCACCTGGGCCATAAGTTTGTTCAGGTGGTGTTTCAACAGCATCTGGAAGCAGAAGCCAGACAATCAACACAGCCGCAATCAGAATAACAGCTGGAAGAACAAAGAATAAAAGTAATTTTTGATTTCTTGGTTTCATATTAATTTTGTGCGCGATCCATCATTTGATAAACAGCACCGAGTTGATAAGCAGGCTCTTCTATATCTTCTGGTATAGAGTAAGCTTCGATATCGACCCAATCTTTTGGAGCCTTGTTTGGAACATTATCTGGCAAATCATCACGACGCCGATATCCAGGATATGCCTCAACCATGTATTCCGGACTTGGGTTCAGTTGCACCCAAGACACACCATTATCAAGCCACCCCTCAAGTGCTTGGCGAATGTGCGGCTTTTCTGAGTTGGTCTGCACGTGATCAACAACCCCGGCCAGAACCATGGCCTCAAGATCTGGAATATTATCTAACGCATCTTCGTAAAGATAAACCGATTCACGAACATCCCAATAGGCATCGGCTTGGCTTGGAGTAGCAACATCATCTGGCCATCCATAATCAGCAAAAATATTATTATCAGCCATGGCATGGGTTACCGGACGTGAGAAAAACCAAACATCTCCATCTTCCCCGCCCTGATATCCATCCAAAGGAAAATCTTCATCAAGTGACAACATGCCATCAGAATCCACATCAGGACCGCTGATCGATGTTCCAAAATAGTCTGGTGTAGTTGTGTAAACTCCGTCGCCGTCACCATCGTGAAAAATTGGATGATACTCCTGATTTGGATCGTAAGTTAAATCTGAATAGTCGCTGGCGAATTCATAGTCACCATACCCAGCGTAGCGCAAATTAAAATAATCGTTCTTTGGACCGCCTTCTTTTACCCAAACCCGACCGAAGTCCCGGTTGGCCACCTGAGAGGAAACTGGCGTTTCCCATTGAATAATATAGCGAAAATAGTCTGCGAATTCATGTCCATGTAAAGCAGCTGCAGCCACAGGCAAGTTACCGCCGTTTGATGCACCAATCGCTCCAATGTTGTCATGGATCACTGGTACCGGTGACAAATCATCGATAGTATTCCCTTCTGAATCTTCAAGCTGGCCAGCAGCAAATAGGATCACATCAGCCATAGCACGAATACAATCCTCTCCGCGCCAATCGTATTCACCATCTGAATAAAAGCCTGACCATTCATCAGTCACACCAGGAAAGATAAACGTGGCCACAATGACATCATCAGCAGTCTTTGGCAAATCATGATTAATCCCTTTCATTTCATACCCTCCAGGTACCCAAATAATCACCGGTGCCCCTTCCTCATACCGCGGCTCATCTGGAATATACAGCCGAACGGCCAAAGTTCCACCATCGGCTCCTGCTGACGGCAAACGCAAATCAATCGTTCCTTCTTCCTCTACACGACCATCGCTTTGATCAATACCTAAAATATCATCCTCAAAGCACAATCGACTTTCACGCTCATCAACTTGCCCATCCTGATTGATATCACAATCAACCCCTCCGGTTTCCTCGCCCCCATCTGTGATTAAAAATATTATTACTGCTATCCCAACTACAAGAGCAGCGATTATGGCGACCAGTATCGCCAACTTTCTTTTTCTGACCATAAAAATATATTATTTTCTCTGCTTATCATAACAAAAAAGCCACACTTTTTAAAGTGCGGCCCTTTTGATTCCGGGACAGGGATTTTTGGCCTACGGCCAAGGACCGGCTGTGTCGCTCGAGAAAGTTTAAATGAGCTTAAACTTTCTTCTCGCTATCCTCGCCGGGCGAACCAGCGAGGTTCTCAACCCATGGTCCAGACAGAAAAGAAAAACCGTTCAGCAAAAGCTGAGCAGTTTTCCTTGGCTCCGGGACAGGGATTCGAACCCCGATACCGTGGACCAGAACCACGTGTCCTGCCATTAGACGATCCCGGAATAAATTTTATTTATCGCCGAGAGTATAACTTATTTAACAAAAAATATCAATACTTGACTCAAGCTCACATAACATTTCATAACCGACCGGTTACGAAATGTTATAATTTAAGCTTGTTATGATATCATCTTTACATATGGCCAAACATATTGCAGGCAAAAAGATAAGCAAGCACTCAAGTGTGATTGAGCCTGCTTTGCCGATTGTGCGAGAGCTTATGCGGCGTGATGAAGTAACTAAGATTTCGCTCGGTATAATCCAGCAAGTGCGCAATGCTAAGCAATCGGTTCGAGTCAAGGAGCGTAGCGGTGGCCTGCAACTAGTGGTCCGGGGCACTTGCTCGATTCAAAAAATTAGTGTATATTCCAAGGCTTTAAAAGCAACTAAACAATTTCTGTCAAAATATGAAAGTAAATGAAATCACCAGCAAAGATAACGAGAAAATCAAGAAACTGAAAAAGTTATCAATGAAAAAGTACCGCCAAGAGTTTGGTGAGTTTCTGGTTGAAAACGTGATTATTCTTCTTGATTCCCTAAAAAGCGGCTCTAAGCCAACTTCCCTTTTTGTAACTCAAGAATTTATTGACCAGGATGTGGATCGCTGGACTGAGATTGAAAAGGACTGCGGGCTAGATGAATTTTACTTGATCGACGAAAAAGTAAACAAAGCCTTTTCTGAACTTGATACGCCAGCAGGAATTGCAGCAGTTTACTCAGTCAAACAACCAGAAAACCAGAAAACCAGAAAACCAGACAACCCCATCGTCTATCTCAACGCAATCTCTGACCCTGGCAACTTAGGCACAATCCTTCGTACCGCGCTTGCTTTTAACATAACTACGGTCATAGTCGACGCAGAATGCGTTGATATTTACAATCCAAAAGTAGTTCAAGCTGCACGCGGTGCAATTTTCAGTCTTGATATTCAGCAAGATGACCATGATCGAACAATCCTAAAACAAATCAAAAAACAAATACCAATTATTTCAACCGCGCTTGATGGATCACCCAAACTAAATCAGCTTGCTGAAAAAGAAACCTTTTGTATTGTTTTTGGAAACGAAGCTCATGGAATAAGTGAAGATGTTCGAGCTTTAAGTGATGAATTTATTAGGATCAAGATGTCAAATAACATGGAATCTCTAAATGTTGCAATTAGCGCAGGAATAGTGTTACATAAGATACACAACGATTAAGGAGGCAAATGCACTTTCGTAGAGACGCACTTCAGTCTCGAAAACGACTGCCACGAGGACCAAAACAAATAATGAGCCCGGAAGGACTCACTGTTGGGCAGCGGGTTAGGATCCATGTTTACATCTTCAGGCTGAAAGAAATCCGTGTAAACACAGTTACGATTGCTGAAATCAGTGAACAAGATCAGCAGATACGATTTGCTGAATTTCCAGGTTTCTACAGCTTTCAGAAGCTTGGACTGATCCCATTTGCAGGAGACCTGTGGCACAAGTACAACTGGGTCGAGCGCGTATAGCACCCCCCCCCGATCATAATCGGGGATTTTTTATTAGGAAAACCTTTTGTTCCCTCCCCCTTTTCTAAGGGGGAGGTTAGGAGGGGGTTCTGGGTACAATCGTACTGAGACTATTTTATAACCAGAACCACCCCCTAGCCCCCTCCTTCGAAAGGAGGGGGAAACAACAAACCCTGCCTGCCCCGTACCGACGCGGGGCGTCTGGTACGGGGAGGCTCCCTGTGGCCGGGCAAACAAAAGACAGGCTTACGCCTGTTGATCCTGTTATCCAACAACCTTTCCCCCAAACTCAGCCACTAAATCTGCAACCACCTCGTCTTTGGCACTTGCACGATGCACGGCCTTGATCAATATCTTTGATCCAAACACTTCACTTATTACCTCTGTGATCTTAACGTTATTTTTTTGATCATTGATCATGTCTGCATGAAAAGCAAACTGGAAACCTAGTTCAAGTGTTCCGCCTTCAAAAGACAGGATCTCTGTTGACTGCAGAATCAGTGGTAACGAGCCGTTGCTCTGCGCGATCAGTTCAAACACTTCGTTCCAGCGAGTTTTGATAGTGTCGAGGGTTACGTGGGTTGCGGGGGTACTGAGGGTTTCGGGAGTGTCGGGAGTTTCGAGGGTCTCTGGAACCTCAGCAACACTCGCAACCTTCGAAACACTCGAAACCTCCTCAACCTCAAGAACTTCCTCCTTAGCCTGCACTTTTGGGAGTGGGGGCCCCTTCTCTTCCGCAGGTTCTGCGGTTATTTGGTTTTCTGGTTGACTGGTTTTCTGGTTGACTGGTTGCTTGGTCAACTCTACAACCGCGAGCTCGAGTGGGAGCTGAGGAATTTTTTCTAGCCGCAGCCCTCGTCTGGCGTCAAGGAGGAGGTTGATCGCCTCAGACAACTTCTGACTAGTAAAATTCTTTAAGCTTTGCTCAAGCCGTTTGGTAATATCAGCATCATATTCCTGATGGAACTGATCCAGCCCACCAAGACTTGCAAATAACATTGAACGCAGCACCGATACAGTATCTTCTGCGAAATGCCCCAGATCCACCCCTTCATCCACAAATTTATTGATCATTCGCACAGCCTCAGATGCATCAGACCGGCCAACCGCATCAACAAAATCAATCACAAAATTTATATTTGTTGTTGGCAAAACTAATGAGGCCTCATCAATCCCAATCCTCTTTTCTCCGATTGCCAGAATCTGCCCCATCATACTCTCAGCATCGCGCAAGCATCCTTCAGAATGTCGCGCCACCTCTGACAAGACTGCTTCATCAACTTCAACCTCTTCTTTCTTAATCAGCCCTTTAAGACGCTTAATCAATTCTGGTGTTCGAATTCTTTTGAAATCAAATCGCTGACAGCGAGAAATGATAGTCTCAGGAACCTTATGAATCTCGGTCGTAGCCAAAATAAACAAAGCGTGTGCTGGTGGCTCTTCCAATGTTTTCAACAACGCATTAAAAGCAGATGTTGAAAGCATGTGCACCTCGTCGATCACATACACCTTGAACTTACGTTGGTTCGGAGCAAATCGGACTGATTCGATAATATTCTCACGCACATTATCAACTCCGGTGTGCGAGGCGGCGTCGATTTCATAGACATCAAGCGAGTTACCAAGATTAACCTCATTACAAGCATCACACTTATTACACGGCTCATGGTCTTCTCCACGCTTCTCACAGTTAACAGCCTTAGCCAACAAACGAGCGAGTGTGGTCTTCCCCACTCCCCGCGGTCCAGTAAACAAATAAGCATGAGCAACTGACCCATTCTTGAGCTGATTGCCCAGGGTTGTCACTACATGCTCCTGTCCAACCACGTCCTTAAACCTGGTTGGTCGATATTTGCGATAAAGTGTTTCTGACATATCGGCCATATTTTATCAGAGCCAGACGAATAAGCCAAACCTGAGCTTAAAAAGAAAAAGAGCACCTTTTCAGATGCTCGAACGCAAGTCGCTCGCGTGTAGTTGTCAGTCCATGAAGGTCTGACCGGATTCTACGGCCTGACGGTAGTCCTCGCCGTGCTGCTCGCCAGTGGCAATGAGCTCGACGTAGTCGATGCCGCCAGCGCACTGGAGGAACCAGATCCCGGACTCGCGCGACGAGTTCCCGTAGGGCAGAATGTCGCAGCTGAACACCGGATTCGGGTAATCGAGCAAAGGCTCGTAACCCATCTCTTCCATGGCGTAGTAGATGGCCGTGGTGTACTGCCAATGATCCATCCCATCGAGGAGATCACCGAAAGCCAGCTGAGCATTCTCCTTGAGCTCCTCGGCCAGCTTGGGCATGACCAGGTCCATGTCGACCTTGAGGGCCTTCATCAGCTGATGCTTGTACACCAGATCGTCGACAGTAATTCCGCTGTACCAGCTGAGCGAAGCCTCGACCACATGGATCCTACTGGCCATGGGCATGTCATCCAGACGCAGCTCGATCTGCCATCGGCAGTCCAGCTCATCCGAACGTGGTTCGAGCTCCGAACATGGCTCCATCAGGGCGTAGCCAGCGTAGGCGTAGCCCCACTCACGAGCCCACTCGACCATCTTGACGTCGTAGTCGTAACGAGCCATCATCTCCAGAACCTCATCCGGAGTATCCAAATCGTAGTCCAGGAAGGCCTGCCTGAAGTGCTGGCGCATGGTTTCCTGGATGCTGGTGGCGCACTGTGGTGGAGCCAGTCCGTAGTGCTTGACCAAAGCATCGGCCAGATCATAGTCACCAGCCTGCAGGTGATCCTCGTAGATGTCACTGGCGACCATCTTGACCTGGTCACCCCAGACACGATCACTATAGAACTCGTAGACCGAGAAGGCACTTGAGTCGGCTAGGAAACCGAATTCCTGGACGAAAGCATCAGCCGCCTCCAAGTCTCCGGCGTAGAGGTAGCCGGCCAGCTCGTTCTCGAACAGGCTGTTCTGCAAGTACTCGCAGTTGCTGGCTGCGCTAATGGGATCATTCTTGCGAATGACCGTGAACAGATAGAGCAAGGCCTCGACTGCATCACGGTCACGCAGTTCGACCGCTCGCTCGAGAAGCAGGTTGAGGTAGCTCGGCCCCTTGATTGCGCCACTCGGATCGGACACGAAGTGAGCCCACATGCGTACGCTGCCATCGTCTACCTCATAGGTGCGGTGTGGAAAGCACATGCCTAGACGTAGCTGACGGATGGACGAGCCCAGGTAGGCGTCGGCGTAATCGTCACGACCCCAGTTGGCATGGACCATGCGCTCGAGTACATCCAGGTAAGCCTGGCTGACCACTCGAATCTCCTCGTGAAGCAGCCTTCTGTCCAGACGATCGGCGCTACTCAGATAATCCGGGTCGTAGGCCACAGAGCCTTCGCCCATACAGATCGGCGCGCCCAGAGTGAAATGCTCGGTTTCCAGCTGCAGGTCGTTGTAGTTCTGGAAGGACTCGAGGTCGCAGGTACGATGGAAATTTTCCGCGCGCATGATGCGCGGCTTGGCCACGGCTGTTGCGGCCAGGCTCATTGTGATCAGGATACCGATGGTGATGTGCATGTAACGGGACATTCTTTCTCCAATCAACTTGTTGCTTTGGCAAAAAGCCGTTAAACGAACAACCCTTGCAGGTGCAAGAGACGCTTAAAAATAACACAAAAGAGGCCGATTGTCAAGGCCTCTTAAGCTTACCAGTCTTTAACTTTATTGGCCGGCCACTGAATGACTCAGGGTTTTGATTGTGGTAGCGTTCGGCCTATTCGTGGTGTGATGAAGGGATGATATCGGGCCTCACTCGGCGTCGGCCGGACGATTACCGTTGTGGGGACCTCGAAGAAATATTGGCAGCCCGGCCTCCGATCGTACCTCAATTCAAAACCCTTCGTCATTTTATTCTTACGGCAAGATGGGTGGCCGGCCATATTAAAGGACGAGGATATTCTTTTTGAGAGAACACGTGGAGCCGGGCCCACACCATCATCTCGTTTAATCACATAAAGGTGGCGGTCCCGGCGGAACATCGAACGAGGCCTTGATATCTTTCTTTCACTTTACCTAGTCCTGGCCGAGTGTTTCTCACAAAAAGAATGTCTGAGTCCTCATGGCCGGCCAAAAACAAAATGGAACCCTAAAGGGTTCCGCTACGTTTCTGACCATGACAGACTAAAGTCTGTCATTCCCTATTTCTTCACAATGTTCTCAAGCGCAGCCCAGGTTGAAGGTGTTGACTTTGGTACCAAGACCACGGCCTCATCCCCTGGCTCACCTTTAAAGAATGTCACGGACGCAGTAATCACCTTCCAAGTCTGATCATCCTCTCCCATTACTACATGCCCGCCAGTAGCTGCATCATAAGCCAACTTTCCTGTTTCCCGTCGTCGCTCAATCGGACCGATCTGTTTAAAAACAAAAGCCCCGTCATCCTTGATAACGAGCTTCAAAATGTCACCTTCGACTAATCGAGATTTACTAGCGTAATTTGCTGGCACTGTGTAAGTCTTACCATCAGAACCAACCATGTTCTGTCCATCAAAAACACCTTCAACAACTTGTCCTGCATTTCCTCCGGCTGCAGAAGCCAAACCTTGTTTTGAAGTAATCAAATCAGTCAGCTGCTGTCTACCAGCTTCAACAGAGCCGCCTTCAAGCAAATTTATAACGTTCCCAATTGTCTCGTGAACTTGCGTTAAAATTTGTTTGGCTAACTCGGTTCGTGGATCAATGCCGTCCCCGGGCGATTCATCCTCGAAATCTGGTTCAGGTGAAAAACCCTCCAGTTCTTCCTCCTCGTAATCCATAGTTTGATTTCTGTTTTCTTTTGTTTCGATTGCAATTATTATACCACAATTCTAGGCCGTACTCTCCCCAGTTGGTGGCGGAGGTGCGGTATTCGTTGCTCCAAGCTGCGTGCGTTCCATAATATCAGCCTCAACAACTCCCCTGTCTCGACCGTATTTTAAGCGGGAAAGCTCCTTGATTGACTCTGCCAACTTAGTGTCTCCATTGTCTGTCCAAGGACTTTTCATGGTAAATGGCTTTTGTGTAGAATTATCCACAATCATCTTTACGTACCAAGTAAACTTGTCTGCATTTACCAAATCATACCCAGAAAATACTGGTTCGTACTCTTTGGCCAAAACCTCTGTATCTTCTACACCAACACGACAAACCATCATTGTTCCCACGTTACCAAGCACTGCATCACGCACCTCAGTCTTTCCACCTTCACTAATCAACTGTCCCAAATACTGGTGAGCCATGATCAGATCTAAACGATACTTACGAGCCTCAGACAGAATCGTGGCGATCGATTCAGTGACAAAGTTCTGAAACTCATCCATGTACAAGTAAAAATCTTTGCGCTCTTCTTCTGGCATGTCTGCCCGGCCCATAGCGGCCATCTGCAACTTAGAAACAATAATCATTCCGAGCAAACTTGAGTTGACCTCACCAGTTTTACCTTTAGACAAATTCACCAGTAAAATCTTTTGTTTATCCATCACTTCACGAAAATCAAAAGCTGATTTTGATTGTCCGATGATGTTACGCATCATTTCGTTTCCAACAAAACGACCAACTTTGGAAATCAGATAACCAAGCATTTCAGACTTGTGAAAATCTGAAGTCTTGGCCATTTCTTTTTCCCAATAAGCTCGAACAACCGGATCTTTAACCTTCTTAATCCAACCATCAGCAAACGTTTGGTCAGAGAACATGCGTGGAATTTCAACGATCGTACCTGGATTTTCCTGGTCAGACATTAAGGTCAGCATAACGTTTCGCATGTAGTGCTCAAACAATGGCCCAATCATTTCCGGTGGGAACAACATATAGAAAATAGCAATCATCTCCTGCACCACAAAGTCCATCTGATCCGGACCCTTAGCCTCTAACATGTTCAATCCCATTGGACGTTCTAAATCACTTGGATTAAAAACAATAACATCATCAATGCGTTCTTCAGGAATGTGTCCGAGAACGGATTCTACCAAATCACCATGAGGATCAACAACACAAACACCTTCACCATTCTTAATATCTTGAACAATCATGCTGCGCATGGAAACAGATTTACCAGTACCAGATTTACCAATGATATACATGTGTCGCTGCCGGTCGGCGCGTTTCATGTAACATTTCTTTTTAATTCCACGGAACTCATTTATTCCTAAATACAAATCACCTTCGCTTGGCACAGTTGGCGGTGCAGATGCACGGCGAGCACCAAGCCAGTGAATGTTCGGTGTTTCTGTGGTTGGTAGTGGCAAGTGCCACAAACTAGCCATCTCTTCCGCGTTAACAACAATCTTAAACTTCTCATCAAAATGTCGATAAATAAAATCACGGACAATCCGTTTTGCAGAACGCGGAACCTTTTTTGAAAAATTATTTCCAAACTGATAAACGTTGTATTGGGCAAAAGAAGAAATGACATTATTTAACGCTTGTTGAGCAGCAGCTGCATTTTGTGATGAAGCAACAATGCGCACATTCAAACTCAGACCAGCCTTGGACGCCTTTTCCTCAAGGCCCTTTACCGCCTCTTCTTCCAACGGTGACAATCGATACGGAGTTTTTTCGACTTGTTGTTCTGGCTTGGTTGAACCAAACAGATCCTGAACAACACCCTTCTTCCCTTTCTTCTTACCCTTAATAGCATCTTCCATTTTCATTCCTTGCTGCATGCTACGGGCAATTTTCAAACCACGCTTACGCCATTCCGGCCGCGCTGAACGAGCAACAAACTGAATCGCCACACCAGCATCCTTAGGCACTTTAGAAAGTGCATTTGTTAGACCATCCAGCGGATCGTTCTCCATTTTCTTATAAGTCTTGATCGGAAAGGCGTATGGGCGCTTGAAAGTTAGATAACTACCAACAATCGCTCCGGTTGGATTAAAAATATTAAAATCTTCCATTTCCTCAATATGTGCATCTGGATAACGGGCCAACAACTGCTCTTCAACATAATCTTTTACCGATCGCGGAACAGAAAAATAAAATTTAGTCAGCCCTTCATGGGTGACGATTTCAAAAGTCATTGCATCATTGCGACCTGTAAACCATTTAACAATTCCCTTTTGAGATTTTAATCCACCAACAGCTGCAAAAAAACTTTCCGCATCATCAATAAGCTGCTGAACATCCTGTGTGCCTTCCTTTTTAGTATCTTCTTGACTCTTAAACTTTGGAATAGCCACCAGAATAACAACACGCTCAAACGAGGCTCCATGGGCGCGAGTTCGACGTCGTAACCAAGCACGTACTGAAAATAAAACAATAATAAAAATAACTGCCAGGACAGCCAGAACGATCAAAAACGGAAGCAAGGATGTGGCCTGACCAGTTAGGTCAGGAGCTAACCCTAGCTCAGCCGTTTGTTCAATACCAAATTGTGCTTGCAAAATCATGTTAATCAATCATCTCTCCCCGCTTCTTTTTTTCTTCATCAGCAAGTAAGAGAATTTTATCTGTTTTTATTTTTGCCTCTTGTTCTAAGAAAAATTTATTTACTCCTGGAATCAACTTTAACCAACCCTTGATCCAGCCAACAATCTTACCACTCTTCACTTTAGTTGATTCAACCATCTGAGTAATCATTCCAACCGTTTCTTCACCTTTAGTCTTGAATTCAAGCTGTTTGTCCGGTGGTAACTGATGATACATTTCGTCCAAATCTTCTTCTAAAATATCCTCAACCTCTTCGGTCAGCGCGTCTTCTTCAGGAAGAACACTTACCTGATCATCCTTCGCTTGGGCCGGCGCAGCCTTACGTGACACCTCAGCAACCTCATCGTCTTTTCTAACTTCCTTAGGCGCTTCCACTGGTTTTTCAGCAACCTCCTTTTTTACCTCAACTTCAGGCTTAGCAACGGGTGCAACCTCTGGCTTTACTTCTTCGGCTGTATTTTTCCGCAACGGATTAGGCATAGATAGCTTTATTGTAGCATAAATTAGTGTTTCTCGCGCAGCTTGCTGCCGTCTGCAGCGTCTTCAACAATAAACCCAGCCTCTTCGATCTTGTCTCGAACTTCATCGGCTTTGGCAAAATCTTTTTCTTCGCGTGCTTTTTCTCGAGCTTCAACTAACACCTTAACCTTGGTTGGAACTTTAAGAGGCTTGGCCACATATTTATCAAGCCTGAGCCCAAGAATCTGATCAAACTTTAATAACGAAGCAGCTCGTGCCGCAGTTGGCTTTTCTTCTTTCTGAACTAATTTCCAAGCTATCGACAAAGCCTTAGGCATATCCAAGTCATCATTAACTGCGCTTAAGAACCTCTTCTCACACTCGGCACAAGCACCCTTTGGTTTGTCCCAATCTCGCACTGCGTCGCGCAAATTATTCAAAGCATTCTGTGCAGCCTCGACAGCTTCCCAAGTAAAATTCTGCTTTGTCCGATAGTGTGCCCCGAGCAAAAAGTATCGATAAGCCAATGGCTCAAAACCTTTCTTTTCTAAATCATCAACCAAATACAAATTACCAAGCGACTTTGACATTTTAGTGTCATCAACAGCGATGAATTCGTTGTGCATCCAAACATTTGCCTGCAATTCATCAAAAGCACCGGCAGATTGTGCAATCTCGTTCTCATGATGTACAGCAATGTGATCCACACCGCCAGTATGAATATCAAACGGGATGCCAAGATACTTAACAGACATGGCTGAACATTCTAAATGCCAACCAGGAAAACCAACTCCCCAAGGCGAATCCCATTCCATTTCTCGCTTCTCACCTTCTGGCGAAAACTTCCATAAAGCAAAGTCAGTTGGATTCTTTTTGTCACGCATCTCAGTCCGCGCACCAGCTTTCTTGTCCTTAGCCGACTGCTTAGACAACTTGCCATAATCTTTCAGCTTCGAAGTATCAAAATAAATCCCATCATCAGTGCGATAAGTAAATTCTTTCTCTTCTAATTTCTTGACCAAATCGATCTGCTCCTTAATGTGATCAGTGGCTCGCGGATACTCAGTTGCTTCTTTAACATTCAACGACTTCAAATCTTGAAAAAACTTAGTCGCATAAAACCCAGCAACATCATAAGCCGACTTTCCTTCACGACGCATAGCAATAATCATCTTGTCTTCACCCTCATCTTCATCACTTGTTAAATGTCCTACATCAGTCACGTTCATTATTTGCTTGACCTTGAGATCATTATACTCAAGCGTGCGACGCAACAGATCTGCAAAAATATAAGAACGCATATTCCCAATATGAGCAAACCAATAAACAGTCGGGCCACATGTGTATAACCCAACCTTTCCCTTAGTTATTGGCTTAAATATCTCTTTTTTTCTTGTGAGAGTGTTGTAGAGTTTGAGCTGCATACAATGGATTCAGTTTAACATAATCAAGCTTAAACAACTAGTGTATAAGCTTGACAAGCGGCACAAAAATTGCTATGCTGGTTTCTTCGTTCTATTCAATCAACCAACAGGAATCAATCATGAGCCAGAGCAAAATACTCAGGTGGTTCGAAGCAGAAGTCAGGGCGATCTTTGCGCACGTTGTCTCAATACACACCATCGCGCTTGGTAGCAACTGGATCCCTCAAGCAGAAGTCGTTGTCGCTGGCAGAAACGTTACGATCGAGCTAGCTGAGATAACTCCTAACAGCTGGGCTGCTTGGGAAGTTGCTCCAGGCAACCCTTACCCAGCACTGGTTTCTGGTCAGTCGTCATCCAGGATGGCTTTGGTCAGTCTGAAAACAGTACTTGAATTTGGTGGACGTCCGCAGCCCAGTCCTCGACCCTCCCAGCCAAGTGCACCAATGCGTGGTGCGGTTACGCCCTGGGTGCCACCGCCAACGAACAGGCGGAAAAAGGCATCGGCCACAAGTACGACGGCCAAGCCCTTGCCCAAGAACGAGCCTGAGCCGGTTGCTCAAGACAAGCTCAGCCTGGACCAGTTCACAGCCGCAATCGAGCGGGTCTTCAACGACGTTCGAGGCCCAAGGCTGGAAAGAACAACCTTCATGGCTGAGGTGGTCATGATGGATCCAGTTACCATCGAGCTCAGTCTCTGGCACGGCAAGTGGCTGGCCCGCGAGCCTGTGAGCAATACCCGCGTCCACGCCGAGTCAGCTGATACCACGCCGTACGACGTGCTCAAAGCCCTGAAAGCAAAACTGATGGGCTAGAGCCAGAACAAACGCCCCCGCCGGACGAAACGGTGGGGGTGTTTTAATTGCCTTGACAAACGGGCTTATTCATGCTATGCTGATATCTATTTCTGTTCATTCCTAACACGATTCTTGCAACCCAATCAAAGGAGCTAGCCATGCCGACTTTCGGAGAAACACAAGCACGAGCCCCGAACATCCACGCATCGCACAAGGGTCAGACGACCACGCTCAAACCGGATCATGTCTACGACGCCAGACGGCGGCATCGTCGGTACTCCAAGGGATCCACCGGACAGCCTTACGAAAGAGGCAGCGGAACCCGCCGCGATCCATACATGTACCTGAGCGCGGCCAGTGTTTCGGCCCATTACGGTGTAGTCGATCTCTGGTACGGTCACCGTGATCGTCAGTGCTACATCCAGATCAACGATTGGCTCTTCCAGGTCACGCCCGAAGGTGTGATTGCCGAAGATGGTGTGCTCACCCGCATCCCGTTGCGCGAAGGCAAGAGCACCAGCCCGGCACCAAGGAAGGCAAGCCGGCCGGCAGCGCCCGTGAGCGAAGAGTTGCCCGCGCCTCCGCCCATGACCCTGGAGCAGTTCGACACTGCTGTCAGGCAGGTCTTCGATGACGTGCGTGCTACCAGGAACGAAGGTGCGGATGCAGCTCCGGTGTTCAAGGCCGATGTCTTCATGTTCGAGCTGATGACCATCGAGATGAGCGTTTCGCTCGGCCAGTGGAGAGCCCACGAGCCACAGAGCAAATTCCTGGAAAGTGCCACGGATCACAGCACCTCGGCCAGAGAAATCCTGGTTGGGTTGAAGAAGAGACTGATGGGCTAGATAGCGACCTTGAGATTTGTTAGTAATAATTGCTGATCGAACAATCTCAATGAGCAGGTATTCTTGACCAACCCCAAGGCCCTTTCTTTGCTCAGACCCGCAGTGCAACGCTGCGGGTTCTTTAATTTCAAGAAACACCCTACAAATAAGCTTGCTTGCCTTGACACGAGCTTATTTTTGTGTTATCTTGCTTAGTAATTTTCCGGTCATTTCAACAATAAAATTCTCGCAACAATCCGAGACAATGATGAATTCACACTTCTTCGAAAATGAGATCCGAGACGCCTTCACTAGCTACGTAAAGAAGGTTGGTTGCCTTGGACAACCTGATGCCTACTACGCTGACATTGTAATCGATGATATCGAATATCGACTTTGTCTACGACTCGATTCTGGTGCTTGGCGAAGTCATGTCTTCTCAGCAACCATCAACGACGCAAATACCGACGAGGATCCCACGGTCGTCCCCGATAAATTTGGTTCCTGCAACCCCTACGAAATACTCAGCGGAGCCATCAGAGAACTGGCCTCCTTTGCCCTCGATAGACGAGAACAGGAAACGACGACGCCCAACCATTCCGAAGTGCCGGCCCTGCCCTTGATCACCCGCGATGAGCTCGATGCTCTGGTCGGACAGGTCTGGCAAGGTGGAGACCATCGAGTCATGCCACACCCGGAACTCGAGCACACCTTCCTGGTCACGGTCCAAATGTACGAGCTGGTGAGCTTCAGCTTCAGAAGGTCACACGGGATCATTGGACCATGGGAGGCCACGCTACTTGGGACAGATGAAGACTGGGGTACATACGGCTTTGATTCCACAACACCCGCGCGCGAGGTCCTCGAGGCTTTCCGCCAGGCACTACTGAACCGATAGAAACCGGTCCTTTCTAGGCCAAGAAACTGGAGAACAATCATGGAACAATTGGATTTGGATTGGGTTCGCAAGATTACTGGATACGTCTTCCCTCCCGAAACAATCTTCGACGTGCGTCACCCCGAAACAGCGGATCCCGAGTGCTCGCAAGCCGAAATCGTGGTCCTCTCCCACGGCTCTGAACTGACCATCACCCTGTCCAAGGACAACGAAAACAGGTGGGCGGCCCGGCTTACTCCTGAGGAGACTCTGGAAAATACCATGGGGATCCAACTGGCACCTGGAGTCGAGCCGGCACAGATGGCTCTTCAGCTCCTCAAGGACTGGTTCGAAAAAGGCTGGAGAGACTACGTCAAGGCCAAGCCTTTGGCCGCCGCCCACTACGAGCAGTGGCATCATCAGATCCTGGCCGAGCGAATCTGGGAGAACATGGTTCGGGAGCTGATGGAGTGCATCCCGGAAGAACTGCAGGCTTTTGCCGAAGAGAAGGGCTGGTTCCCTCTCGAGCCCGACGGCTGGTGGACACTGCCGGAAGAACTCAGTCACATGATCGAGAACACTCGTCGCGGCGGATGCAACGACTTCTCGGTCAAATTCAGAGACCTCGAAAACTACGGCTTCGAGAACCTGGAACAGGCAACAGAACTGATCCTGCTGCTCAACCAAGCCTGGGCCGGAATAGTCGAGGTCAAAGTCGAGCAAACCGGAGAACACGACATCAAGGTCCGGTTGTACGCCGTCGACTTCATCCCCGAGGACAACGACAAGGACTAGGCCGTCGAACGCAAGAACACAACAACCCCCACCGGACGAAACGGTAGGGGTGTTTTAATTTAAATGACGCCCTTGCGGGCGTCATTCCCTATTCCTGATTCATTTCCTCCCAATGCGCGCGCATGCGCTCGTGCATCTGGTTCCGCTTTTCATCCCAACTCAGATCTTCGTTCTCCATAATATCCCCACCCTTCTCATGCATTCTCTCTGACACTTCTGGTGGCATCATGTGTGGAGGTGGACCGATCATTCCGAGAAAACGCTCGTTCTCTAAATCAAGTTCTTCAATAATCTCGGCTCGCCGCTCAGGATCAAACATGGCGTCCTTGAGCTCTTCTTCTGTTAGACCAAGTTCCTCAGAAGCACGTTCAAGCAACTCAGCTTTGCGTTCTTCAAACTCTTGCTTGTCAGCCTCGTCCAAACGGCGCTTCATCATTTTCAAATGATGTCCGGCTCGTCCTTCTGGCTTACCGTCACGCAACTCGCCCTCAACACGCTCGATCCCATCTTTGATCGGGTGTAAGAAGTGACCTTCACTAACCTCAGGACTGCCGTATGCATAAGCGCTGGTACCACCCAAGAGAAGCACTAACCCAAGTGTTCCGGCTGCAGCATACTTCAGACCAACCGAAGCTTTTTCTGCAGCTGGCATTTGATTAGATAATTTAGAATACAACTCTTTCTTAAAACCCTTACTTGGTTTTGCCATACGTTGTAACTTTTTTAATTGTTGTTTAATAGACATACTTTGTGATATCACTTATCGCGCGATTAAGGTCTTGAGCTTGATCAGAGCCCTGTGTGTAGCGACCTTGAGTGAGCCAGCAGATTTTCCAAGAACATCTGCCATCTCTGCATATGTATACCCCTCAAGGTGCTTCATGGTTACAAGTTTCTGCTCATGACCTGATAATTTATTCAACGCTCGTTTAAGTGTTTCAACTGCTGACTGCTTTTCCATTGTATCTCGACCGTCTTCACCAACCAACTCAAATTCAATTTTATCGATATCGATAGTTTCTTTTTTGTCTCGATAATAATTTATTAAATGATTGCGAGCGATTGCATAGAGCCAGGCTGAGCGAGACTGTTTAACATCGTAGCGATCAAAAGCATTAAGCGCTTTCATGAAAATTTCACTGGTCAGGTCTTCTGCAATATCCTGATCATTTACACGAAAAAACACGAATCGATAGATTCGGTTTATGTTCGCCTTATAAAATTTTGTGAATTGTCTATGTTTGTTGGCCATAAAACTCTTTCGAGTCTAGCTACCCTATAGTATACACGGGATTAGTCAAGAGGTTACATGGAGAAACACCAAATCCCAATATCCAAATTCCAAACATTTATAGTTTGGGATTTATTATTTGGTGCTTGGTGTTTAATTAAAAAAGGACCATTGCTGGTCCTGTGAGTTTACCTCCTGAGCAGCGCCACTGACTGGCGCAGATATTCTGTTGCCCGGTCCCATTCGATCGGATCCAAGGCATTGCCACTGGCCCTCATCTGGCCCTGTGCACAGAAACTCAGGCGCTGAGAACGCTCAACAAGCGGTGCGGCCAGGTGCATGGTATCGGGACCAAGCCCGCCAGCCACCACGATCTCCAGATCAGACCGGTGCATGACGATCGCTTCTACAAACGGCATGAGTACTTCGGCCTGCATACCTTGACCGCGACCCATACTCTTGTCCAAGAGCACGTAATCAACGGTCGTGTTGTAGGCACGTAGAACGCGCAAGAGCTTGCGCGGGTCGTTGTCAACCATGTCCAGCGAACGCGAGTTGATCTGCAAGATGATCTTGATTTTCGGATATCTGATCCGGTAGTCAATCAGCACCTGCGAATCCGGCCAAATCATGTCCAGTTGCAAGGCATGCATGTTCGGCCCGCCAAACCCAGTTGCCTGAGCCAGGTTGGCTGCCACGTCGATCCCTTTGAAGTCTGCGTAGTGGAGTGTACCAAAGGCCAAGGGATGATCTACGAAAATTCCAGCAACATCTTCGTTGTGCGGAAAAACATCGGCCCACTTGGTTGGCAACCCATTCAGAGTCTTGTGACTCATCATCACCCCAACACCAAGCTTGTGTGTTTGCCTGGCACCCTGGGCCCTGATGAGTACCTGCAACATCTCAAGTACTTGTTCTCGGGTCGTGAAGTCAGTAATGCTGATATATGGATCAGGCATGATCTGTTCTCCTAACAAAAAAGAGCTGAGAAATCAGCTTAATTGAAAAACTCCTTTATGTCAACCTAATATCGTCTGTGGTCGTCGTGGCGTAGACCTGGCATAAAGGCCATGGCAATTATTGGTACAACAATCCAGACACTGCGTGCTGTGTCTGAAATGAAAAATTGTTTTGTGAATTCTGCGAAGGTATTCAGCGATTCTTCTGGCAGGAATGACAAAGTAACACTAGCTAACAACCCGGCCTGCAGGATCGAGAAAATGATAACTTGCCACCAAGCACCTTGTGCTGCGTTCTCCCCAAGTGTTCGCAACAGCGCGCTTTGTGAAAGCAAGAAGAACAACAAGATAAATGTTCCTAGGAACGTGGTGATCTGGAACGCAAACGAATCACTAACTTGAACAACAGCTGTAAACTCTGTCAAAAACGGTGCGTAGTGCACGATCGCAAGTGCAACATAAATCGACAGGATGATAATTATAATCCGATCACGCCCAAGTGAGACTCCGTAAATCAACGCGGCAATAACAAAAAATAGGATAATAAACATATCCCAACTTGGTTGCGCCCAGTTGAATGACTGCACCATGTTATTCCACATTTCTGCAAAGTTTGCCTCCATGTGGATAAATTATATCATGAAAACATTAAATCATGAAAGCGTGAAATCATTCTTAAAGACCAAGATCACTAAGCGCTTGTTTTTGTTTTCGCGATAACTTCTTCGGCGTTACCACTTTTGCGGTAACAATGTGATCACTTCCACTAATCCCCTTTCCACGTAAACGGAATTCGGTTTCTGCTTGTGTACCAGCAGGAATTTTTAGATCAACCTTACCATCAACAGTTTTAACTTCGATTGTGTCACCCAGCGCTGCTTGCGTGAATCCAATTTCAACGTCTGATCTAATTGTATTCCCTTCACGTACAAAATCTTTACTTGGTTTAACAAAGATACGAAGATATAAATCACCTTCTGGTCCGTTATGTACACCGGCCTCTCCTTCACCACGAAGTCGAATTGTTTGATTATTATCGATCCCAGCTGGAACAGATACGGTAACCGTCTTTTGCTTTTTCTCAACACCAACACCACTACAACCTGTGCATTTCTTTTCTGGAATCTTTCCATCACCACCACAATTATCACAAGCCGCACGTGTACGCACGTGTCCAAGGATTGTTTTCTGCACCCGATCAATCACACCGGAACCACTACATGTCTTACACTCATTCATGCTTGTGCCTGGCTCTGCCCCTAAACCAGAACAACGCTCACAGCGAATCGTTTTGTGCAACTTAATATCGCGATCTGTTCCAAAGACCGCTTCATCAAAGCTTAGTTCAAGATCAACTTGAATATCCTGCCCACGCCGGGCCTTTGTCCGCGTCTTGGTCCGCGTGCCACCAAACCCGAACACGTCTCCGAAAATATCACCAAGATCTCCCAGGTCTTCAAAGCCTGAGAATCCTTGCGCGCCACCGAACCCTCCGAAACCACCAGCACCAGGTCCGCCATTTTCAAAAGCAGCCGATCCAAACTGATCGTAGGTCTGACGTTTTTTCTCATCCCCAAGAACCTGATAAGCCTCGTTCGCTTCCTTAAACTTAGCCTCATCCCCATTCTCTTTGTCAGGATGATACTTGTGCGCTTGTTTGCGAAATGCTTTCTTTACCTCATCCTGCGAAGCACCTCGTTCAACATTTAAAATTTTATAGTAATCTTTGGACATGTTTATTCTTCCTTCTTCTCCTCAAACTCAGCGTCGACTGGGCCGTCCTCCTTTGGTTGATCTGCCGCAGACTGATCGCTGGCTGGTTGCTCGGCACCTGCCTGGGCCTGTTGCTCTGCAGCCTGCCCCTCATACAACTTCGCCCCGACTTTCTGCGCCGCATCGGTCAACTCATCTGCAGCTTTCTTAATCGCTTCGTGATCGTCTGAGTCTTTAACTTTTTTCAAAGCTTCCATTTTGTCCTCAACCTCTTTGCGCTCTTCATCAGTAATTTTATCCCCAGCGTCTTTCAACATCTTCTCAGTAGTATACAGCATTGTATCCGCCAGGTTCTGATGTTCAATTCGTTCCTTGGCCTTAGCATCTTCCTCGGCATGAGCCTCGGCTTCTTTTTTCATTTTCTCGATCTCTTCATCTGACACGCCAGTTGAACCAGTAATAGTAATATTCTGTGAAGTACCAGTTCCCTTGTCTGTAGCAGAAACGTTTACGATTCCATTGGCGTCGATATCAAACTTAACTTCGATCTGCGGCACACCACGTGGTGCTGGTGGAATTCCAGACAAAACAAATCGTCCCAAAGTCTTATTGTCATTCACCATTGAACGCTCACCTTGCTGCACATGAATCTCAACCGTGTTCTGATTATCAGCAGCAGTTGAGAAAATCTGTGACTTTGAAGCAGGAATAGTTGTATTACGTTCGATCAACTGCGTCATCACACCACCTAAAGTTTCGATTCCCAAAGACAACGGTGTCACATCAAGTAGCAAAACATCTTTAACTTCACCCTGCAACACACCAGCCTGAACAGCAGCACCCATAGCAACAACCTCGTCTGGATTCACAGTCACGTTTGGTTTCTTACCGAAGAACTCCTCAACCTTCTTCTGAACCATTGGCATACGAGTCATTCCACCAACCATAATGATCTCTTCGATATCTGCCGGCTTCATCTTTGCGTCGTCTAACGCTGTCTTAACAGGACCTAAAGTTTTTTCAACCAGATCACCAACCAGTTCGTCGAGCTTAGCTCGAGTCATGGCCATGACCAAGTGCTTTGGACCTGAAGAGTCAGATGTAATAAACGGCTGGTTGATCTCAGTCTGCTGTGCGGTTGAAAGTTCAATCTTAGCTTTCTCAGCTGCTTCTTTAATTCGCTGCAGTGACAAAGGATCATTGGCCAGATCAATTCCCTGATCTTTCTTAAACTCATTCAAAATCCATTCAATAATCACTTGGTCAAAATCATCACCACCCAAATGTGTGTCACCGTTAGTTGATTTTACCTCAACAGTATCTTCAGTCACATCGAGAACAGAAACATCAAAGGTTCCACCACCAAGATCGTAAACAACAACTTGCTGTCCGGCTTTTTTGTCAAAACCATAGGCAAGTGCAGCTGCCGTTGGCTCGTTAACAATGCGACGAACTTTCAAACCAGCAACTTCACCAGCATCCTTGGTTGCCTGTCGCTGCGCGTCGTCAAAATATGCTGGCACAGTAATCACAGCTTCTTCAATCTTCTCACCCAAACGCTCTTCAGCATCAGCTTTCATCTTCTGAAGCAACATCGCAGAAACTTCGCGCGGTGTGTACTCTTTATCAGACATCTTCACCTTAACCCCCTCACCGGCTTGAACAATCTCGAAAGGCATTAGTTCGATATCACGTTTAACTTCAGGATCATTAAAACGTCGGCCGATCAAACGCTTGATCGAAAACAAAGTATCTTGCGGATTAGTTACTGCCTGACGCTTAGCTGGCAGACCAACCAAACGCTCACCGTTCTTGGTTACAGCAACAGCTGAAGGCGTGGTTCGATTTCCTTCCTTGTTTTCCAGCACTTTTGGCTGACCTCCTTCGATCACGGCCATACAAGAGTTTGTAGTACCAAGATCGATTCCTAATATCTTTGACATAAATGTTTGCTTTTACACGAATGACCAATGATCAATAATCAATGAACGAGGTAATGATCAATGACCGAATGATCGAAACCTTTGATCATTAGACCACTGGGTGATTATCTTGGTCATTGGAATTTGGTCATTGGTTATTTTTTGTTAATAATCACCTTTGCTGGACGGATTACTTTTTGGCCAAGCTTCCAGCCGCGCTCGACCACCTCTAGTACTATCTCATCGTCTGAATCTTTTCGTTTCTCAGTTCCCAGGGCCTCATGCTCGTTTGGATCAAACTTTTTACGTACCGGATCGATCGGGTAACACTCAAATGATTCAAGTACACCCATCATCTGTTTTTTGATCATCTTGATACCGTCTAGCCAGCCCTCCGCACCTTCCGGAACGTGCTTCATGGCTTGCGTGAAATGATCCGTGATTGGGATTAACTTATCTGCCAACTCTTCGATCAGGTACAAACGTGTGCTTTCTTTTTCTCGAGCCAAGTCCTTTTGCAAATTATCGTAATCTGCTAAGGCCCGTTTCCAACCAGTGAGATATGCTTCGCATTGTTCACAGTTATCTGGTTGTTCAGTTATCTGGTTGTCTTGTTTCTTACTCATAAATTTCTGTTAGCGAATCAATTGCTTCTTCAAGTAAAGCGATGTTCTTTTTGTAATCCATACGAATCGGTCCAACCAAGCCGATCAGAACCGATGTATCATCTGGCAAGGCATACTTGACCATGATCGAACTCATGCGGCGGCCAAACGGGTTTTCACCACCAATCATTACTTGTGGTGCTTCTGGAAGATGCTCGTACAAAGAATTAACCACCTCATCAAAACGATCCATCATTTCTGACAACTCTTGAGTCAAACCAAGTCGAGCAAAGTCTGGCTTAGTGAACAAATTAGAAATTCCTGTGTAGTAACTCCAGTTTGGATCAAAAGCAACCAGTGCCATTTCACCAGACAGATCAACCAACTTCTTGGCTACTTGTTTAACCGCACCTTCTTGAGTATCGGCTTCAGAAACCACGTCAGTGAACTGTTGCTTAGAGCTCTGACGACGCATGTTGCGGATACTGGCCAAATAAAACTCGTAACCTCTTTCAGTTGGTACACGACCAGCTGAAGTGTGCGGAGCGCGGATAAAACCTTCTTGATCAAGCACAACCATGTCATTACGCAATGTTGCTGGCGAAACAGAAAAACCACAGCGCTCAGCAAGGAACTTAGACCCCACTGGCTCAGCGGTTTTAATATAATTTTCTACAATTGCTTTGAGAACAGCTTCTTGTCGTGAGTTCATAGGTGTTTTAGCACTCTTAATTATAGAGTGCTAATTTAAGCCTGTCAAGAGTTTTCCACAGGGTCTTAATTCTTGACTAAAATAAGCCTTTTTCTAGGACTGAGGGTTGACATATGCACTATTTTGTGCTATATTACCTTCACGATTCCGGAGGTGGCGACACATCCGCGCTGATCGTGCGTTCCTTTGATCGGTATCCGCTGGCGAAGAGCTGGGCCAGCGGGGCCACAACAACAACCGGTAAACCGCGGGGATCAACCCGCCTAAAACACCGGTGATACTGGCTGACGGCGGCAAGACCGCCGAGACACAGCTGGTGAGATCAATGGTTCGCAACGCGCGGCGGGCGAGATGAGCCCGCTGATCGAGCGCTGCGCTCCGGAGAACCGGGTGACCTACCCGGTGGACGACGAGTGTGTCGCAGGTGTGCGGCGATGGGGAGTTCTGGAACTTCTACCCCCACCGCCGCCGCCTGCGGCCGCTCCTGCCTGGCACGGTTGCCGGGCACGCACCTGATCCCGGGACAACGGGGCAGGTGGGATCGAGGTCAGCCCCGGACCAAGGGGCAAGATGGTCCTGCCGACGTGCAGGACGGAGGTGACATGCGTCGATTTCCGAGTCACTTTGGCTATTGATGCGTTGCGGGGTGAGCCCGCGCGCGACGTGGCTAGCGCACATGTTTGCCACAGCAACCCCTCAGGAGTATGAGCGCCACCGAGGACACGGCGCAAATAACCGCACCAAGGAGTGCAGAATGCTGATCCTCTACGAGAGACGGTAGCTCGTTCGTTAACAGCTGGCTAGGCTTTGATAAAAGACAGCCAACAATGACAGCTGCGCATGAACGGGCTCAGAGGAGTCAAGGCGACTCCACTGTCGGCCTGGGGCTCCGATATGCCCTGATCTCTTTTTCTGAAGAAGCAAGAACCAAGACCGGCACCCCCGACGGCGGCGGCGCGCCCACGAACCGACGACGCGCGCCGCCCACGTAACGGGCCGGTCACTGCATGTTCATCCTCGAGGAGGTATCACGATGTGGTACTGGTGGATCGACGGCTTCGATTAGTGCTCCTGGCACATACAACCGCGGCTACGCACATGCCGCGGAGTCCCAGCTCTGACATGACCTGTCGGTGACAACAAACCGACCCTCGCAGGCCGACCCTTGGCCTGCAGCCTCAAGAGCCCAGCGGGCGCTAACGACGACGTCGTTAGCTGCCCCTGGGCTCGAGTACTTTCTACAGGACATTTGTCCTGTTTTTTTGTTGTTTTTAGTAGAGAGTAGAAAGTTAAAAGTAGAAAGATTTTGAATCTTTCTACTATCTACCTTCTACTTTCTACTTTTTTACTTCCACCTCCCCAACCCTTTCAAAACAACCAACATTTCTTCTTTGTCCATTTCAGGTGCTTCCTCAGATCCAGCCATTGCCTCAAGCACATGTTCGGCAAACTCCTCCACTGATCCACATTCAAAAGTAAATTTCCCCTCCTGAAAACAATGAGCACAGTACTCATAGCTCGGACTCCCATCCTCAGTCTTCCCGTAGTCCACTTCCTCCTTCATTGGCATGCCGCATGATTGGCAAATATTTACATCATTCATATTAGGCTTTTTTAGGAATGGCTTTTAACCATGATTGCTTGCTTCCCTTTTTCTTCTTCAAGATATCACCAAAACGCTCAGCACCCAAAATACTTGGGACAATAACAAAGGTTGCTCCTTTGTCATACAACTTGTGTGCTTCTTGCGGAGTACGGCAGGCAACAACAATAACCCCTTTATAACTACGGCGCCGCAGATAACCCAACAAATCAATACTAATTGTAAAATCAGCAATAGTTGAAATGATCATCTTGCTTTTTTGAATCCCGATCTCAGACAAGAAACGACTATCACCAGCATCACCATAAACCGCAGCAATATCCTTTTCATCTAATTCTTCGATTGTCTGTGGATTTAAGTCGATCACCTGGAAAGACTTTTTCATTTTTTGAATCTCTGGCAAAATTGTTTCGCCCATACGGTCGTATCCGATCAAAGTCGTATGCACTTGCTTTGCTTTTTTGTGATCAGCTTTATCATGAACATCTGCATCAGTAGGAGCCAGCCAGCGCAACACTGGTTGCAAAGCATCGTATATCCACTCGTTATACTTGATCAAATAAGCCGACCCAGCAATAGTAATCAAAGCCACAAACACAGCTAGCGAATTCATTTGTGGGCTTATGTGTCCCAAAGCGATCCCGGCTGCCAGAACAATAAAACCAAACTCACTAATCTGTCCAACCGTGTTTCCGGTTAAAAAGCTGGTACGCGGGTGATACTTGAGCACACGCATGATCAACATGACCACGATTGGATTGCCGATTAAAACAAAAGCTGAGAAAGCCAGGACTGGAAGCCAAATCTCAGTTAAGGCAGCAAACTCAAGCCGTGCTCCGAGAATAATAAAGAACATAATCAGGAAGAAGTCACGCAGCGGACGGATTCGAGCATTGATCTCGTTGTGATAAATCGTGCCAGCAAGTGAAGCGCCAGCAAGCAGTGCACCAACCTCAACCCCGAAGCCAAGCACGTAAAGCAGACCAGCGATTAAGAAACACCAACCAATTGAGAACAAGAACAGGAGCTCAAGCGACCGGGCAGCGTAAGCAACTAGGCGCGGAACGATATAAGTCGCAATCAACCAAAGCAAGATAATGGCCAGAATTCCCTTTCCAAAAGCCAAGGTGATAATATTCTGGACCTCGTACCCGCCGGAAAGAGCGCCAAGTACCAGCAACACAATCATGGCGATAATGTCCTGGACAATCAAGAAACCAACAGCAATTTTTCCGTAAAGCCGATCCAGGTCTTCTTTGTCTGCCAGCAACTTAACAATAATAATCGTACTTGAGAATGAGAAAGCCAGACCAAGATAAAAACTAGTTAGCGAGTCCAGGCCAACAGCAAGCCCAATCGCATAACCCATAATCGTGGTAAATAGAACCTGACCAACACCAGATGCAAGTGAAATCCAACCAACCTCTTTTACCCGACGCCAATTCAAGTTCAGTCCCACCGTAAACAACAAGAAAGCCACACCGATCTCAGACATGGCTTGAAAAGCCTCAGTGCTTTTAGCAAAACCAAAAACAATTGAACCAACAAAAATACCGGCAATAATGTAGCCGATCATTAAAGGCTGGCGCAGTCTGAAGATAACCATTGAAGCCGCGGCCGCAACAATTAAAACTATCCCAATCTGAAAAAATAGTTCGTGTAACATGGATTAATTATAGCATATCTTGACATGAGGGGGTGTGTATGATATTGTCTGTTTTCAAAGGAGGATTCCATTGAGTCCAGATACAGTTCGATTCCCAACACGAATCTCGCACACGTTCCACAGCATGGTCGACCTCAAGGCAACGCTGGACATGGATGCTCCGATCATGATCTCACTCATTCCACCTGGATCCGAAACTGATCCTACCGGCTGGAAGAGTGTATCGGTCAGAATCCATGGAACCGACCATCTCCTCCCTGATCGTCGCGGTCTGATCTTCGGCACCCACAACAACAAGCCGTTTTTCGGCGTGCTGAGCTTCGATGGGCCGCGCGAATCCGAAGGATTCTGCACTATCCCGATCGAAGACTAGATCTCACGTACCACAAAACCTCGCACGCAGCGAGGTCTTTTTAATTGGCCGGCCACTTTTCTGATCGTCAGATATAAATGACGAGGATATTCTTTTTGTGAGAACATGTGGAGCCGGGCCCACATCATTATCTCGTATTACAACTAACGGTGGCGGTCCCGGCGGAACCCGAACGAGGCCTGACAACATTCTTTAATCATTCTACGAATAGGCCGAGTGCTTCTCACAAAAAGAATGTCCGAGTCATCCGTGGCCGGCTAAACAAAATGGAACCCTGAAGGGTTCCGCTATGTTTCGAAAGAAATCAAACCTATTCGTACCGCAGTGCATCAATCGGATCTAGTTTCGCAGCTCGACGAGCTGGGAAGATCCCAAATACCAAACCAACAATCGCCGCAATTACGGTCGCATAAACCATAGCATCAGCCGGGAAAAAGAATTTCCAATCTTCTAAAAATTGTGACAATACCAGTGCGGTCAAAAATGAAGTGCCGCCACCAAGAATAATTCCAATCAATCCCCCAAGCAAAGTCAACATAACTGCTTCGGCCAAAAACTGCCTTAGAATATCTTGTCTAGTAGCCCCAACAGCTTTACGTAATCCGATCTCACGAGTTCGCTCAGTTACTGACACAAGCATAATATTCATAATTCCAATTCCACCAACCAACAAAGAAATTGCAGCAACAGACGACAACAACAAAGTTAGCACACTCGTAACTGTACCAACAATCTCAACCGCATCTTCCTGGGTTGAGACAAAGAAATCATCTTTACTCAAATCCCCTTCTGGATTGTCTAGGTTATGTGAATCACGCAACACAAAGCGAACTTCGTCCTTAGCAAGATCAATCGGCAAAGTCGTGCGCGCAGCCAAGAAATTAATATAGTCTAAGCCAAGAACCTTATCTTGCAACGTGGTAATTGGCACATAAATCTGCTCATCTAAATTCTGAAAAAAGCGTGTTCCCTGTTCTTCGACGTAACCAATGACTTTAAAACGAGTGTTCTTAATTTTAATTCTCAGCCCAATCGGATCCTGATCACCAAATAATTTCCGCTTAATCTGACTTCCCAACACAGCCACTGTTGCATTTGATTCAACGTCTGATTCATCAATAAAACGCCCATCAGCCATATCTGCTGGGAAGATACTAATATTCTCTGGTGTTGTTCCAACAATCTGCGAACGCTCCTCTTCTGTACTGTATTGAACAACAGCATCAGAATACAAAAATGCACCAACCTCAACAAAACCATCGTGCTTACGCAGTTCTTCAACATCATCCAAGGTTAGCGTCTGCTCAACAAAAATATTTGGCGGCCCCTCATCAGCATCACCGCTTCCTGGCTCGGCATAAACTAAATCAGAACCCAAATCTGCCACCTGCGAAATAATCAGCCCTTCAGCACCTTTTCCAATCGAAAGCATGAGCATCACTGCAGCGATTCCAATAATAATCCCAAGCATGGTCAAGATAGAGCGCGACTTGTTGCGCATTAATCCTGCACCAGATAATTGAATCAGGTCTCCTAATTTCATAAATCTCCACCATTTATTCTAGATGCGTTTTGTGTGTACGCTTCTGGTGGCTCTTTTATCACATCTTTAAACGGAGCTGGGCGATCTTTGATCAAGCGCCCATCAAGCAAATTTAAAATACGCTTTGTATACGGAGTCAGCTCTGGCTCATGTGTAACCATGATAATCGTTCGTCCTTCTTTGTTTAGATCTTGAAGTAGCTTCAAAATCTGAATCGTGGTTTTACTATCCAGGTTTCCAGTTGGCTCGTCAGCAAAAATAATTGAAGGATCATTGATCATGGCTCGAGCGATTGACACACGCTGCTTTTCACCACCAGACAGCTGATTAGATAAATGATCTAAACGATGCGATAACCCAACCTGTTCAATAACTTTCTTCGCACGTTTTTCACGCTCAGCATACGGTATGTCAGTGTACATTGTTGGTAATAAAACATTATCTAAAACCGATGTCTTAGCCAGCAAATTAAAAGCCTGAAACACAAACCCGACTTCTTCACGTCGCATTCGAGCCAGCTCATCATCGTTCATTGAATGCACGCTCTTGCCATTAAATAAATACTCACCGGTTGTCAGTCGATCCAAAAAACCAAGGATATGCATCAGAGTTGACTTACCAGAACCGGATGGCCCCATCAGCGCCAAGAAATCACCACACTCAACTTTAAAATTGAGGTCGAACAAAACTTTTGTTACGACCTCATCATTTTCGTATTGCTTGTACAGATTTTTTGCCTCAATCAAGCAATCTGCCATATTATTTTTCACGAATAGTGATCACCACCTCCTCACCCTCATTCACTCCATTAATTACTTGTGTTTTTCCAGCATCTCCACGAATTCCAATCTCTAGCATACGCTGACGAACCTCTTCACCATCGTAAACCCGAGTATACTTTTCAAAATTCTCAGTTAACACAGCCCTACTTGGAATCAAGACCGCGTCTTCAATCTGCTCAGTAATAATCGTTATATCAGCAGACATTCCAGAACGGATCTGCTCAACTGGTTCATTCAAGAAAATAGTGACCTCATAGTAAACAACACCTTCGATAGATTTTTCTGCTGGATTAATCTTTGCTACACGTGCATCAAAAACCATATCATCTCCAAAAGCATCAAAAGTTACTTCAACAGGATCATCTAATGTCAGTTTAATAATGTCAGCCTCATCAATATCAGTCACAATCTGGAATTCATTCATGGCCAACATACCAATTGCCGCTGTACTCAAAGCAACTTGCTCACCAATCTCGTAATTAATATCTGTCACTTGCCCGTCAAACGGAGCCGTTATTATGGTCTTGTTGTATTCTTCTTGAGCCAAAGCCAACGCTGCACCAGCTTCATCAATCTGAGCTTCAAGCGCGGCTGTATCAACTGAACGCGGAACAGCCTCTTTGTAAACCAGATTTGCTGATGCTGTTGCCACAGCAGCAGTCTGTGTAGCCACCAAAGCCTCGGCCTTGGCCACTTGGTCAGCCTCAGTTGCTTCAGCCTGTTCCAATGCAACAGTTGCTGCTTCGTAAGCATTTTCAGCCGAATCCTCTGCGGTCTGGGCCGCGATTGTAGATGAACTAATCAGTTGCTCTTGATTATTCAATGCAGTCAAATCTGTATTTACTGCATCTCGATCTGTATCGATATTTGATTTGTAAGTACTTAGTGTTGCGTCTGGTATATCAGAGTTGGCTTGAGTTGCATCAAGAACGTGACGAGTGTCGTTCAAGGTTTCTAGCGCATAATTGAGCATGGCCCGAGCCTCAGCTACCGCAGCTGCGATATCAGCATCAGCAGAATCTACAGTCAAATCTTCTAACAAGTCTTCAACCTCAAGCATTTTATCTCGTGCAATTGGGTATGAATTATTTGCATCAACCAAATACTGACTATTCAAGATACTTAGATAAACCTTGAAATCCATGTTAAACGTTGCATTGTCAATTCCAAGTATATTATCTGATTCAGTAAGACCAGCTGATACGCTGATCACAGCAGCTTGCATAATGGTCAAAGCATCGTCGTAAACCTCACTCAGATCCTGTGTGTTATCAGCAAGTGTGTTCACCCAATCATCATATTCAGTATCAACTGTAACCTGAGCCGCCTTAGTTGCCGCAACATAAACAGCTGTAGCATTTTCAAGATCTGTTTCGTATTTATCAAGCAGTGCCTCGGCCTCAGCCAGCTGAGCCTCAGTCACACCAACTGATTCATCAGATTCACCAGCCAAGGTTTGATTCAGGTTTGCCTGAGCTTTGTCAAGCGTGGCTTGTGCTTGTGATAATCCGATCAAGGCGCTGGCACCACTCAAAGTCATTAGTGGTTGACCAGCAATAACCTCATCACCAGCGTAAACTAAAATACTGGCAACTGAACCAGTAGTTTCAAAAGCTAACTCAATTTCACGATCGGCTTCCACCGTACCTGTACCTTCAACAGTCTGAATCAAAGTCCCCTTTTCAACCAAAGCAGAAACAATCTCCTGATCTTCTCCGCGCTGTGCATAAATAATGCCGCCGATTACCACGATCGCTAAGACAACAAAAACAACCCAAAATAATTTACGCTTATAAAATTTCATATAGTGTTTCTATTTTACTACTGCTTTAAACTTAAAGCAAATGGTTGACAGAGCTTAACAAATGAGATACTTTTTGTGAAGACCTTTACCTGGAGAAAAAGATGCGCATCAGCTCGTTCAAATACTGGCTTTTGTCTACCACTCTTCTACTCATCGTCGCCGGGCTCATGTTCGTCGTCAGCCTGCTTGCCGGGCACCTCATCGGCTACCCGCACAACTGGATCAACCCGGAAGCGATCATGTGGCATCGCTCACTGGACATTGTTGCGGCCATGGTCTGTGGCTATGGAATCTTCCTTGGTCTCCAAGCCGCAATGAGTGTTACTGAGATGACCGACTTCCAATTACAGCATTTCGGATCGGCTTTGATCACCGGATCAGTCATACCGATCGGCTTCATGCTGACCTATCTAAGGCTTGCTGTACCAGAAGCCATGACCGTCAGTGGTGCCCTGCTCTTCCTCAGCCTTCTCAACGTCCCACTCTGTTCCCTGGCCTGTGGCGCCCTGTTCCTACTGATCGTCCCATTGGCTCACCTGCCAGGTATACGCCGATTCTGTACACTCCGAACCGACTCCTGCTTCTAAGCGCCTTGAGCGCTTTTTTCTTTTATTGTATAAGGGATTGACATTTACCACACTTTGTGATACAAAACCTTTGCAGATTAACCATACTGCTGATCAAAACAACAGGAGGAAGGCCAATGGATCTTAGAAGAGCAGTACATACAGTCGACTTCGCTGCCGATGATCCGACCGCACGGTCAAATGCCATGACCGCTGCCATGGGATGGTGTGAGTCACGTCGCTTCAAGGTGGGTTCTCCGGACGGTGAAAGTGACGTTGGTATCCAGACTGACGACAAGAACCACATGGTGGTAGTCGTCCCGTTCAAGAGTCTCGAAAAACTCGGTCTGAACTGACCGACTACTCACCCTATACAACAATCGTACCGGCCCTTACTCCTAGGCGCTCCTTGAGCGCTTTTTTCTTTTAAGGTAGACTTAGATTATTATTAAATACTTTTATGCCAAATATGCAAGACCTTACTGAGACCACACCTGAAGTTGAGGTTAAGTCAAAGTGCAAATCACATATCGCCCATTGGATCATTGGTCCGATTTTATTTATCATCATCGCCGTGCTTGTAATCGCTCTGATTTGGACAAACATGGAATCAGATGAGGCTAACGACCCAAATCTTATCACCGCAGATGATCTGATGCTGGTGGAAGCAGACGAACCAGAAACAACAACCGATGCCACAATTCTTTACGACGTTTCTGGGACAATTACATCTGACGATGTTGATCCAGGAGTGACAAATCTTTGGCAAGAAGTTACTTATTTGTCTAGCATGGATAAAGAGCCTTTTGATAATTGTTACGATCTTAATTACCACCCAGATCTAGAACGGGCTTACGGAGGCATTGATCTTGCTGACGTAGAAACAGAAATATTTAATGACTTGATAACTGAATTTGCCCCGGCTAACATTGATATTGATATATTAATCGCTGCGTTAGTTGAGACCAGTGAATCGACTTATTACAGTGATCTGTACTTGTCACGAATTTGTAAAGATGATGATGAGTTGTTTTTTGCCTTTACAACTAGCAATTTTGGTTTAGTTATTGGTGACTATGCACCAGGAAAGGCTTATGGCAGTATCCGTTATTATAACCAAATCTCGTCCATGATGGATTTTGCTTTCACATTCTACCCACGTGCACTTAACGGCGAGCATTTAGTGGGTACTGGATACGGTGACGCTGGACATAGTTGGTGGAGTTATTACCAGATGGATGAAGCTACATATCATCCTGATCTGATTGAAATCTGTGCTGGTAGTTATGACAATAATGCTGAAAGGGTCGCTGATGATGTTTACGACTATACCTGCCACCGGCAATACGTCCCAGCTGAATAAAACACTTAAACAAAAAACCACCTGATTACTCGGGTGGTTTTTTGGTGACCCCACGGGGAATCCCGCCGACGGCGGGATTGAGCCTCCTCGCTCGGGAGAGGTCAAACAAGTTTGACTCTCCTCTCGCTCGATCGGACAATCGAACCCATTCGGGCTTCTCATCCCCATGGAAATCAAAAACCCGTCAGGCTGATGCCTGCCGGATTGTTGGTGACCCCACGGGGAATCGAACCCCGGTTTCAAGGATGAGAACCTTACGTCCTAACCACTAGACGATGGGGCCTTGATTAGTTTGTGTCGAGAGTATACTCACTTTTTTGGTTTTTGTCAATAGAAAAACCGCCGGGTAAGGGCGGTGTGGGGTCTAGGGCTTGGACGGCGGCGAAGTACCAGGCTCCCAGTATCCAGTCGGGATCCTCATGGCATCTGTGGTCAACCGATCAGCCATCTCGCTCTCGATATTGACCACACCCATCTCGCTCAGGAAAAGCACCAGAGTGAGCACGTCCCCCCTGTTGTTCTCAGCGAAGAAGCGATGGTCTTCCTCCAGCTCGTTCCTGATGTAGTCACGAACAGCTTCTTCGACCTCGTACAACGGAGCCATGTGTGGAGATTCGGCTAAGGCCTCACGACGAGCCTCGCCATCCATGGTTACCCCAATGATCTCCAGTCGATCAGTGTACTCGCTCTGCTTGAGCTGTTCAGCCTCTTCCGGACCGACCAACACGATTACATGACCGGTCATCAAGAACAGATCGATGTCACCTCGCTTGATACCATTTCGAACTTCACCAGTTCTGGTGTAGCAGACAAAAAGACCAGCGTCTGCAATGATGTTGAACTGAGAAATATTTGGCACTGAATTGAACAGTCGTGGATGTTGTCCAGCCAAGAATTGGTCTGTCGTTGTTGTGGCAACCGAATGCAACAAAGCCCCTAAGTCAGGGCTGTCCCTGATGAAGTCGAGCAGGGCTGGAAGCAGAGTTCGTCGGACACGGGCCGGTTCAGCAACCAGAGCGATCAATTTGAATTGGGACATTGTCCCTCTCCCATGTTGAAGGTTCGATAGGTCGATCTTAGCAGGATTTCGATTTTTGTCAACCTAAAAGGGCGACCATGAAGGTCGCCCCTACAATTATTCTTTTACCCACGGTGGATACTGGCGGACTAGCAATTCTTTTGCGCGATTCGGTTCAGCCATGAGTTCTTTTGTTACAATCTCCATGCGCGCACCCTGCGATCCTTTGACCAGCACAATATCACCAGACTTTATTTTCGGATCCAGCCAGCGGCCAGCATCTTCTGAATTTTTAAACGACTGAATCTGATCATCTGCCATCCCAGCCTCGCGTGCACCGCGTGCAATATCTAAGGCGCGTTCTCCTGCAACAACCAAGAGATCAACTTTGTGTTCGAAAGCGTAGCGACCAACGCGCGCATGTTCATCTTCGGTCAACGAACCAAGTTCTAGCATGTCTCCTAAAACAGCAATGCGCCTGGCGCCTTCGAACGGTGCAAACTCTTCCAGAACATCCAAGGCAGCAATGACCGAAGCCGGTGCAGCATTGTAAGAGTCGTCGATTAACAACGAACCTTTAATTCCTGGGAGCAAACGTAAACGACCCGGCATTGGAACAAAGTTGCGCAATCCTTCAGCGATCTGATTTAAACCAAGTCCAAAATGTCGACCAACTGCAAAAGCAACCAGTGCGGACGAAGAGGCAGCTTGTCCAACAATGTTATGCAGCTCAATATCAAGCGCTTCGCCACCAGCCTCAACTCGGAACATCGAATTTGCTGCAATCTCCCCGACCTCGAAGTTATTATCTAGTTTCATCATGTCAGAAAAAGCAGAACCTTTTACATCAGCCCCGATATCGAACCCGTAGGTTTGCACTGGTGCTTTGGAAAGCTCGTGCATGGCTGCGACAGTTTCGTCATTCGCATTTAAAACAGCTAAACCAGATTTATCTAGAGCTTTAATTAACTCAGACTTTTCTTGCGCCAAATGCTCGACACCCTCGAAATGCTCAACATGCACTGGTGAAATACGAGTAACAACCCCAACCTCAGGAGGCGCGATAGAACACAGTTTTTTCATATCTCCTGGATGGTCTACTCCAAACTCCAAAACTAACAACTCCGGATACTTTTGCTTCCGACCGTATGCCAAAGCAAAACCTTTAAGCAAAACAAAAAACCAACCAACAGAAGATCGGCCTGGAGATTTAGCATCAATGATAGTCAAAGGAACACCAAACTCGGTGTTGTAATTTTCACGCCCAGTGCGTAAATCAAAACGACCCTCAAGCGCAGCTACAATCGCGTTCTTGACTGATGTTTTGCCCACAGATCCAGTAACAGCCACAATCCGCGGTTGATATCGCGAAATAGTCTTGCGCGATAATATCGCAAGTAGTTTTTCTATAAATGTTTTCATAAATATGTCTCTCCCCCCTTTCCAAGGGGGGATTAAAGGGGGGTTCTGAGTGACAAATTGTACACAGAACCTCCCCCTAACCCCCTCCTTAGAAAGGAGGGGGAATACTTAATTCCCAACGGTCCGCTCAGGCGGTACCTCTAAGTACTGTAACAGAAATGCGGCCAGTTCGCCAAAAAGCGGTGCAGCCGTAGACTCAGCCCATTGCACACTACGCGGCCGGTCGATACGCACAATCATAGCAAATTGCGGATCATTTGACGGAGCAAATCCAGCAAATGAACCAATAGTCACGTCTGGATCATAACCAAGCCCATCTGTTTTTGCTACCTGCGCAGTACCAGTTTTCCCAGCAACATAATAACCATCAACTCCGGCACGGCCTCCATGCCCGTGCTCAACCACGGAAACCAACATTGCTGACAAGAACTGAGCTGTCTTTTCTGTGATCACTTGTTGAACCTGAACTGGTTGAGTTGTTTCGACAGTACCGTCAGTGTACCGAATCTCTTTCACAATATACGGCTGATAAAGTGTCCCACCGTTTGCTATAGCAGCAAAGGCATTAGCCATTTGTAATGGTGTAGTTAGTATACCTTGACCAAACGAAGCGGTGGCTGGATAAATCTCACTCTTCTCATACAAACTTGAAACATTACCAGCCACCTCTGTATCTAATTCTAGACCAGAGATCTGACCGAAACCAAAGTCCTCAACATAGTCACGAAATATCTCAGGTCCTGTTTCCTGCATGGCAAAAATTACACCAGTATTAAGCGATTCCTCAAGAACATAAGTCATAGTCTGCACACCATGTGCCTCTTCATCTGAGTTCATGATCGTGTATCCAGCGATCTCAACCGCACCCGTATCTTCATAAGTCGTACCTGGGGTTACGGCAGCTGTATCCAATGCTGCGGCCATGGTAACTGGTTTAAAAACAGAACCTGGCTCATAAGCAGCAAAAATAGCTGGGTTGTTGTAAACATTTATATCTTCAACTTCGTTGTAAGCGACCGGGTCATAATCAGGATATGAGCACATAGCCAACACTGCCCCATCGCTTGGATCAAGAATAACTACTGAACCACCATCAGCACCATGACGCAAAACAGTTTCAGCTAATTTACTACAGGCCATGTATTGAATCGTCCGGTCAATTGTCAGAACAATATCAGCGCCGTCAATCGCTGGCTCAATACTACGTTCGCCAACAGCAATCAGACGACCAGCAATATCACGCTCTGACTTTAAGTAACCAACAACACCGGCCAACAAATCGTCGAAATAACCTTCAACACCGTAACGACCAGACATGTTCCCTTCTTCATCAGAACCAACAAAACCAAATATATGCCCACCCAGCTCTTGCTCAGGATAAATTCGTGCTTGCTCACGCACATAATAAATTCCAGATAATTCTGCAGTGTCAATCTGAGCTAATTGCTCATCACTGACCTGCCGAGCAATCGGCTCATATGGATCATCTTCTTTGGATAAACGTTCAAGCAAAATTGAAAACTCACTTGGTCCTTCATCTTCCTCGACCACCTCTTCTTCCTCATCGATCACTTCCTTAATTTCGATCAACTCATGTGTGATCACTTTTGGTTCTGGATCATAACCAAGAATCACAGACAATTGCACTGCTGTATCATACGGATCTTCAACCCGCCGTGGATCCGCATAAACAAAACCAAGTTGCTGATTCGTGGCTGCGGCAACTAGTTC